>JABFSN010000018.1 GCA_013140575.1 Phycisphaerales bacterium | reverse complement strand
AACCGATTTCGACGCATTCTGATTCGCTGGGAGAAGAAACCGGAGAATTATCTGGGCTTGCTGCATATGACCCTGGCCTGCATTACCTTTCAGGCGTCGAAACTGTTTTTGGGATAGGCCCTAAGTTCGTGCGCCCTCCGGGCGAGAGGATGGCGGCAGTCGGGTCATTGCCGTTCGAGGGTGATGGCGGGGTGGTTCGGGTTCGCGGGAAGGGATTCCCGCGGAGAGTGGGTGCGAGAAAGGATTCTCGCACCAGCGGGAAGGGATTCCCGCAAACAGGGGTGCGAGAAGTGATTCTCGCACCAGCGAGGCCGGGATGGCGTCCTGCGGGCGGTTTTCGTTGGTCGTAATCGTGATTGACCGGCGAGTTGTGATTTGCAAGGGCGGACGAGATGCCGTGGGCGATTTTCGATATTCAGTTCATGCTCCCGGCGTTTGCAATCGTGTTGTTTCGCGTCGGCGGTCTGACGCTGACGGCGCCGTTGATTTCCAGTTCGGCCCACCCGCCCCAGTTGAAGGTGGCGTTCAGTTTCATCGTGTCGTGCATGATCTTCCCGGTGGTGCTTCGCACGGCGCCGACGTTCTTGACGATCGGGTCCGTGATCGTGGTGGTGTTCGGCGAGTTGCTGATCGGGCTGATCATCGGCACGACGGTCAGCGTGATGTTTTCGGGCGCGGAATTGGCCGGCACCATGATCGGGCAGCAGGCGGGTCTGGCGCTAGGGCAGGTGGTCAACCCCATGCTGGACGAGGAATCGTCGATCATCGGGCAGGTCTATTTCCTGGTGATGCTGATGGTCTTCCTGGCCATCGGGGGGCATCGGTCGACGGTGGCCGCGTTGCTGGACACCTATCAGACCATTCCGCCCGGCTCGTTCCGGTTGAGCGAATCGATGGTGACGCTGTTGGAGGACGTGCTGCGCAGCGCGTTCATTTTCGGGATGCGACTGTCGGCGCCGGCGTTGACGGCGTTGTTTATCGCCTCGCTGGTGATGGCATTCATGTCCCGCACCATGCCGCAGCTCAACATTTTGACGGTCGGGTTCGCGATTCGTGCGTTTGTGGCGCTGGCGGCCGCGGCGTTGTCGATGTCGTTGTCCTATGACCTGATTCACGACGAGATCGTAAATGTGTTCGAGGCGTTGCGGAGTGCGTTTGGATTGGGTGGGTAGAGGAAAGAGGTGGGCAGTGCCCACCCTACAGGGGAACTGCGTTCGAAATAGATGGGTAGGCGAGCGGAGAGGGCGCAATGGCGGACGAACACGGCGACAAAACCGAAGCCCCAACACCGCGGAGGCGGAATGAAGCGCGCCAGTCGGGGCAGATCGCGCGCAGCCAGGATTTGAACGCGGCCGTCGGTCTGCTGGCCGCGATTGTGGCGTTGTTGCTGTTCGGTCGCCACATCTGGACCACGATGGTCGCGATCACGCAGCGGGCGATCGACGGAAGCGACGGCCAGGGGATCGACGCGGTGCTGGTCCTGACCGCGGAGTCGTTCGTCGAGTCGTTCAAGTCCATTGTTCCGCTAATGGTGTTTCTGTTGTTCGTGGGACTGGTGGTGACGCTCTCGCAGGTGGGATTGTTGTTCACATGGAAGCCGATAACGCCGAATCTGGACAAATTGAACCCGGTCAGCGGATTCAAGCGGATGTTTTCGCCGAATTCGCTGGTGCATCTGGCGCAAAACATCATGAAGCTGATCGTGGTCGGAGGAGTGGCCTGGCTGTCGGTCCGGCCGATTATCAGTGAAATGCTGTTGGCGCACACCGTCGATTTCGTGCTGACCATGCCGCTGGCGTCGAAACTGGTGACCCACGTCGCGCTGCGTCTGGCGGCGGCGTTAATTGTGCTCGCGATTCTGGACTATCTGTATCAGCGCTTCCGGCACGAAAAACAACTGAAGATGACCAAGGAGGAAGTGAAAGAGGAGATGCGGCGCATGGAAGGCGACCCGGTGATCAAGAGGCGCCGGCGCGAGGTGCAATTGAAACTGGCCGCGCAGCGGATCAAGACGGCGGTCCCCAAGGCCGACGTGGTGGTGACCAACCCCACGCATTACGCGGTGGCGTTGCGTTACGACGTCGAAGAGATGGTCGCGCCGAAGGTGGTGGCCAAGGGGGCGGATTACCTGGCCCAGCGGATTCGCGAGATCGCGATGGTGTCGGGCGTGCCCATCGTGCAGAAACCGGAACTGGCGCGGCGGCTGTATGCCGACGTGGCCGTCGGGGCGGAAATCCCGGAGCGGTTCTATCGCGCCGTCGCGGAAATTTTGGCGTACGTCTACGAGTTGAGCGGGAAGAGCGTTCGGCGCCGCGCGGCGGGTTAGAGATGCGGCGGGGCGCGAGAGGGGGTTTTCGCACCAGCGAGGGCCCAGACGACTGCATTGGTGGTCGTCCGCGGGCTTGGGCCCGCGGCTCTGAAATGCGTTTGCAAGCCGGC
Source organism: Phycisphaerales bacterium (assembly GCA_013140575.1). GTDB lineage: Bacteria > Planctomycetota > Phycisphaerae > UBA1845 > UBA1845 > JABFSN01. The sequence goes on along the minus strand of JABFSN010000018.1, from coordinate 43,225 downwards.
TTGACACAGGACGATTGGATTCATGGCTATAGCCGTTAGTGACCCATTCAAGACCTTGCGCGACCTGACGCCGCGGGGCGTGGCGAGGATCGTCGGAAAACACCATTCGGTCGTTTTGCCGATTTTTTCGCTGTGCATGATCATGGTGATGCTGGTGCCATTGCCGCCGTCGATCATGGACGTGCTATTGGCCGGGAACATCACCTTCTCGGCGGTAGTCCTCCTGACTGTGATGTACATGAAAGGGGCGCTGGATTTTACGGCGTTTCCGTCGTTGCTGCTGGCGGCGACGTTGTTTCGACTGGTGCTGAACGTGGCCACCACGCGCTTGATTCTAACGAACGCGAAGGAAGGACCGTCGGCGGCGGGCGAGGTGGTCCGCGTGTTCGGGGAGTTCGTGGCCGGCGACGTGCTGATGGTGGGGGTGATCATTTTCGCGATCATCGTGATCATCCAGTTCGTGGTCATCACCAAGGGCGCGACGCGCATCGCGGAAGTGGCCGCCCGTTTCACGTTGGACGGCATGCCCGGCAAGCAGATGGCCATCGACGCGGATTTGAACGCGGGGTTGATCGACGAGGCCGAGGCGAGGCGGCGTCGCGAACAGATCAGCATGGAAGCGGATTTCTACGGGGCGATGGACGGGGCGAGCAAGTTCGTGCGCGGCGACGCGGTCGCGGGACTGATCATCACGTTCGTGAACATCCTGGGCGGCGTCTACGTGGGGATGGTGAACGAGAAGATGCCGTTGATGGAAACGCTGGAGGTGTTCACCAAGCTGACCATCGGCGACGGACTGGTGTCGCAGATCCCGGCGTTCATTGTGTCCATCGCGGCCGCATTGATCGTGACCCGGTCGGCGTCGAAAAAGAACCTCGGCGAGGAGATGGTGGCGCAACTGGTTCAGCAGCCTGTGGCGATGATTCTGACGGGCGCGTTCCTGGTGGCGTTGCTGGCGACGCCGCTGCCGAAGTTGCCACTGCTGGGATTCGCGGCGGCGCTGGTGACGATGGGGACCATGTTCACCAAGACGCGTCAGACGGCGGCGAAGGCGGCGGTGGCCAAAAGCAAGGCCAAGCCGGCTGACGCACCGGAGAAGCTGATTTTGCCCGACGCGATGGAAATGGAAGTGGGGTACGGGTTGATCAAGCTGGTGGATCGGCAGCAGGGCGGCGACCTGCTGGACCGCATTTCGAACATGCGGCGGCAGATCGCGCAAGAACTGGGCATCGTCGTTCCGCCGGTGCGCATCCGCGACAACATGCAACTGCAGCCCAATCAATACGCGATCAAGATCCGGGGCAATCAGGTGGCGAGCGGCGAGGTGTTGCCGGGCCACCTGCTGGCGATCGATTCGGGGATGGTGACGGAGCGGGTCAGCGGGACGGAGACGAAAGAGCCGGCGTTCGGGCTTCCGGCCGTCTGGATTGCGCCGGACCGCCGTCATGCGGCGGAGCAGCGGAATTACACCGTGGTGGAGGCGTCGAGCGTGGTGTCGACGCACCTGACGGAAACGATCAAGCGGCACGCGCCGGAGTTGCTGTCGCGGCAGGAAGTGAACCGGTTGATCGACACCCTCCGGGAGCGGGCGCCGAAGCTGGTGGAGGAGCTGATCCCCAACGTCATCAAACCGGGCGACGTGCAAAAGGTGCTGCACTTCCTGTTGAACGAGCGGGTGCCGATCCGCGATCTGGAGACCATCATCGAGACCATCGGGGACTGGTCGCCGCGAACCAAGGACCCCGACATTCTGGTCGAATACGTGCGCGCGGCGCTGGCGCGAACCATCTGCGGGCAACACACCAACGACAAGGGCGTCCTGGCGTGCATTACGCTGGATCCCGGCCTGGAAGAGTCGGTCACCGCGCATCTGGAAGTGTCGGACCGTGGCATTCAGTGGACCATGCCGCCGATCATGCAGTCGCGGATCGTGGAGGCCGTCCGGAATGAGGTGGAACGGGCGCTGCCGACGCTGAAGGGGCGCACGCCGGTCGTGGTCAGCGCGCCCCGCGTCCGGTTGTGGATGCGGCGGATGATCGAGCCGGTATTGCCGCACATCGCCGTGCTGTCGTTCGGGGAGATCGTCCGCGGCGTCGAAATCGAAACCTGCGGGATGGTGGTGTTGAAGCATGAAGCTTGAAGTGTTTGAAGGCCGAACGATGGCGGAGGCTCTTGCCAGGGTGAAACGAGCATTGGGGGCCGATGCGTTCATCGTGAACACGCGATCCTACCGGCGCGGGCCGGGTTTGGGCCGGTTGGGGTCACCGATTGTCGAAATCACGGCCTCCAGGGATCGAGTCTCCGTGAATTCCGCCGCGGGCATGGTCCGGGTGAAGCCCGCGTCGGGGGGTGCGTTGAAGGCAGACCGGGCCGCCCATTTGACGCGCGACGGCGACCGGACAGTGGTGCAGGAGCATCCTTCGCGCGGCGACCGTGCGCGTGGCACCGCGTCTTCCGGCGCGGAATACGCTCCGACGCCGGCATTTCCGACCGATAGTCCGCTTCGTTCCGACGAATTGAACGGCGTCCACCGACGATTGATCGAATCCGAAGTCGCCGCGGAATTGGCGGATGAACTGGTGCGTCGGCTGCGCGTCGAGCTTTCCGACGAACAACGGCGATGCCCGCGCACCGTCCGAGCCCAGTTGGCCGGGTTTGTGGGGTCGATGGTCCCGGTCGCGCCGCGGCCGGCGCCGCGGCACGATGCGGGACCGTGGGTGGTCGCGCTGGTGGGCGCCACCGGCGTGGGAAAGACCACGACGGTGGCCAAACTGGCGGCCAATTATTCGCTGCGTGATCGCCGACGGGTCGGGCTGATCACGACCGACGTGGTCCGCATCGCGGCCGTCGAGCAGTTACGCACCTATTCGGACGTTCTGGGGCTGGAATTGCGCGTCGTGGCGACGCCCGGACAAATGCGGGACACCCTCGCGCAATGGAACGATCGCGACGTCGTGTTGATTGACACGCCCGGGCGGAACCCGGGCGACGCATCGCGATTGGCCGAATTGGGCGAATTGCTGTCGGCCGCGAAACCGCATGAAACCCATTTGGTCCTGCCCGGGACGTCGGCCTGGCCGGTGCTGCTGCGGACGATCGACGGGTTCGCCGGGCTGGGCGTCAATCGGGTCATCATGACCAGATTGGACGAAGCGGTAGGATTCGGCATCATTCTGAACTGCCTGAATCGAGCCCGCGGGCGACTATCATACATGACCACCGGGCAGACCGTTCCCCACGACATCGAACGGGGTGAATCGGAGCGTGTGGCCGATCTGATTCTGGGCCCACCGGTGCAATTCAAGGCCGTGAGGACCGGTGCGGCGAGCGCCACATGCTGAAATCCGCACGACGAACCGCGGCGTATCCGTCAGCCGAAAAGGGTCGGGCGGGAACGGGTTCGCGGCACCGGCGCGCGCCGGCCGACATGTCCAATGGCGAACATGAATTGCTGTCGCAAGGAGTCCTGCGGCTGGGTGGGCGGTCGGAATTCGCGGTGCACGACATCATCGCGAACGCGATGAGACTCGCGTGGCCGGCGGACGTGATGGTGGTTGTGAGCAAATCTGATCGAGCATCGCTAACTGATGTGTTTACAATAATTAAGAAGCTGTCGGCGGGGAGATATCACTGGTCGATTCAATTCGTGGTTAACCGTGCCGAAACTCGTAGCGCTGCTGAATCGGTGGGGCGGCGGGTCGCGAAAGTTTCCCAAACTTTTTTGAACTTTAATCTTGCATATGGCGGCCGCATTCTACAAGATGCCGGTCTTGACGCGGCGGTCCGCGGGCAACGCCCTGTGGCATTGCGTGACCCGCGATCGCCGGCGAGCATGTGTTTGAGCGCGTTGGCGGCACGATTGAAGGTGCCGGCGGCGCGGCGAATGCCCGACGGTGTGTTGGCGCGACAGGTCGGGCTGGTCGCGTGGTTTCCATCGCCTGGGGATCACGCGGTTGCCGGCAGGGAAGCCGGCGGCTTGAGAACACGGTCGAAGGACCGCGGATGGATCCGAAAGCCGGTTGGTTCGATTCCCCGCGATTCCTGCGTTCCGTCGCATCGGGCCGTTCACGCAACGTGGCGCGGATGTGACAGACCATGACACCTCGTGCGACCGGTGCGGCCTTCGGGTTGCTGGCCTTCTCCACGACCGTTCTGACCGGGCTGTGGGTGCGCAATCCGCCGGTGCTGATTCTGCAGCGCGCCGTCTGGGCGATGTTGTTGTTTTGCCTTATCGGGCTGTGCGTGGGTTGGGCGGCGCATGTTGTGGTCCGCGAACATGCGCACCGCCGAGAACAATCGTTGTTTGGCGAAGCGGAAGCGACGTCCGATCAGTCCGGTCCGTCCGATCCGGACGACCGGCGAAATAGTTCGACCGGTCCGCGTGCGCAGCCGATGCGTACTTGATCGTTCGGATGCCGCGAGGCCCGAATCATCCGGGCAGACCCGTTCCGCCGCGTGACCGCAGGATGCCCGGTCACGAGCGTGCGGACCCAAGGGAGGTTAGGGACATGCAGCCGACCGTCTCGAGAGAAGAACTGGTCACGATGTGGGTGGAATACAAGGCCACCGCTTCCGAGGAACTGCGCAACCGCCTGATGGAAATCTACTTTCCGCTGGTGCGCTACAATTCCGAACGCATCGCGGCCAAGCTGCCGGATGAGGTGGACACCCAGGATTTGGTGTCTGCCGGAGTGTTCGGGCTGGTCGACGCCATCGAGTCGTTCGACCTGGAGCGCGGCGTCAAGTTCGAAACGTATTGCGCGGCCCGGATTCGCGGGGCCATTTTGGACGAATTGCGGGCCATGGACTGGGTGCCGCGTCTGGTGCGCAGCCGGGCTCATCGCCTGGATCATGCCACGCGGAGCCTGCTGGCGCAGAACGGTCAGATGCCGACGGTCGACGATCTGCAGCGACATCTGAAGCTGCCGCAGGACGATTTCGAGCGGCTGGTCCGCGATTCCAAAGCGATCACGCAGGTGTCGCTGTCGCGTCGTCAGTTCGAGACGGATTCCAGCCGCGAGGTGCGGGAGATCGACGTGCTGGTGGACCGCCGGGGGACGGACCCCATGGAAGAGGCCCAGAAGCGCGACATCCGCGATCTGATGACGCGGGGACTGACACGGGCGGAACGCCTGATACTGATTCTCTATTACTACGAACAGATGACCATGAAGGAAATCGGGATGACGCTGGACCTGTCGGAGAGCCGAGTGAGCCAGATGCACTCGGCCATCCTCGAACGGCTGAAAGCGCAGTTGACGCTGAAGCCGCTGGAAATCGAGGAATTCGCGGCGTAGGGAATGGTCGCGCTGCGCGTGAAGCTCACGCAAAGGCGCAACGGTCGCCAAGAAGCAGGAAAAAGCCGCCGGCGATTTGCTTGTCTTGGTTCGCAATCGGGTTGGCGGAGTTGATGGTCTGTTCGTTCTTTGCGAGCGTCGCGCCTTCGGGTGATGCAAGTTCTTCGGTAACCGACACTCGCCGCGCCATGTGAACGCCATGTCCGACATTGTTCCACCGCATGTCGCCGGATCGGCCGCCCAGTCCGGTTTCGTTCAGTCCGAAGTCGCCCGCACGCGAAACGCGGCGCGGTCCGGTGAAGCCAACGCGGCTCGGCGCAATGCCCGTGCCATCGACGACGCCGGCAACCTGATCGAAACCAGCGACAACGACACGGCCGTGTTCACGGACGCCGAGGGCGCCGGCGGGCAAGGCCGCGAGCACGAGCAGCCGGGGCAGGAACATCACGAGGATCATCCCAATGAGGCCGACGCCGGCCTGACTCGCGACAAGGACGGTCGGCTGCATCTGGACGTTGCGGGATAATGCGATCGTTTTCGGTGATTCCGCGCCGGTTGCCCGATACCGCTCGATTTGCTAGAATCTGCAAGAATGCACGCTTCGCAGGTATTAAAGCGAGTTCGCCAACAGCCATTCACGCCGCTGCGCATCCATCTGTCGGATGGATCTTCCTACGACGTTCGCCATCCGGACAACATAATTATCACCCTTCTCGCCGTGGCCATCGGCGTAAATCCTCTCGCCGATGGTTTGCCGATGGAACTAGTCTATTGCGATCCCATTCACATCACGCGAATCGCGCCGATCAACGGCTCGAAGTCGAAGCCAAAGGCGAAGCGGCCCCGGCGATCGTAAATAAATCGGGTGGGTCCGTGGTGGGAACCGGGAATTCATATCGATGCGAGCCCATTCCGGCCCGTCGATGGGGCGAGCGTTGACCGCCGGGGTGACTTGCCCCACATTGCCCCTCCGTGAGGGTTCTTTCCGTCAACGTCGGTCGGGCGCGGCTGGTGATGCACAACGGCCGCCCCGTTTCCACGGGCATTTTCAAGACGCCGGTCGATGGACCGATCGCGGTCCACACACACGGCCTGGCGGGCGACGTGCAAGCCGATCTTTCCGTCCACGGAGGGCCGGAAAAGGCCGTCTACGCCTATCCATGGGAGCACTACGCGGCATGGTCCGCCGAATTAGGCCGCGGCGACTTTTCGCCGGGTCAATTTGGCGAGAACCTCACCATCGAGGGGCTTGGCGAATCCACGGTCCATATCGGCGACGTGTTCCGAATCGGGTCGGCCGAACTGCAGGTGTCCCAGCCGCGGGCGCCGTGCCTCAAATTGGGCATCAAAATGAAGTCCGCTGCGTTTCCGGCGGCGTTCCTCAAAAGCGGTCGGGTCGGTTTTTATCTCCGGGTTCTGTGCGAGGGCCGAATCGCCGCCGGTGATGCGGTCGCATGTGTATCCACGGACGACGCGCGCATGACCGTGGTCGAAATGTCGCACCTGCGGCATTTCGACCACGGCAATCTTGACGGCGCCCGGCGCGCCGCGGCGTTGACGTCGCTTTCCGCCGACTGGCGCGGGCACTTCCAAAAGCGGGTCGCCGGGCAATCGCCCTGATCCGGGCAAACAGATAGCGGTCAATCCTGACGGCCGTCCATCCGCGTTCGCCGAAATCGAGCGAGGAGCCTGATCGGTGGTGGGAGTCGGTTTTCTATCGGGAGTCGTCAGCCGCGGGCTTTCGGAAGAATCTGATTGACGGTGCGTCCGACGGTTTCTAAGATAAAAGAGGGGTCACGGGCCACGGATGGTTCAACCCTGGGTGGTAAGGAGACTGCCATGACAAGCGTGCACCGATTCTGGACACGGATGGGCCACTGGTTCAAGCCGGGCGACTCGGGCGACCGACTGAACGACCACGATTTTGACACCGATGGTGACGGGCTGATCAAACCAGTGTCGGATCAACACGGCGGGAATGGAAGCACGGGTGGGGCCCTGCTTCGCCGCCCGGCGCAGATGACTTCGCTCCAGCGGCTCGAGGAGGGGTATCACAAGTTGTCCGGTCTCGTTGATTCGATCCATCGGCATCTGGAGGTGCGCGACGAGCGCACCCGGCAGGTGGCCGACTCGCTGATTCAGCTTTCGGCCACGGTCGGACGCATGACCGAGGTCGCCCGCGTGCAACAGGAGCAGTTGGCGTCGATCGCCCGTCTGCTCGAAACCAGCGACGGTCGTCAGGCCCGCTGGGAACAGGCCATCGCCCAGATTCCCAATCTGGTGGACGCCCAGCGCGACAACCTGCAATCGGTCTCCGCGCATCTTGGTGCGGTCCAATCGACGCATGAACGGGTGGCCGCGTCGTTGACCGGGTTTGGCGAATCGGTGGGGGTCATGCGGCAGACACTGGTGCAATCGGCCGACGTGATGGCCCGCGCGCAGTGTGAGGCGGCCGTCCGCGAAGAACGGATGACCGGACTGTTTGCCCGGCAGGGGCGATGGTTCACGGGGGTCATCGCGGCCGTCGCCGTGCTGGCCGCGGCCGTCATCGTGCTCAATCTGGTGGTGTTGTTCGTGCGCTGACGGCGTTCGCGTTCACGAGTTTGTCGATCGCGGTCGGGCCGCCGGCGCGTCGATGGAGTCCGATTGGCGTCGCGACGCACATGGAAGTGTTCACATGAAACCGGGCATGTCACCCAAGGAAACGATTCACGAGTTGCTCGCGAGCATGTCCCGGTTCGGCGCTTCCGATTTGCACGTTAAGGTCGGCTACAAGCCGTACTATCGCGTCGCGGGACATCTCAAGCAGATCGATCTGCCGCCGGTTCCGTCCACCCAGTATGTCGAGGAGATGTTTCGCGAAATCGTGCCCGCGGCCCGGCGCGAGGAGTACGAACGCCGCGGCGATCTCGATTTTTCGGTGAAGGGGGAACAGGGCGACCGGTTCCGGGTCAACATCTTCCGGGCGACCAACGAAATGCACGCGGCCATCCGTCGCGTGCAAAGCCAGATTCCCTCGTTTGAATCGCTGCAGCTACCCAAGATTTACGAGGAGACCATCCGCAAGACGCACGCCGGGCTGATCCTGGTGAGCGGCGTCACCGGAAGCGGCAAGAGCAGCACGCTGGCGGCGCTGTTGCAGCACGTGAACGAAACCCGCGGCGAGCACATCATCACCATTGAAGACCCGGTCGAGTACGTATTCCAGCCGGCCAAGTCGATCATTTCGCAGCGCGAGATCGGCATCGACATCCCCAGCTACAGCGAAGCGCTCCGCTACGTGGTCCGCCAGGATCCCGACGTCATCTTCATCGGCGAAATGCGCGACAAGGAGACCATGCTCGCAGCCATTCAGTCGGCGGAAACGGGGCATCTGGTGCTGGGGTCGGTGCACTGTTCCGACGCCGCCCAGACGTTCGCCCGCATCCTGGAGTTCTTCAGCCACGACGAGCACGAGTTCATCCGTTCGTCCCTGTCGGTCAGCCTGGGTGCCATCATGTGTCAGCGATTGCTGCCCGGCATCGAACCCGATTCCCGCGTGCCCGCCACCGAGGTGCTGCTGAACAACTCCACCGTCCGCGACAAGATCCGCCGCGGCGAAGACCAGGATCTGGCCGCGATCATCGCGCAGAGCAAGGACGAGGGCATGCGCAATTTCACGCATTCGTTGGCCGAACTGATCGAAAACGAAAAAATCTACTACGACATCGCCATGGAGTACGCCCCCAGCCGCGAAGCGCTGGCCAGCGCCGTCAAGGGCATCAAAACCTCGGCCCAGGGACTCGTCGGCCGTGTGCGCGGCGGACGATAGCCGCGGCATTGGGATTTCACCGCGGAGGCGCAGAGAGCGCGGAGGGTCAACGCCGCCGATTCAATGTTTCGCCAGGACCCAGCGTTCCCCGTCGCCCGTATGCCGCAACCGAAACTCGCCGATCAACGTTTCCCCATGCAGCGTCACGATCCACTCGTCGTCAGCCCGGGACCGCAATGTGTAGGTTCCCTGATCCACGCGCCGCACCTCGCCGCGACCCCTGCTGATCGGCCCTTCATAGTCCAGGTACAGCTTGCGATGCTCCCCGATCCGCACGCACTCGATGGGGCACGCGGCCGCGCCGGTCGGCGCGCTCAACAACTGCCATGTGGCCAGGCGATCCCCTGTCTCCAGCATCAGATCCCAATGCTCGCCCGCCGGCGCCGCATGGTGCAGGATCACAAACCGCTGGAGCGCGTCGGGGGTCATCGCCCCACTATATCCTCACACACGCCCCCGTTCTCCACTGGCGGGCGGACGAAGGGCGACGCCGTAATTTTCCACCATGCAATTTCCGGGACAATCCACTATATTCCCCCGCGGATGAACCGAACGACCGGGAGGGATAAACCATGAACATCAATCGATTTCGTCGACCGCACGCCGTTCTCGCCGCCGCCGCCCTGGCCATGTTTTGCGGGGCGTGCGGCCCCACGTTTCACCAACTCCGCGTCGACGGGCAGAAGGCGATGTTCGACGATCGCCTGGCGGTGGCCAAGGACAATTTCGAACGCGCCGCAGTGATGTGGCCAGAGGACGCACAGAATCTGTTCGATCTCGGCGCCGTGCACATGGCCCTCGCTCGTAAACGCCTCAACGAGCAAAACAACCCGGCGGCCATGCGCGAGCTGGACCGCGCCGCGGACTACTTCACCCGGGCCATCGAGGCCGCGCCGGGCATGTACGCGGCGCTGGTCGCCAAGAACGAAGTCCTGGAGCTGAAGGGCCAGTACGACGACGCCCTTTCCGCGGCCGAGTGGAACATGACCTTTATCGGGCCCACCGCCCGGTCCCAGATTTTTCTGGCGCGCGAGCTCGAGGAGCGCGGCGACCTCGATGCCGCACTGCTGCGCTACCGACAGGCCGTCGCCATTGAACCGAAGAACCCTTCCGCCCACGCGGCGATCGGCGCGTTCATGCTGCGCCTGCGCAACGACCGCGCGGCGATCGAACACCTGCTTCGCGCGTATGAGTTGAACCCGATGGAGAAGGGCGTGGCCGACATCCTCACGGAAAAGGGCGTTTCCCTGCCTCGCACCACGGCGCCGCTTGAACCGTAGGCGTAGTTCCACCTGGTTGGCGGGGCGTCTTCAGGAAGCTAAATGCACGGGCAACGCGCCGGGCACGTCGTTGGGACGCCCCAACGGCGTTCCGTTGTCCACGGGTGGCGTTCGCCGATGATGAAACCAACATGAAGCGCGGTCGGCAAGACCACGGGCAAGCGAGTACGCTTGCCCGTGCCACCCAAGAAATAAGCCTCGACGGAGCACTAGACCACCTTGCGCAACGCGGTGGCGACTTTCAATCGGCTTGATCTCCAGGCCGGGACGATGGCGGCCAGGACGCCGCAGGCGATCGCGACCGTAGACGCCACGGTCAGGGTTGTTCCCGAGATGGACACCGCGAAGGGGATGCTGGGCAACTGCAATTCCACGAGCCGGGTCAGGACGTACAGCGGCAGCACGCCGATCAGGGCCGCGAGTAACCCCAGTACGAAACCCTCGTACAGCACCATCCGAACGATTTTGCCGGCCGAGAATCCCAGCGCCCGTAACACGGCCAGCTCCCGGGTGCGCTCGCGAAAAGCCATGCTCAAGGTATTGAACGCGACGGACACGGCGACCAGTACGATCAACCGGCCCACGGTCCAGACCAATCCCACCCAGTCGCCGCCGCTGCGGGTGAAGGCGGCCAGAAAGGTGGATTCCATTTCGGTGCGGGTCTCGTGGTCGGTATTGGCGAAGTGCTTGTCGATTTCGGACAGGGCCCACTCGCGGGCCGACGGCGATCCGCACTTGAGCCAGAAATTATGAATGCCGACGGCCTCGCCGGTGGCCTGCTGGTAGCACTCGTTGTAATAGTCCAGACCGAAATAAAGCCAGGGGTTGTTCGTTTTCTCGATGATGCCGGCGATGACGAACTCCAGCGTCAGAAACGGGGGCAGACCGCCCACGAGCGTAACCCGATCCCCGATCTTCCAGTTCATCTGGTCGGCCGTCGGACGTCCGACGACGGCGCCGCGGCGTTCGTTGCGAAAGCGCTCGACGGCTTCGGGAGAGAGGCCAAACTCGCTGTAGACAATGGGGAACGTGTCGCGATCGACGGCCATGTTGGGAAATGTGCTCTGCGTGTTTTCGATGTGGCCGCCGAACCAACTGGTGCGGCAGATGGCGGTGACGGCGCCTGGTGGGGCCAGGGATTCGATTTCGCCACGGAGGCGTTGGGGCATGTAGGTGGTGTAGGTCAGCTTTTGATGGACCGCGACGCGCATGTTGCGGTCGGATTCGCGCAGGACCAGATCGACCACGTCAACGAACGATCGGGCGACGGTGAACACCAGCATGGGCAGGGCGATGGCCGCAACCGTCAACAGGGTGCGGAGCTTGTTACGGGTCAGGTTTTTGAGGAGCAATGTGACGCCGGACATGGGTTACCGTTTCCGTTTCCCGTGCCGGTTGGCGGTGCGTGGCACGGGCATCCTGCCGGTGAAGGCATGGGCTGGAAGCGTGTTTAGCGTCATGTGCAACAACTCCTCCGCCCCTGCCGGGGCGGGGTTTCGTGCGCGACGGCGTCCACGGGTTGCGCGATGCTGCGCCTCGCTCCACCCGTGGCTACAGTCCGCCGCCCCGCCGGGGCGGAAAGACGACGGAAGTGACGGACCTACGCTAAACATGTGCTGCGCGGGTAGCCCATGCCGCGAGACGTGCCTGAGGTGGGCATGCCGGGATTTCGGTCGGAATCCGCTAATAGCTGACAACGGTTTCGGCCTCCGGTGAATCGGCGAACATGGCGCCCTTTTCAAGATGGACGATGCGCGAGGCGTGGGTGGCGGCCTTGTGGTCGTGGGTGACCATGATGATGGTTTTGCCGAACTCGGCCCGGAGGCGTTCGAGGAGCAGCAGCACCTGGTGGGCGCTGTCGGCGTCGAGGTCGCCGGTGGGTTCGTCGGCGAGCAGCAGCTCGGGGTCGGTGACAATGGCCCGGGCGATGGCCACGCGCTGCTCCTGACCGCCGGAAAGCTGCGACGGCTTGTGGTCGGCGCGGTCGACCAGTCCGACGACGGAAAGCGCGACCTCCACGCGTTGCCGCCGTTCGGCGGGCTTCATGCGAAAAAGCGACAAGGGCAACTCGACGTTTTGGGCCGCGTTCAAAACCGGCAGCAGGTGGTACATCTGAAAGATGAAGCCGACGTGCCGGCTACGCCAGGCGGTCAATTGCCGCTCGTTCATGGCGTGCAGGTCGGAATCGCCGACGCGAACGGCGCCGCCGTCGGGCGAGTCCAGCCCGCCGATGAGGTTCAACAGGGTGGTCTTGCCGGAGCCGCTGGGACCCATCAAGGCCACGAACTCGCCGCGCTCGATGGAGACGTTCAGCCCGTTCAGCGCGGGTACGTCGATGTTCCGCTTGCGGTAGGCTTTGGAGACGTTTTTGAGTTCGATGTAGGCCACGCGCCGCCTCCCGTCCGCGTTCCGAACGACCGGACCGTCGCCGGGTGAACGTAACGGATACCGTGCCGTTGATAGCAGACGTTGGTATGATCCGTCAACGTCGATGCGGTTTCCGGTGGGAAAGGACATCCGATTGAAAGCGAACGTGGCGTTCACCGCAGTGGCCGATCTTAACGCGGGCGAACGCGACGCCGTCGACGTTCTGTCGCGGGCGGTGTATCCGCCGGCGGAGTGGGCGGATTGGCCAGGGCGGAAACTGGAGTGGGAGAAGCCGCCGCGGTGCGTCCGGGTTTGGGGCGGTGACGGGGAACTTGCGTCGTACATCGGCGTGGTGTTGCGACAGGCGACGCACGACGGGCGGGCCGTGCCGATTGGTGGAATCGGCGGGGTCAAGACGCACCCGGCCGCACGTGGGCGCGGGTATGCGGCGCTGGGGGTCCAGCGGGCGATCGAGTTTTTTCAGGAACAGGCGGACGTGATGTTCGCGCTGTTGGTATGCGAGCCTGATTTGATCCCCTATTATGCACGGTTGGGCTGGCGGGAGTTTGGCGGCACGCTGCTGGTCCGGCAGTATGGCGCGATTGTGGAATTCACGTTCGACCGCACCATGACGCTTCGCGTACGGCGGGATGGTCCGATCGACGGGGTCATCGACCTGTGCGGACCGCCGTGGTAGGTCGGCGAGTGCCAGACACCAGCAACCCGGTTCAGCGGCGGGCGGGATCGATCCAGGGTTCGTCGCGGCGGGTGCCGGACCATAGAAAGTTGCGGCCCTCGAAGCCGATGCCGCCGTCGGGGTTGTTGACGTAGCCGAGTTGTTTTTCGGTGCGCACATCGGCATGGCCGTCGACCCATAGCACGTTGCCTACGCCGCGGTGGCGGGTGTGAACCGCGGTGCGGTGGCCTCCTTCCAGACCGGTCATCTCGCCGTCGACGGGATCGACGCGCGGCGGATCGAGATTGAAGCCCTCGTTTCCGTAGCGATCGGCGTCCCGCGACTTGCCCTGGTATTCATGCCGCGCGTTCGGCGGGTAGGCGGCGGCCGTTCCCATCGAATCGGCCACCGCAACCGTGTCCGATGGAACGCGGATGCGTGTGGCGATGACCGGCCAGTTCTTGAAGGAATGAAGATCGGCGGTGTCGCGCAACCGCGAATTGCCCAGGAACTGGTAATTGTAGCCGTAGCTGCCGTTGCGTTCGTCGGTCCATTTCGAGACCTGCGGGCAGACGTAGACCGGACTGACGTAATCCTGCCGGTCGCCGTGGTTGCCGTGCCGGTCGAGTTCGTTTTCGCAGGCCTTGGGGTCGTCGAACGGGGGAATGCCGATTTTGGCGCTCATCATGGCCAGGAAGGTGGGGCGGTACTTCAAACCGCCGGCGATCTGCGAGACCCAATTGCAATTGTCGACCTTGGGCATGCGTCCGGGGACGAAGACGTCGCGATTTTCGACGGTGTAAATCGTCAGCGCGTTGCCGAGCCCATGCAGATGGGCGCGGCACTTGACGCCGCGGGCCTGCTGCCGGGCGGTCGATAGCGCCGGCACCAGAATGGCCAGCAGCAGCGTGACGATGCTGATGACCACGAGCAGCTCGACCAACGTGAAGGCCGAGGCATCGCCCGTGAACCGGCGCGCGGGCACGACGGCTGAGCATCGGTGAACGTCGGTCGTCATTGCGCGGGTTCCGTCGGCAATGGGTTCGCGGGGCGCAAAGCCCGGCCCGTGTGAACCACGTTAGCGATTCCTTTGAGGATGAACAAGGAACGCCGGGCGGCGGACGGGGCGATGGCTGAAGCGGGTGCGGGAGGGGATTCCCGCGAAGAGTGGGTGCGAGAAAGGATTCTCGCCCCTGCACTGGATTATCGGAGTGAATGGACTGGAATGGCGTGCCCGATGGTCATTCCGTGACCACGTCATCGAGCTGGGACAGGCTGATGATCGCGGTGCGCATCACCATGACGCGACGGCGGTTGGGGGAGACGCCCGATTGGCGGGCGTCGTTGATGTAGGCTTCCGGCGTGGCGTGGCCGAGGCGAGAATCGTGGATGTCGGCGTCGGCGAGGACGAACACCGACTCGGTTACGGCGACGAGCGTGCCGAGGTAGACGATGGGTCCGCCGGTGTCGAGGACGACGCGCTGGTCGATCAGTTCTTGGTAAATGGGGTCCATGAAGAGCATTCGTGAGTCACCGGACGGGGGTCGTTCAGGCTCGTCCGATCCACCCTGGCGGGAGCCGGGGCGAGGATACGATTCCCACCTGCCCCGTACGATCAACGCCCGTCGGCGCCGCCCCGCTTTCGGTTCTCCAGTAAGTGCCTTATGATAGTCGAATGGCGGCGATCACGCTTCACAACGTAGTCAAGCAATTCGGCACGCAGATCGTGATCCGCGACGTGTCGCTGGACCTGCACGCCGGGCAGATCACCGGGCTGGTCGGCGACAACGGCGCGGGCAAGACCACGCTGTTGAAGCTGATCAGCGGCGACCTGCAACCCGATTTGGGGAATGTGGTTCGGGAGCGCGGCCTCGAAATCGGCGTCCTGCGCCAGGAACCCGACATCTCGCTCGAGCGGACGTTGCACGACGAGGTGGGCAGCGTGTTCACCGATCTGCTGGCGCTGGAACACAAGCTGCACGCGGTGGCGGACGAAATGGCCGCCCTGCACGACGATCCGCGGTTGCCGGAGCTGATGGAGACGTACCATCGATTGGAGGCCCGGTTTGTCGCCGCCGGCGGGCACACGTTCGAGACCCGGATTCACGAAATCCTCGGCGGTCTGGGCTTTTCGCCGGCGGATTATACGAAGCAAGTGGCGATTTTTTCCGGCGGGCAGAAATGCCGGGTGGCGCTGGCCAAACTTCTGCTCCGCAACCGAACTTATCTGCTCCTCGACGAACCGACCAACCACCTCGACATCGACGCGACGCGCTGGCTCGAGAAGTTCCTGGCCGGACACAAAGGCGGGGCGGTCATCATCTCGCACGATCGTTATCTGCTCGATCGATTGTGTGAGCGGATCATCGAGGTGAATCGCACGCAGGCGACCAGTTATTCCGGGAATTACACCCGCTATGCGGAAACGCGCGACGTGCAAATGCTGACCGAGCAACGCGAATTCGTGAAGGACGCCGAATTCATCCGCAAGGAACGGGCGTTCATCGCCAAGCACCTCGCCGGTCAGCGCTCGCAGGAGGCCAAGGGACGCCGGACACGGTTGGAGCGCCGGCTCAAGGCCGGCGAATTCACCACGGCGACGAGGGCGGAATCCCGAACCGCCAGGATCGGTTTTCAGGAGACGCGCGCCCAGACCGGCGTCATCCTGCGCGCGGAAACGCTGGCCATGGCCTACGGCGCTCATCGGCTGTTTCAAGACCTTTCGTTCCATATCCACGGAGGCACGCGATTCGGCATCACCGGCCCCAACGGATGCGGAAAGACGACGCTTCTGAAGATCATTCTGGGCGAGATCGCGCCCACGGCCGGGTCGGTTACGCTCGATCGCAAGCTTCAGGTCGGCTACTACGGTCAGGAGCACGTCGCGTTCGATCCGGAACGGTCCGTCGTCGATGAAGTCCGCGAGACGTGCGGCGTGTTCAGCGAGGCCGAGGCACGATCGCTGCTGGCGCGATTTCTGTTCACGGGCGACGATGTGTTCAAACCGCTGGGCAAACTCTCCGGTGGGGAGATGTCGCGGGTGCGATTGATCAAGTTGATTCTGACGTCGCCCGACATGCTCGTGTTGGATGAGCCGACGAATCATCTGGACATCCGCTCGCGTGAAGCATTGGAGGGGGCGTTGCGGGAGTTTCCCGGAACGATCGTCGTGGTCAGCCACGATCGGTACTTTTTGGATGGGCTGGTCGATCGGCTGCTGGTCATGCGTCCCGACGGATACGCGGTCTACGAAGGAAACTACACGTTCTATGTTCAGTCCGTTGAGACGCAACGCAGACCCGCCGAACCGGTCGTGCGCGCGAAACCAAAACGACTGAAGTCCGCCGGCCCGAAGCCGTCATCGAAGTCGCGCTTCGACCGGTTAAGCGTCGACGAGCTGGAGGCGCTCGTTGTTCGGCACGAGACGGCGTTGGCCGCTCTGCAGGAGCGATTCGGCGACCCGGGCGTCTACAAGGATCCGAATCTGTTGGAGGAGCTCCAGGAAGAGACCGACGCGCTGGAGCGGGAGCTGGCCGAGGTGGACGCGGCGTGGCAGGGACGCGTGGACGCGTCGTAGTTGCCTTCGGACGACGGCAACCTGGCAGGTAATCCGGGTCGGACGTCGGCGGCTTCTGGAATGGGATTCCATCGCCACCCGCCGCGAGACTTGCGGTCGGCAGGGCCGTCGCGGTCGAGTTCCGGAACCGTTCGCGTCAAGTCACGTCGCTTGCAATGTCGGTCGCGGCGGAGTACCCTTCCTTACCGCAGACGTTGGGGCACGCGCGTGCCCGGTCGTTCATTTCAACGGAGGCGAGCACATGGTTCCCCGATCAAGAAGCACGGCGAGTCTTGGCGCGATCCTTCTGGCGGCCTGGCCGGCGCCGGTTCCGGCGGATAGCGTTGACATCGCACCGAGCAAGGACAATACACTCTACGAAGACCCGCTGGGCACAATCAGTAACGGTAGCGGCGCTTCGCTGTTCATGGGACGAAACGGCACCCTAGGCGGCAATCTCATCCGCCGGGCGTTGGTTCGGTTCGACGTGGCCGCCGCCATTCCGTCCGGGGCGACCATTGACGGCGTGGCCCTGACCATCCGCGTGTTGCAGGTTCGGAGTTCGGTGTCGCGCCCGGCAAGGCTGCATACCGTCCTGGCCGATTGGGGCGAAGGTACGTCCAACTCTTCGCCGGGCGGCGGCGGAGCGCCATCGGCGGCCGGCGATGCCACATGGCTGCACCGGTTCTCACCGGGCACGAGCTGGACCACGGCGGGCGGCGACTTCACGGGCACGCCGGTCGCGTCGATCAACATCACCACGACGGGCACTTACACGTGGACGTCGACGCCCGCGATGGTGACCGGCGTGCAGAACTGGCTGGATAACCCCGCGACGAATTTCGGCTGGCTCATTCGCGGCGAAGAGGGTTTCGGTGCCACAGCCAAGCGACTCGGCAGCCGCAATTCGCCCAACGTCATCTTCCGACCCGTGCTGACGGTTCAATTCACGCCGGTTCCCGCCGACACCTGTTGCGTGGGCGGCGGCTGCCAGACGCTTGGCGAAGTGGCCTGCGCCCAAGCGGGCGGGACATACCAGGGAACGAGAGGATGCACCAGCTTGGTATGCAACGTCTGTTGCGTCGGTGGCGCATGCCAAGCGCTTGACTCGATCGCCTGTGGGTTGGCGGGAGGGTCGTTCCAAGGCACGGGCGGGTGCGACGACGAGACTTGTGTGATCGGCGCCTGCTGCGAGCCGAGCGCGGGCGTTTGTAACGACCGTGACGCCTTCGCGTGCGACGCGGCGGGAGGCACCCATTTCCCGGGAACCCTGTGCGGCAGCGAGGATTGCAACGACAATCAGTTTTTTGATCGTTGCGAGGTTCTGGACATGACCAGTCCCGACGTCAATGGCAACGGCGTGCCCGATGAATGCGAATGCGTGACCGTCGACCTGTTCGGCGACGTGAACCACGACATGAGCGTGGACATTTTCGACATTCTGTGCGTGCTGGACGGCTTCGCGGGCGTGTTTGTCGATTGCGCGTTCGCCGATGTCGATTTAGCCGCGTGCCGGGGCGACGGGTCCATCGACATTTTCGACATTCTGGCGGTGCTGGGCGCATTCGCCGGAGAACTCGTCTGCCCGCCGTGTCCGTGATGGCGGGCAGGCAGTGTATGCCGGCCGTCGTGTCGGTTCGACGAACGGCTCGGAATACGCGGATCATCCCCCAGGCACGGCATCAACGCGATGCGGTGGCGAGCGCGGTGGACGCCGTGTCATCGTTGCAATCGGCCGCAAACAACTCCTGGTACCCCGTGGCCGCGTTGCGGAAGAACGCGGCGTCGTGGGGGCTGCCGGCGCACTCGGCCCGGCGTTCCAGGAAGTAGGTCATTCGGGTAACCGCATCGCACGCCTGCGTGTCGGAACGGAAGCCCGGCGGCGTCAATTCGATGTATTCCCGAAGTAGGGCCATGGCCTCATCGTGCCGCCCGAGCGAGGCCACGGCGTTCGAACGGGACCGCACGCATTCAGCCAGGTAGCGGTTGCGTTGCACGGGCATGGATCGATAGACGGCGAGGGCCTGGTCCAGCGCCCGGGCGGCCTCGGCGTGCCGACCGGCGGTTCCGTACATGGCGCCAAGGGAATGAAGGCACATGCCCAGCTTCATCGGGTACGACGCCGATTTGCGGCGGTACACGGACACCGCGTCCAGATAAAGTAATTCCGCCTCCTCGAAGCGTGGCGGACTCGCCGCATGCCACAGCGCGAAGGCCAGCACCGCCTTGCTCCACGCCACCTCCGGGCTGTCCTCGCGGAACAGTCCGCGGCGGATGGCCAGCGCTTCCGCCTGCAGGTCTACCGCGCGGGCGTCCACGGCAAAGGTCCGCGCCCGACCGAGCAGGATCAGGCAGTCGGCGACGGTTGGGTGTTTATCGCCGTGCAAATCCCGATTCACCTGAAGCGCCCGCGCGGCGTGCCGCTCGACGTCCTTCCACCGCCACAGTCCCGCGTAGGTTTCGGCGATCGCGTAACGCACGGCGGCCTCCGCGGCCGGCTGACCCGCGTAGGCGGTGTCGATCCGGTCGCCGGCGTCGGCCAGCAGATCGAGTATCGTGCCGGCGTCGCGGCCGGTTTGGTAGGGATTGGCGGACGTCATGGTTTCCTTGAGAAACGCAGCGACGGACTCGGCTTCGCGCTGGGCGGCGACGGCGGTGTTCCGTTGTCGTTCAGCCAATCGTCGGTCGCGCCGCGCCTCGATCAACCCGAAACTCGTGCCGACGGCGCCGGTGACGAGTGCGAGAGCCAGCGCGGCCGAAAGCGCGACGGTGGCCTTGTGGCGTCGGACGAATTTCGCAGCACGATAGGCGCCGGACCCATTCCTGGCCGCCACCGGCAGGCCGGCCAGGTACTTCCGCAGTTCGTTCGCCAATTCCTGGGCGGAGCCGTAGCGGCGATGCGTTTCGACTTCCATCGCCTTCAGCACGATGTTGTCCAGGTCGCCGCGCAGCGCTTTTCGCAAGGCATGGGGCGTTGCCGATCGCGCGGCCGCGACGCGCGCCGCGGGGGTTCCACCGGGGTCGTTAAGCCGCGCGCTCGCGCGATCGGGGCGAGAAAACGCGGCGCTGGGTGAAACCGGCGAATTGGCGCCGCGGCCGCCGTTCGCCGCGGCAAGCCCGGCACAATCCAAATCGAACGGCCGGCGCCCGGACAGGAGTTCATACAAAATAACGCCGAGCGAATAGACGTCCGCCGCCGTCGTGACGGGGTCGCCGCGCATCTGTTCCGGCGCGGCATAACGCGGCGTCAGCAATCGAAACACGCCGGTGGTCGCGTCGCCGCAAGCGATCCGCGGTTCATCCTGAATCAGCTTCGCGATGCCGAAATCCAATAGTTTGGGGCGGCCGTCAACGGCGATCAGGATATTCGTCGGCTTAAGATCGCGGTGCACGACCAAATTCTGGTGGGCATAGTGAACGGCGTCGCAAACTTCGCAAAACAGCGCGATGCGGTCGCGGACACCAAGCACCCGATCGTCGCAGGAAACATCGATCGGCCGGCCGTCGATGTACTCCATCACCAGGTAGGGGGAACCGTCGGGCGTCGATCCGCCGTCGATCAACCGCGAAATGGAATCGTGCCGCAGGCGGGCCAGCGTCTGGCGTTCCGCGTGAAATCGCCGTCGCAGGGCGTCCGACAGCAAACCCCGGTGAACCAGCTTGACGGCGACTTCCTGCTGATAATCGACGGTCCGCACAGCGCGATAGACGACGCCCATGCCCCCTTCGCCGATCAATTCTTCAATGCGGTATTCACCAAGTTGAGCGCCGATCAGCGCCGCCGCATCGCCGGACCGTGACGTGGCCGATGAAAGGTCCGCGTCGCTCAACACGCCGAATACAGGTTCGCCGAGAAAACCGTCCGCAGAAGCATGCGCGGCCAGCAGCGATTTCAATTCCCGGCGCAGACCGTCATTGCCCGCGGTCAGATGGGCTAATCGCCCCGTCCGGTCACGCACCGGGTATTCCAGAACCGCGTGGAACAACTCGTCGATTCGGTCGTGCGAATCAGGCCGCATGGGGATTCGCCTCAACCGTCACGGAACGCGGTTCGTTGGACGACAGCGCCCGATACAGCCACGCCCTCGCGAATTGCCAGTCGCGTTCCACGGTTCGCGGATTCACGCCGCAAATCACGGCTATCTCCGCGGCCGTCGCACCGCCAAAAAAACGCATCTCCACCACGCGGGCGCATCTCGGCGATTGTGCCGCAAGCCCGGCAATGGCCTCGTCCAGTGCCAGCACGTCCACGTCGCGAGCGCCGCACACCGCGATGGAATCACTAAGCGGAACGCGTATCTGGTCCCCCTGTCGTTTCTTCCGGCGGCGGGTACGCGCGTGGTCCACCAGCACATGCCGGATGATCTGCGCGGCCGCGGAAAGGACTTGCGCCCGGTCATCCCATCGGATGCGGGATTGGCGCAGCAGACGCATGTACGCCTCATGAACCAGCGCCGTCGGCTGGAGCGTGTGGTCGCCGCGCTCCCGCCGCAGGGCGCTCGCGGCCAGGCCATGCAATTCCCGGTAGATGAGCGGCAACAGGTGGCGTAGCGTCTCGTTCGATCCGTCCCGGGTGCCGGCGATCTCGGGTGAAATGTCGGTGTTCGTTTCCAAGCGTTGCGATTCCCCGCTTCCAACCCCGGCCATGCCGGTCATGTCGGTCTGGGAGCCTTTCTGTCGCTTTCCATTGTAGCAACGCCGCGCCCGGATTCGATTCGCGATTCCGGCCGAATCACGGCGCTAATCGAAACCACCGCGGGTGTGGTGGCGACGCGTCGCCGTTTCGGGCGACGGGAATCGCCGCCTGCGGCATTATCGGCCAAGGGTCCGCGTTCGCCACGGCGCTGACCCGCCATCAATTGAGGGTAACGAGCATGAAACGATTGAACGAACTTCCGATCAACTGGGTTCTCGCCGCATCGTGCGTGGTCCTGCCGGCCGCATCCGCCCGGGCACAGTGCACGGAGGGATGCGTGGCCATCCACACGTGGGAAGGCGAGGCCGCGGGCGATCAGCACGGCTGGGTGTCGAACAACGTCGGCGATCTCACCGGCGACGGCATCAATGATCTGGTCCTGACCGCCCCCACGAACGGCGGAAACGGCTCGAACTCGGGACGAATCTATGTTTATTCCGGCGCCTCCGGGGCCGAACTGTTCCGGGCCACCGGACCGGGCGCGAACTGGCAGCTCGGGTTCGATGCCGCCGGCGCCGGCGACCTGAACGGCGACGGCCGACCGGAAGTCATCGCGGGCGCCCCGGGCGGTATGGCGGGCCGCGCCGTCATCTACACTTACAACGGCACTTCCGCGAGCGTCCTTCAGACGCTGAACGGTCAGGCGTTCTCCGACCAGTTTGGATTCCGCGTCAGCGGCGGGTTTGACGTGAACGGAGATGCCGTTTCGGATGTCGTCGTCGGCGCTCCGCAAAACGACGCGGCCGGCGCAAACGCCGGGCGGGCGTACGTATACTCCGGTTCTGGACTCGCGTTGATCTGCACCCTCGACGGTCCGTCCGCGGGTGCGTTCTTCGGATCGAGCGTGACCATGATCGGCGACAACACCGGAGACGGGCGCAGTGAAATCCTGGTCGGCGCGCAACACGCCGGCGCCGGCGCCGTGGGCCGCGCCTATGTGTACTCGTTCGACGGGGCCAACTGCAATCAGGAATACGTCGTTGCCCCGCCGCCCGGTCCCGCGCTCGATTTCGGCCTGTGGTTCATGAGCGGCGGCCACGACGTGGACGGCGACGGGGTGCCTGATTTCTACGTCAACGACTATGCCGTCAATCGCGCCCATGTTTTTTCCGGGTTGGACGGGACGCTCATCCGCACACTCATGGGCGACAACAACGGGCAGTTTGGCATCGGCCGCATGACCCCGGACGTCAACGGTGATTGCCTCGCCGACTTCATCCTCGCCGCATGGATCAGCAATAACGGCGCCGCCAACGCGGGAAAGGCATTTGTCTATTCGGGCGCCGACGGCAGCGTGCTGGAAACATTCACCCACAACGTGGCGGGCGCCGGCTTCGGTTTCGACGCCAACGGCATGGGCGATGTCGACGGCGACGGCCGGTACGATTACCTGATCACCGCCGCGTCGGACCTGGGCAACCGCGGCCGGTCCTACCTGATCGCTGGCAACATTGACGATGCGTTCTGTACCAACGTCTGCTGCGTGGGCGAATCCTGCGCCGACCTCGACGAGACCGCGTGCGGCTTGGCCGGCGGGACGTTCGTGGGGCCCGGAAAATGCGACAATGCCGTGTGCGTGGTGGGCGCTTGTTGCGAGCCGGGCCTGTGCACCGATCTTCCCGGGCATGTGTGCGACGCCAACGGCGGTCAACATCACCCGGGCATGACCTGCGGCAGCGAAGATTGCAACGCCAATTCCATCCTCGATGCCTGCGACATCGAGCAACTCACCAGCTCCGACGTGAATGGCAACGGCGTACCCGATGAATGCGAATGCGTGGATGTCGCTCTTTTTGGCGACGTGAACCACGACATGACCGTGGACATTTTCGACATTCTGTGCCTGCTGGACGGCTTCGCCGGCGTGTTCGCCGATTGCGCGTTCGCGGATGTCGATTTGGCACCGTGCCGGGGCGATGGTTCCATCGACATATTCGACATTCTGGCGGTGCTGGACGCATTCGCCGGCGGTGTCGTTTGTCCGCTGTGCCCGTAGGTCGCCGATCACCCCGCCCGTGGTCCGCCGCTTGACCGCGGTCCGACGCATGTCCGCGAACCGGTGGGGCGCCCCTCCTTCCCACTTGGCGCGGGAACGGGGATCACCCTTCGGCCGCGCGTCCGAGAAAAGATCAAGTGAATGTGCGCAAGCCGATTCCTCCAAAAATTCACGCTGTCATTCCCCAGTAGACTCGTTATCATCATGTCCTGATAGGCTGCGGGTTCCGTCGCTGAACGCGCACCCATCCACGCGATCGTCCCATCTCGAACGGGCGATCGGCCGATGACGCCAATTCAAGCCGGGCATGGGTACGCAGGAGACTTGGAACCGCGAGGGCCGTTCCAGGAACAACGGAGGTGGATCGATGTGCTTCCGACAATGCACTGTCGCGTGGGGGGTTGCTGCGCTGTTCGCCATTCCGACTTGGGCCGACATGGTCAGTTTGCCCGCCGACCGGGATAACACACTCTACCAACACGCCACCGGCGGGATCAGCAACGGCCGGGGGAGTCATATGTTCGTGGGTCGCAACCAGGCATTTGCGGGCGGCGACATTCGCCGGGCGGTGGTTCATTTCAACGTCGCGGCGGCGATCCCGGTGGGCGCGGTGATCCAGAGCGTCGCGTTGCAATTGAGTGTTTCCCGTGTGGCCAGCGGGTTGCAAACCACGGCTGTGACACTGCACCGGTTGAACGCCGACTGGGGCGAGGGGACGTCCAATGCGTTGAATCAGGAAGGCACCGGCGCCGCGGCGACGGCCGGCGACGCCACGTGGTTGCATCGCTTCAGCCCGGGCACGACGTGGACCAACCAGGGCGGCGACTGGGCGGGCATTCCGTCGGCGAGCACCGACGTTACCGATGTCGGGTTTTATGGATGGGGGGCGACCGGCACCATGGTCGCGGATGTTCAGGGCTGGCTGGACAACCCGTCGTCCAATTTCGGGTGGATTCTCCGCGGCAACGAGTCGGTCACGGGCACCGCCAAGCGATTCGACAGTGATGAGTTTGCGACGGCGCTCAATCGCCCGGTCCTGTTCATCGAGTACATCAACAACGTCTGCTGCGTGGCCGGAGCCTGCCAGAATCTGACGCCCGGCGACTGCGCCGGAATGGGGGGGACGTTTGTCGGGGCCGGGGCGTGCGATCCGGAGATATGCGCCGTGGGCGGCTGTTGCCGACCGGGTCTGTGCGACGATTTGCCCGGTCACGCGTGCGACGCGGCAGGCGGCGCACACTTTCCCGGGGCCTCGTGCGCCAGCGCCGACTGCAACGGCAACATGCTTTTCGATCGTTGCGACATCCTTGAAATGACCAGCCCGGATGCGAATGGAAACGGCGTGCCCGACGAATGCGAATGCGTCAACGTCGATCTCTTCGGCGACGTCAACCATGACATGAGCGTGGACATCTTCGATATCCTCTGCGTTTTGGAGGGCTTCGGGGGTGTTTTCACCACGTGCCCCCTGGCGGACCTGGACCTCAGCCCGTGCGCCGGCGACGGCATCATCGACATATTTGACATCCTGGCCGTTCTGGACGCGTTCGCGGGCAGCATCGTCTGTCCGCTCTGTCCATGACCGGCGCAGGCCGGTCGGTCTTTTCGCATCACGAACCGGCGCCCGTGGCGACGCGTTAACTGCTGGCCGACCGGTACGACCGCAGCGCCGCGCGGAGCACGACGCCGGACAGCGACAGCAGCACCGCCGTCGCCGACAACAGGTATGCCACCATCCACGGCTCTACGGTGCGTACCACGACGTTGGCCGGCAGATTGGAAACCAGTAGTAGAGGAACGACGAACACGAGCGAAAAATAGAGCGCCCCGCCGACAAAACGGCGATAGATCTCCGCTGGATATCGCGCCAGGCTGACGGCGTAAAACCACAGATGATCGACCCCCGTTTGCCGAATCAGCCAAACGCTGGTCAGGGCGAACATGAACAGCACCGAATACAAAACAACGACGCCGGCCGCGACCAGCACGCAAAACCAACCCCATTGGCCGGCCGAGACCCCCTGTGTGTCGCCGCGGAGTGCATACAGGCACACGCCGATGCCCACCGGAGCGTTGGCCAGTGACGAGTAGCTGATCTGCTGGAAACTGAGCAGGAACTGGGTGTTGGCCGGCTTCAAGAGAACGAAATCCAGATCACCCCGGCGAACGAGACCGCTGATCCGCCAGCAATTCTCGAAGAAGAAGGCTTCAAAGAGGCCGGTGACCAGAAGGTGTGTACCCGTCAAAAACAGGTATTCCGCCTCCGTCCATCCGTTGATGTCCGGCGTCCGGGAATAAATCACGTCGATAAAGACTAGCAGCAGGACGACCCATAGAAGTTCACCGAAGACATTGACCGCGAAATGCCCGCGAAAAGACATCTCGCGCAACAGGCTGTTTTTCCAGAAACGCCCCAGAATGCACAGGTAGCGACTCATCCCACGCCCCATTCTCCATCGCCGATCGCGACCGCCGTCCTATCCCCCGAATGCCGCGTAGCGCCGCAGCCCTCGTGACCACGCCACGCGCGTGACGATCGCGAGAACCGTCACCCACACCGCCTGCACGCCGATCACCTCCACCGCGGACGCCATCTCCGTCCGCTGCAGGAGCACGAGCGTCGGGTAATAGGTTTCGTAGGCGAAGGGCAGGTAACTGATGACGGTGCGTACGGACGCCGGCAGCAACGCGAGAGGAAACATGTGACCGCTGAGAAAATACTGCACGGTCATGAACAAGTGCAGAAAGCTGGCGATCTCCAGGAACCAGAACCCCAACAGACCGATCAATGCGTTGATAAAAAAACCGATCGCTCCGGCCAGCACCAGTGACACCACGCAGAGGCAGAGCGTTCCGCCGTCGGGCCATGCCGGCAAGAACCGCCGGCAAATCCAGAACACTAGTGCGTACGGCGCCGCGGCCATGATGAAATAAATTATCTTGTGCGCGAGGCGAAGCGTCCCCTGGTAGCCGAGATAGCTGATCGGTTGCAATAGGTATTTCCGGAGTTCCCCGTCGCGAATATCCGACGCCACCGTTGACGCCAGGCGCGGCATGGAACCGAACGCCCGCACCACCATCACCAGCAGGTAGTAAGACACCATGTCTGAATAGTTCAGACCGCCGATATTCTCCCCGCCCGCCCCGCTGTAAATCGCCCGCCACAGAAGAACGGTGGTGACGATGGGGATGAACATGAGAAACGTGGAGACGAAGAAGTCCACCCGATATACCAACCGGTCGGCCAGGGCGACCATGAACACAGTCCGGTATTTACGCATCGCGGGTCTCGTTGTGAGGCGCCGGAGACGCGGCGAACATCTGGCCGATCACCTCCTCTATGGGCGGCTCTTCGACGTTTATGTCCGCGACATCGAACTCTTGAAGGAACTGCGCGGTGGTCCGGGCGATCGCCTCACGGGGCACACGCAGCGTGACCATCGGCGGATTCGCCGTCACCACTTCGCCAAACGACTCCAGACCGGCCGGCCACACACCATCAAGAAAGCGCAGGGTCAGCAGTTTGCTGGTCGCGAACCGGCTGACGATGTCCGACAGCGGCCCGTCGTGAATCAGCCGGCCGTGGTTGATGACCAGCACGCGGTCGCAGAGCGCCTCAATATCGCGCATGTAGTGGCTGGTGAGCACGATGGTGACTTGATTGTCGCGATTGTAGTCGCGCAGGCACCGGCGGATATTCGACTGGGCGACGACGTCGAGTCCGATGGTCGGTTCGTCCAGAAACAAGACCCGCGGCGAATGCAATAACGCCGCGATCAGCTCCATTTTCATCCGCTCTCCAAGGCTCAACTCCCGCACCGGCTGATTGACCAGATCAGTCACCTTCAGAAGCGCGGTCAACTCACCGCACACGCGAGCGAACTGCCGCTCTTCGATTCCATAGATGGCTTGATGCAATCGGAACGATTCACTGGCCGGCAGATCCCACCACAACTGGTTTTTCTGGCCCATCAAGAGCGAGAATTGCCGCCGATAGGCATTGCGCCGCTGCCACGGAACAAACCCGAGCACTTCCGCCGTCCCCGTCGTGGGATAGATCAAACCGCTCAATATCTTCAACGTGGTCGTCTTACCCGCTCCGTTGGGACCCAGAAAACCGACCATTTCCCCCGGCTCAATGTCGAACGAAATGCCGTCGACCGCCCGCACCTGCTTGTAGGTACGGCGGAACAGGGACCGCACCGACGCCCGCAGTCCGTGCGGCTTCTCGTGCACGCGATAGACCTTGACCAGATGACGGACCTTTATACCCGACATTCCGTTGAATCCACACTCCGAGAAAAACGCGCCGGCACCGGATCCGGCCTCCGTGCCAGGGACTGAACACATACACCCCCGCTGCGTGGGAACCGGCGCGAGAGTTACGACCCGGCAGTTGTCTCCCGCTGCCGCGCAAATGCAAGACAGACCCCCGCCACCATCAAATAGCCAATCGCGATCGGCCAGGCCGAATAAGCATACGCCCCGTCCGGCGCGTCGCCGAATAACAGATGATAGTCCACCGTATTTCCCACCAGCGTATAGCTATGCGACAAGCCGACGGCCGCGAATACCGAGCCCACAATCGCCCACACGGCCGCCGCGCGAAATCGACCGTCAATCAGCGAAGCGGCCAGCGCCGACAGCACCATGCACGTGAAGATATAGCCGCGCTCCATCAGATTCAGTCCGTGGATCAGAAACCCGTTGACCATGGACGAACGGCCCGCGCCGGAGTGGTCCATTTCCAATAACGTCTGCATCGTCGTGGCCGATCCGACGGGCGACAGGACGCGGGTCTCGATGACGCCGTCGGACACCGACGCGACGTCTGTGACGGTCAGTTGCGCTGCGAAGAACGCCCCCCACATGACCGTCGCCCCCCACGCCGCGATGGCCGGGAACAACCCCAGCGCTACGGCGGGTGCGTGTTCGCGCGGCGTGGCCTGAAACGCCTGCGCGGTCATGACCAGCCCGATCCACAGCACAATGGCGATTCCCGCTTCCAGCGGCACGAGGCTGTTCACCAACGACACCGTGCCCGTAAAACAAAGCGCCGTAATCACCAAGCCGTTCAACGTGGAGTAGCCCGCGCGAGCGCCCAGCTTCTTCCAACCCGGGTGGCCGATGTAGATCGTCGTCGGAAAACAACTCCCGAATGCGGCCGCCGCCAGCGTCCCGATTCCGTTGACGGCCAGGGACGACGTGGTGTTGAACCGGTCGCCGCCGGCTTCGGCCGACTCGATGTTCTGCAGACTCGCCACCACGTTGATCAGCCCCATCGGCACGATCACCGACACGAACCCCAACCAGTCGGCCGGTGACAGTTCCGCCAGGGACCGGATCGCGTCGCCCGCCCATTGCGGTGGATGCCACCCCTTGCTCATCCATGCCTCGCCCACCGCCGCGGCCGACATCGGATGAATCAGCCAATCGCCGGGCAGGCACCACGCAATCAACGTGCCGCACGCGACGGCCATCAACCCGCCCGGCAGCCCCAGCGGCATCCGCCGGTTCGCGAAATAGGTGACCAGAATGATCGCCATCGGCAGCATCCCCACCACCGGGGAGACGAAAATCTCCAGCGCGAACTTCATGGCGATGAAGCCGATGGCGATGCCGGCCAGCGTCGATAGCAATGCCGCCCGCGGCGTGTTCCGGCGGATGCGCTCGGCCACGAACGACCCGAAAAACTCGATCAGCCCGCTGCCGATGCACGCCAGCAATCCCATCCGCCACGCGGCCTCCGGTGACCCGGTCGAGCGGTACACCGGGGCCATGACGAAAAAGACGTACACCAGCAGCGACGGCGTGTTGATGCCGAAGGGCAGGGCGGTGACGTCGTCGCGGCGTTCGCGTGCGGCCACGCGATGCGCCTGCCATGCGTAAAACAGGTTGCCGAGAAGGATCGAAACGGCCGCCCCGGGCAGAATCCGTTCGTGGATCAAGCGGGCGTGTTCGCCGGTCATCCCGCACATCCCGCCGCACAGCGCGACGATCAACAGGAGCTGCACCAGGTTGTCGATGAACAGCCCGAAAAAGCCATCCAGATCGTGTTTGACGAACGCACGCATCCGCGCTGACCCTCGATTACCTTGGTCGAATAGCGTACAAGGAGTTGCGCGATGCGGGAATGGGTGGCCGTAACTCGCGGCGGCACTGGTGCAAGAACCCGGCGCGGTCGCGCTTGCGCCGAATCAGAACCCGCCACGCGAGTGGCGGGCCGCTGCTCGCCGCGGCGCCGTCAGGTCTTGCGACCTTTCCGAACGACGCCACCGGAATGAAATCACTATTCGCGATCAGCGCGGCCGCGGAAACCCAGCGCGGGTGAATCGCCCGTTTTTGGAGATGACCTTGCCGTCGGCCTCGATCCGCCCGCCACGGCGCAGGTCGAGCACCATGTCCCAGTGCAACGCACTTTTGTTCTTCCCGCCCGAACGCGGCAATGACGCCCCCAACGCCATGTGCACCGTGCCCCCGATCTTTTCGTCGAACAGCGTGTTGCGTGTGAACTTCTGAATCGAGTAATTCGTGCCCATGGCCACCTCGCCCAGAATCCGCCCGCCCGCGTCCTGATCCATCATCTTGTAAAGAAAATCGCGGCCTTTCGCGGCGTCCGCGTCGACCACCTTCCCACCACGAAACTTCAGCCGTACATCCGTGATTTCCCGCCCCTGAAAAACGGCCGGGAAATTGAATCGCACCTCGCCTTCGGTGGCCGATTCGATCGGACCGGTGAACACTTCGCCGTCCGGGAAGTTGTTCTTGCCGTCGCAGTTGATCCAATTCCGACCGTGGATGCCGAAGCGAATGTCGGTTCCCTGTTCGGTCACATAGCGCAGCTCGCGGGCCTTGTTCAGATGGTCCGCCACGCGTTGCTGCGCGATCCCCATCCGTTTCCATTCCCCGACCGGGTCGCGCCGATCAAGATGCCCGGCGCCAAACACGAAGTCGGCGTATTCCGAGAGCGACATCTCCGCGTCCTGTGCGGCCGAGTGACACGGAAACTGCGTCCCCACCCAACGCAGCTTCCGCGGACCGGACTGCCCGATTCGCTTGAGAATGGCGTCGAACAACGGTCGACGGGCTTTGCTGATTGCGGCCTGGGCGTCGGGGTCGACGTTGCTCATCGATCGGGAATTCCGCGATCCCCACGCGGTCACGTAGCAGTCGAGCTCGTCGATCTCGACCAAATCCGGCGGAAACAGGTAGGCCAGTTGCCGGGCGGTTCCGCTTTTCGCCAGCGACTCAGCGCATTCTTCGGGTGCCATCCGCACCACGGGATGACCCCCGGCGCCAAGCACCGACCTGTACAACGCCAGCACCAGCGGTTCCGCGAGGGGGGACATCCGAATCCCCACGACATCCCCCCGTTTGACCGCCATCGAGTAGTCCACCAGCACCCGGGCGAGGCGTTCAAGGCGTTGATCGTGCATGATCGAAGCTGCTCCTTCCAGGGCTGTCCGCGTGGTGAACTTCCGGCGCGACGGTGCGCTCGAATTCCAACCGTGCGAACGAGAATCTACCGGCCAACTGCGGCCGCGACAAAACCTGGTTTTCCATCCCGAACGTCCGACAACCCACGCAGGACCGGGAAAATTGAAGTGTGCAAATCGACGTTGTCAATTCACGAGGACATCAATTGTAATGACGCAGTAATCCTGTTGTGTTCATGTTGGCGTTTCGCGTATCATCACGATTGTTTGAGCCGGTCGCAGGTCCCATTACGCGTTCAGACACGAAGGCCGGAGGTGTGCCCCGACGATCGTGGCGCACCGCGCGACTCATCCGCACGGCGGGTCGGTTCGCATCCGTGTTCACTTGCGGCCGCGGTCATGGGTTTGCGAACTTTCCGCGGCGCGCAGAAAAGCGGGTGCCGGTTCAAGTGGATTGAACGGCCCATTCGTGCCGACCGGCGTCACCGGCGGCGGTGGGTTTCTCGGGAGGGGGAGGGCGACCGGAGTGGGGCATGGCCGGAAAGTCGTTCCGGATCCCATCGCGGTTATCACTTCCGAATTGATTTCTTGATTGGTTGTCGTGTTACTGGGATAGCGTGTTTCGTGGGGTGTGCGCTGCGAAGTTCCGACCATCCGGCACCAGCGCAACACAAAGTCGGCCGGCGCATAGCGACCGGCGGGGAGATGCGGGAATTATGAACATGGTGAAACGAACGGGAGGGTGTTGTATCATACGGAACTTGCATCGACCGGGGCATTGTGCCACCAGGGTCGCCGTTGCGGCGGCGGCGTGGGCGTTCGCGACCAGCCCGGTTCTGGCGGGCGTGCCCTGCATCGTGCCCGACAACGGCGGCGGGACGATCAACTTGCCGCCCATGGGCTGCAACGGATACGTTAGTCCCGACGATCTGCACGAGATGATCAATGGCTTGCCGTTAGGCTCGACCATTCAGGTCGACGCGCGGCACGACGAGTTCTTCAACCCGATGCACATGCCGGGCGGCAGCCTGGGCGGCGAGATCGAGACGTTCGGGTCGTTCCTGAACATGCAGATGAACGGAACCGGCGCGCTGGCCGGATACAACCACCCCGTCTCCCTGCAGGTTCAGTGCGAGACCCATACCGGGCCGCGCACGCCGGGCGATCCCATTCAGTCGTTCCCGACCGACATGTTCATGTTGCAGGGGCAGACGTTGGGCGACCCGGACTTCGATCTGTTGCGGATCACGGGCGGAACGGGCTTCGGCATGCCCAGCCCAGGCCATACGACGCTGGTGCGTCAGGGCGGGCCAGGCAGCCCCTATGCGGTCGACAGCTTCTTCGACGTTTTTTATCGGATCGATTTCGTCGGTAAACCTGGCGGCCCGCTCGGCGGAATGAGCGGATCCACCACCGGCACCATCCGCATGGCCATCGGTACGCCCTCGGGCTTCTGTCCGCCGCCTCCGCCGCCGGCAATTGCCGCATGTACGGGCGCGCTGATCCAGGATTGCGCGGCGGGCGGTGCCACCGAGTTCTGCCAGCCCCGTTGCGTTCAGGTGAACCAGGGAGGCGTGACGGTCGTGCAGTGTGACTGCCGCGAGCCGCAGGAATGCCACGTCGAGGTACTTCCGGGCGTCGTGCCGTTCTGCACGGGGTCGTGCCCGCTGAACGAGCAGTGCCAGGAGACGGTCACGCCGCTCGCAGTCGGTGGATACCAGCTGTGCTGCGATTGCGTGCCGATCGCCGTGGATTGTGAGCCGGATCCGACCTTCACGCAGTGCGACCCGTTCGCGTGTCCGCCTGCGCCGTCGCCGGCCGGAGCTCCGTGCGTCGTTCCCGACAACGGCGGTGGGACCATCACGTTGCCGCCCGCGGGCTGCAACGGATACGTCAGTCCCGACGATCTGCACGAGATGATCAACGGCTTGCCCGGAGGCTCGACGATTCAGGTCGACGCGCGGCACGACAAGTTCTTCAATCAGAACGAAGGCCCCGGCGGCACCCTCGGCGGAAACGTCGAGAACTTCGGGTCGTTCCTGTTCATGCAGATGCAGGGAACCGGGCCCCTGGCCCCGTTCAATCGGTTCATCGGCCTGCAGGTGCAGTGCCAGACCCATACCGGGCCGCGCACGCCGGGTTCGCCCGTTCAGTCGTTCCCGACGGACATGTTCCTGTTGCAAGGGCAGATCATGGGCGATCCGGACTTCGATCTGCTGCGGATCACGGCGGGCAGCGGCTTCGGCATGCCCAGCCCAGGTCACACGACGCTGGTCCGTCAGGGCCCGCCCGGCAGCGGCTTTGCGGTTGATAGCTTCTTCGACATCGAATACCGGATCGACTTCATCGGTCGTCCGGGCGGTCAGCTCGGAGGCATGAGCGGTTCCACCACCGGCACCATTCGGATGGCGATCGGTACGCCCGTGAACGACCAGTGCATCCCGCGGTGCATGGACCACGACCTGCAAACAGGCCAGACATCGGTCGTCGATTGCGAATGCCGTAACCCGAACGAGTGTCACGTGTTCCAGGTTCCGGGCACGGTGCCGTTCTGCACCGGCGGCTGCCCCACCGGCACGACCTGCAACCAGACCGTGCAAACCATCGGACCGGGCATCGTCCGGACCTGCTGCGACTGTGTGGCGCCGCCGTGCACGACGCAGGCGGACTGCGACGACAACAACGTCTGCACGTGGGACCAGTGTACGGCCGCCGGTTGCACGCACACGCTGACCATTTACGGCGACGTCAATCACGACGGCACAGTCGACATATTCGACATCCTGTGCGTGCTGGATGCGTTCGGCGGAGTGTTCACCACCTGTACCGCACTGGACACGGACCTGGCCGGCTGCCCCGGCGGCGACGGGATGCACGACGTCTTCGACATCCTCGGCGTGCTCGATGCATTCGCGGGGGTGAACTCGTGCAATTGTCCGGGCGGGCCGTCGCCGGCGAGTCCGGTCAGCGACGCAGCCCTACGATCCGACGCAGGTCGGGCCGTCGCTCCCGTGTCGTTGCAGTTGGTGCCGGATCGTACGGCGCTCCGGGCCGGGCAAGACCTGATCGTGCACGTGTACGCGGACGGCGTGGCCGATTTCCGCGGCTACCAGTTGGCCGTGGACGCGAGCGGCGGTCGTCGTGGGACGCTCCAACTCCGCAACCTGGAGGTGGATGTGAACCACAAGGACTACGTGTTCGAGAACCACGAAAACTACCGGGCGCAGGACTTGTCCTCGGGCCGTCTGGCCGGCGCCTCGGGCGCCGGTTCGGTGACCAGCTCGGGTCACGCGTACCTCGGTTCGTTTACGTTCCACGCGTCCGACGATGCGAGCGGCAGGTTTCGGCTGGCGGTCCGCACAGGCGACGAGGCCACCGTCTTGGTCGGGTCGGGTCGGGAGTTGATCCCGCTACGCCCGGCGACCCAATTGACCGTGCAAGTGCGCTAACCCGCAGCTTGTTGAGTGATTCAGGCATGGGCCGTCCGGACACCGGGCGGCCCTTGCCATGCGCCGAGGGTGGTTCCAGAAATCCACCCATAATGAACAGAATCGTAATACGTGACTCTAGTACTTACAGTTCCCATAAAACTGGTTGTGTTGTCGCGGCATTTTTGTTGCATTTTTATTAACATTTCGCTTAACATGGCGGTTGTTTGAGCCGGTCGTAGGTCCCATTACGCGTTCAGACGCAAAGGGCGGAGGTGTGCCTCGACGACCGGGGCGCGCCGTGCAACATGTCCGCACGGCGGGTTCACTCGCGAAGGCGTTCATACGCGGAAGCGTTCACTCGCCGTTGGCGCATCGGGTTCGCGGGCTTTCCGCGTTGCGTAGAATTGCGGGCGCGGGGGAAACGAAATGAAGCGTCGATTGTTGCCGATGGGTGTCACCCTCGGCGGTGGATTTAGCAGAAGGGGGAGGGCGACCGGGTTGGAGTGCAGCCGGGAATTCCACCCGGGCTCCGTCGCGGTCATCACTTCCGGATCGATTTCTGGGTTGGTTGTCGTGTTGATGGAGTAGCGTGTTTCGTGGCGTCTGCGCTACGGAGTTCCGACCGTCTAGCACCAGCGCAACACAAGGGCGGCCGGCGCGAAGCGACCGGCGAGGAGATTCGGGGATTATGAACATGGTGAAACAAATGGGACGGTGTTGGATGTCAGGTGAAACGAATCGACCGTGGCGGCGTGCGACGTTCGTCGCCGGTGTCGCGGCCACATTGGCATGGGCCGTGCAACCGGTCGCGGCGAGCGGACCGGTCAGCCCGGGTGACGATCTTTGGGTGACGCCGTGCGGCGGCGGAACCTACGACTACCAAACGATCTCCGCCGGCTTTTTTACGTCGCTCGGCGGCTCGAGTTCGGTGGAGTACAACAGCGGTGTCGTGCTGGGGGGTGTTCCGCTGACCATATTCCCCACCCCCGTGCCCAACGCGCCGGTCGACACGATCGTGCGTCGGTTGGCGCCCACGGCACCGACGTTCACCACCGGCAGCGTCGGCGAGCTGATCCCCATCGAGATCGTGGCGTTGCACCTGGCAAGCTGCGACCCGATCACGGTCACTTACGCCAACAGTTCCACGGAACAGTGGGATGTGGACGTGTGCCTGGATGCGACGCAGACCACGGGCACGATGACGTTGAATCACGAGTGCGCCGAGGGCGGTTCCTACACGAACACCCTGCCGGTCAACGCCGTGCT
Source organism: Phycisphaerales bacterium (assembly GCA_013140575.1). Classification (GTDB taxonomy): domain Bacteria; phylum Planctomycetota; class Phycisphaerae; order UBA1845; family UBA1845; genus JABFSN01. The sequence continues at coordinate 7,413 of JABFSN010000018.1, read as the reverse complement.
GACGTTTTCGCGCGTCGGCGGCGGTGTCGGCAGCCCGGTGTCGTTGACCACGACCTTGTCACTTACCGCCACGGGCTGGTGGACGCACAGCGGATCGGCCTCCGGACCGACGCTGTCGCACCTCGACCCGGGCACCAGTTTTGACAGCGACTGCGACGGCCTGGTCGATACCGCCACGAACAACGGATTCGCCGCAGGCGACTTTTTCCCTGGCCAGTGGATGGAAGGCTGCGGAGCGCCCCTCCCCGCCGGCGTGGGTCCGTGCTGTGACCCCCAACCCCCGTTTCAGCCGGGCTGCGGCGATCCGGCGTGCGAGCAGTGTGTGTGCGGCATTAATCCAGCTTGCTGCTTCGGCGGGTGGGATGTCGGTTGCGGCGGTCTGGCGAACGGTCCCTGTCAGTTGGCCTGCGAGTGCGGGGGCGGCGGTCAGCCGCCGGACATCCGCAAGCCGGGCATCTCGCCGGAATTGGCCATGTTGATCGCCCACGGCATCGCGCCGGCCAATCCGGGCAAAATTCCCAACGATGACAAGGTCACCGCGGCGTGCTGCAAGCCGGCCAAGCTGCCCGGCACACGGTGCATCGACGTTCTTCCGCTTGAGTGCACTCAGATATGGCAGGGCCAGCCGTTTATCGGCGACAACTGCGTGACGGTGACCTGCCCGAACGACCCTCCGCCGTACGAAAACTGGGTCATCGCCGACGACTTCTGCGTCGAATGCCCCGATTGCACCTGCGATTTCAACGCCGACGGTCTTTGCAACGCTACAGATCAGGGTTTCATCGCCAGTTGCTTTGGCGGGGGCGGGGCCGCGGGCTGTGATCGCGCCGATCTGAATTGCGACGGCCTGATCAATTTGGGCGACCTTGGGGTTTACCAGTGTCTGGCGACCGGCGGTCTCGATTGCTGCAACACCGCCGCCCCACGACGGTCGGTGGACCGCATCCGATGGTACGGAAGTTACTTTGATTCAGCGTTTGAACCGCCCGTGGGCGGCGGTACATCGTTGCGGAATCCGGACGGGTGGTTCGTCGCCGTCCACGAGGACGTTCCGCCGACGGCTTGTGGACCGACGCCGCCGGGGTTGGCCCCGATCGATCTGTGCGGAACACTAATTCAGGGCGTGGAAGCGGGCTGCATCCTGTTCCAACCCAAGGGCAGCTCGTTCCAATACCTTATCTTTAATCCCGCGGCGCTCGGGACGTACGGCGTGGGGAGCATGGTCCGCATCTGCGGGTACCTGAACCCCAGCCTGATCACGACCTGCCAGCAGGGCCTTGGTCCCCTCGTCGTCAACGCGGTAGGCGGCGCGTCCGACTGCAACACGGCCGTCAGCCGCCCGGGCAACCTCCTGATTCAGTGGGTGGTGCCGAATAATCAGGTGACGCGGACGGATATTTCCAAGACCGGCTGGGACGGTCATCGTATCTTCTGTTACGACGTCGACCTGCCGCAGTGTCTGGACCACAACTTCGCGGCGCCCGATGAATTCGATCCGACGACGGGCGTTTTCACGCCGCGTCCGAGCAAGACCTACTGGCTGAGCATCCAGGCGGAGGTCGGTCTGGTGCCCATCCCCGGACCGATCCCCGGTCAGTGGCAGGGGATCAAAACCGGCGAGACCATTACCCAGGATTTCTGGGGGTGGCACACGACGCCTCCGGGCTACCAGCACAAGGACGACGCCTTCATGGGGTCGCTCCACATGGGCTGCCCGGGCGAGTGGGTCTATCACTGGATGAACGAGCTGCATTGCAGCCAGCCGGCCTACACGCAGTGCTGCGACGATCCAACCAAGTCGATCGACATGGCGTTTTACCTGCTGAATCTGCACAAATACGGAACGTGCGAGAACGGTATGGCGTGCCAGACGGACGCCAATTGTGCCGACGGCACGCCGTGCCGCAAGGCGCTGTGGTGCCAACCGGTGAATCCGGGCGTGCCGGCACTACCGCAGCCGCGGCCGCCGATCCGGAAGTATCCGAAGGGCGGGGTCGACGAGATGCCGGTCACGACGGCGCAGGTGACGATTGCACTGAACGCGTTCCCGGGGCAGATGTTTGATTTGCAGCTGCAGGGACCGACGGTGATCAGTCGCACGAACAAGCTGCCGGGGGCGCCGCAAATCGAGACCGAGATCATCGCCATGGACCTGGTGGGCGCACATCCAGTCTTGGGAGCGGTTCGCATGACGCTGAACCCCAACCAGCAGAGTCACGGCGCGGTGGTGTCCGAGCCGCCGCCGGCGTTGGAATTGCCGTCGGTGGATAGCTTCTTCGATGTCTTTGTGGACATGGAATTGCAGGGCATGGGCATGACCGTGCGGGCGCTCAACGCGGTTCACGTGGTGGGCGGGCCCGTTATTGAACTGCCCCCCGCGGAACTGTGGTTCGTCACGCCCAACGGTCAGCCGGACGTTCCGTTTACGAACGTGGGCGGCGGTCCGATCGTCGGTGTCATCAAGTTTGTGTCGCACTGCACGCCGCCGCCGAAGCACGGCGTGAACATCCACAGCGATACGAGTTGGGAAGAGATTCCCGACGATCCGTGCGACACGGGTGCGTGCTGCGAATTGAGCGCGCTGGGCAACGGTTGTCTCATCACCACCCTTGCAGACTGCCAGGGGACGTGGTTGGGCCCGAATGTCCCGTGCGGACCGCTGGGCGCCTGCTGCATCAACGGGACCTGTCAGATCATGTTCCAGTCGTGTTGCGAAGCGCAGGGCGGAATGTTTACCGGCGCGGCCACCTGCGGAAACCAGGGCAAGTGCTGCGACGCGGCCGGCAACTGCTCGATCGAGTTCTCGGAGTGCTGCAACGGCACGTTCATCGCGGGCGCGTTGACTCCGTGTACGCCGCAACCGTGCTGCGTCAATGGCGTGTGCTCCAATCTCGATCCCGATTGCTGCGCGATGATTCCGGGCGCCTCGGTTCAGCCCGCGGGTTCGATGTGCGGCGCGGCCACGGAAGCCTGCTGCATCCCCAACCCTGGAGGCGGTTGCCTAAACATGGATCCGCTGTGCTGTGACGAGGCGGGCGGGACGCCGCAGGGCGCAGGTTCGACCTGTCTGGGCGACCTCAATCCGATGAACGGTACGGACGACGCTTGCGAGCCGCCGAACTCGGTGTGCCCGCTGCTGCCGGCGCCGCCTGTGTCGCCGTGTGCCAACCTGCAAACGCAGGACTGCCAGACAACGATCGTGCCGACACAGGAAAACTGCCAACCGCGCTGTGCGCAGGTTGTGCAGGGCAACGTCACGGTCATCGAGTGCGACTGCCGCCTGCCGAATGACTGCCATCTGGACGTAACTCCGGGTGTCGTGCCGTTCTGCACGGGGGCGTGCCCGACGAACGAGACGTGCGAGGAGACGATCACGCCGATCGCGGGCGGCGGTTATGAAATCTGCTGTGATTGCACTCCAGTCGTGGTGGATTGCGAACCGGATCTGTCCGGCGTTGCGGATTGTCTGCCGTTTGCCTGTCCGCCTTCACCGACGCCGGCCGGCGCGCCCTGCGTGGTGCCCGACAACGGCGGCGGGACGATTACGCTGCCGCCGGCGGGTTGCGGCGGGTACGTCAGTCCGCAGGATCTCCACGAGATGATTGCGGGCTTGCCGGCGGGCGCGACGATCGAGGTCGACGCGAATCACGACAAGTTCTTTAATCAGACGGAGATGCCGGGCGGGAGCCTCGGTGGGGCGATCGAGACCTTCGACTCGTTCCTCTTCATGCAGATGCAGGGAACGGGACCGCTGGGCGGCTTCAACCGCAACATCGCCATGCAGGTGCAGTGCCAGACCCATACCGGACCGCGCACGCCGGGGTCGGAGGTGCAGTCGTTCCCGACCGAGATGTTCATGCTGCAAGGCCAACTGCCGCCGGGTGATCCGGACTTCGATCTGCTGCGGATCAGGGCCGGAACGGGCTTCGGCATGCCCAGCCCGGGCCATACCACGTTGGTGCGTCAGGGCCCGCCGGGCAGCGGTTTCGCGGTCGATAGTTTCTTCGACATCTTCTACGAGATCGAGTTCCAGGGTGCACCCGGCAGTCTGCTGGCCGGAATGATGGGCTCGACCACCGGTACCATCCGGATGGGCATCGGCCAGGCCGGCAACGACCAGTGCATCCCGCGGTGCATGGACTACAACGTGCTCACGGGCGTGACCTCGGTCGCGGATTGCGAGTGCCGCGATCCCAACTCGTGCCAGGTGGTTGAGGCGCCGGTTCCAGGATTGGCGCCCAGGTGCGTCGGTCTGTGCGTGCCGGGCATGACCTGCGTTGAGACCGTAGTGCCCCTCGGAGGCGGCATCAACCGGATCTGCTGCGACTGCGCAGCGCCGGCGTGCACGACGCAGGAGGACTGCGACGACAACGACGTCTGTACGTGGGACCAGTGCACCGCCGCCGGTTGCACGCACACGCAAAACGTGTTCGGCGACGTTAATCACGACGGGATGGTCGACATATTCGACATCCTGTGCGTGCTGGACGGCTTCGCGGGCGTGTTCACCACGTGTTCGTCGCTGGACACGGACCTCGCCGACTGCACGGGCGACGGGATGCACGACATATTCGATATCCTCGGCGTGCTCGATGCATTCTCGGGGGTAAACTCGTGCAATTGTTCGGCGGGGCCTTCGCCGGCGAGCCCGGTTGGTGACGACGCAGCGTTGCGATCCGATGCAAGTCGGGCCATCGCTCCGGTGTCGTTGCAGTTGGTGCCGGAGAAGTCCGCGGTCCGTGCCGGGCAGGACGTGATCGTGCACGTGTATGCGGACGGCGTGGCCGATTTCCGCGGCTATCAGTTGGCCGTGGATGCGGGCGGCGGCCGGAGCGGGGCGCTCGAACTCCGTAACTTGGCGGTGAACGTAAACCACAAGAGTTACGTGTTCGGGCACCACGAAAGCTACCGGGCGCAGGACTTGTCCACGGGCCGATTGGCGGCCGCGGTGGGCGCCGGTTCGGTGACCAACCCGGGCAAGGCCTATCTGGGATCGTTCACGTTCCACGCGTCGGACGACGCGAGCGGGACGTTCCGACTGGCGGTTCGCGATGGTGAAAACGCCACGGTTCTAGTCGGCTCCGGTCGGCGGGTCATCCCGCTGCGGTCGAACGCCGAAGTGACCGTGTACGTGCGGTAGGACGCACGTTCGTTGATTGATGCAGGCAGGGGCCGTCCGGTAACGGGCGGCCCCTGCCATGCGCGGATTTATGATTCGTACCAAGTCAGCCGAGTGCCATACCCCGAGAACGAACACACTGTTAAGTTCCGTGGGTAGGGCTGCCATCCATCAGGTGAAAACCGGCCAGGAATTATCGAATCAAAACCGGCCGGTGCTGGTTCTTGTGTAACAGATCAGCCGATTGCAATGTCGCGATCACCCCATCAAGCGGTGGTTGCAGTGGTAGGGCGGGTTTCACCCGCCGTTTGCCCGGCGGAACGGCGCCATGCGACGGCGGGTGAAACCCGCCCTACGGTGCGTTCGTCGCCCGGTATCGCCTTCGCAACATGGCAAATGGCTGACCAGTTACCGAAAAACAACTATCGCCGATGACGCGCCGCGCTTCCGTCGCGTCTACCCGTCCGCCGGCGCGTAGCCGTCGGCGGCCAGACGTTTGCCGGTGTGATGGTACATGGCCGCGGGCATGTCCTGCACGCCGGTCGCGTCGATCCAGGTGTTGTAGAATCGGAACAGCGCGCAGACCGTGATGGCGTCGTACAATGCCTCGTCGGACCAGCCGGCCCGCCGTCCGCGTTCCACATCTTCACGGGAAACACGTTCCGGCGCCTGGTTGATCCGGTCGACGAGCGCGAACAGGGCGCGATCCTTTTCGGAAATCGACGCCGTCCGGTAGTCGTCCAGAACCGCGTCCACCGTCGCCTGATCACCCAGCAGTTCGGCCGCGACCGCGGCATGGGCGCCCACTCAGAATCGGCATTGGTTCTTCCGCGAAATGAACGCGGCGATCAACTCCCGTTGACCGGGCGGCAACGGGGACGGACCGCGCATGACCTGCTGCGTGTACTGCGCCAGGTGCCGGGTCGCGTCGTGCTTGAACCCGAACAAGTGCCAGATCTGCGGAACCGGCAGCCCCTGCGACTTCATCGCCCCGATTCGGTCGCCGTAGGCGCCGCCGACTTCCGCGTGTTCCACGCCGGGCAAGTACATCGGATCCATCGTCATCACTCCCGCGCTTCGGCCGACTATTCGCCGGGCCAATGGCCGTGAAAGACCTCGACGGCCGGTCCGGTCATGTACACCGATCCGGCTTCGGACCATTCCAATTCCAGCTCCCCGCCCGGGACGCAGGCGGTGATGCGGCGCTGCGTCCGCTCGGTCCGAACGCCCGCGACGCAGACGGCCGACGCCCCCGTTCCGCACGCCCGCGTCGCCCCGCTGCCGCGCTCCCACGTACGCATGGTGACCCGCGTCGGGCCGACGACCCGCACGAAATGGACGTTGACCCGCTCGGGAAATAACGAGTGCCGTTCCACGGCCGGACCATCGATGTTCAAGGCGACGGATTGCAAATCGTCGACGAAGATAATCGCGTGCGGATTGCCCATGGACACGCACGTCATGCGAAACGGCTTGCCGTTGATTTCGATGGGATGATTCACCACCGCGGGACCGGTCAGACGGACGGGAATCTCCTGCGGCGCGAACCGCGGCCGGCCCATGTCCATGCGCACACGCGTGACGCGGCCGCCCTCCACGGTGCATTCGGCCAACTTCACGCCGTCATCGGTTTCGATGGGAATCGACGCTTCGCGGGTCAACCCGCGCTCGTATGCGTACTTGGCCACGCAGCGGATGCCGTTGCCGCACATTTGCGAGCGCGAACCGTCGGTGTTGTACATTTCCATCCGCACGGTCGCCGTCGTGGACGGGCAAATCAGAATCAACCCGTCGGCCCCGACGCCGGCGTGGCGGTCGCACATCCGCCGGGCGACGTCGGCGGGATCCGCCACGCGTTCGGTGAATCGATCAACGAATACGAAATCGTTTCCCGCGCCATGCATTTTGATAAAATTCATCGCCTTGATTCTAAGGTCGGCGATCGCAGAATCCAATCCGCCGGGCAATGGCGCCAAACAGCGAAGGTGGTGGGCGGCTAGTGTTCCGTCACACCTAATTTTTCGGGGTGGCACGGGCAAGCGTACTCGCTTGCCCGTGATCTCCGACTTTCGGCCTCGACTGCGATTTCAACGCGCTGGCGGGTTTCACACGGACAACGGAGTACCGTTGTCCGTGCGACCCGACCCGAAACTTAATCTGCGTCACAACACTAAATAGGTCCACTTGAAAAGGAAACTGGCTTGCCTCCAAGATACCGGGAGTCATAGGAACCCGGATATCCTGGAGGCGGAGCCATGGAAGGCAGTGTCTCGCGGGGGCCGGCTGGCCGCAAG
>JABFSN010000215.1 GCA_013140575.1 Phycisphaerales bacterium | reverse complement strand
TTCAACACCCGGCGCCGAAGCCCCCTCGCACCCCTTGTGCCCCCGCTTCGACGCCCGCATTCAATTCCAACGCCAGACCGCCGCCAAAAAACGTCAATCCAACAATTTGGTGAGAAATGCGGGCTAGCCTCGACAGGTCAGCGCGGGGGCCGGGCAGCGACGGCAAAACCGGGGGTTCGTGCGGGACAGCGAGTGGTTCGGTGTTCATCGGCCACGCTCCTTTGCCCTTCTTGCATCCTGTGGGCGACACCCGGCCGCTGGTTTTCGAGGAACTCACGTCGGCTTGGCGCATCGCGTTTGGGAATCGGGCAGAACTGCCCCGACGCGAAGACCTACGAAGCGTCGCAGGCGGTCGCGGAGTCGTTCCGGGTCGCCGAAATCGCGGGCGAGGGTAGAGAGCCGATACCGTCCGTCGCCCCGCCGGGGCGGAGGCACGGACACGGCGTGGGGTTTCGCCAATCAACAGGTACTGCATCCGAAGCCGCGATTCCACAGCCGACGCTACCGGACCACGGACGTCACCAATAACTCGACGTCGCGGTCGAACAGGGCCTGCCCTTCGAATCCGAATGTTACGGCGTGGCCTTCGACCTTGTCGCCGTTGTGGCCGACCAGGACGCCGGGCATGGTTACGACCACTTCCCATTCTTCGTCGCCGTAGTCCTCGGTCATCGCGAACCGCCGCATTTCAGTGTCGTAGGCCTTTTGAAACTTGTCCCACGTGTCCTGCGCGATGCGTTTCGATTGAAACGCCTGGCGGAGCGCGTCACCAATTTTCTCCTGGTACTGGCGTCCGAGCCGCGTCAATTCCTCGCCGGCCGGGTCGGGTTTTTCAGCGGCTTTAGATTCCCCGTCCGCCGGCTGGTCATCACCGGTCACCCTGGCGTCGTCCGCGCCCGTCTTTGCGTGGTCTTCGTCTTCGCGTTCCAGACGAGCGAGCAGTTCCTTCTTGTCGATGGCGTCGGCCGCGTCACGAACCGCTTGACACGCCGCCAGCCAGACGTCCTGGGGCAACGGGGGCTGGAGGGCATCGGCGGCGGTTCGGGCGAAGGACAGTTGTTTGAGGGCTTCGAACTGGATCAGGTTCTGAACGAGTTCCTGTTTCTTTTCGTCGCTCATTTCCTCGACCGATTTTTCGTCCGACCGTTCCAGCGGCTCCTCGATCAGCTTGTGCCGCCAGTAGTTTACGTTCGCCCAGCGGCGGGCGTGGTAGACTCGACGGAAATGATAATAGGTGCCGTCGGCGCGGCGATCGACGGTCAACGTCGTGGGATGGCGGACGGCGAGCGTGGGTTGATCCTTGTCGTTCGTCGGGTAGGCGTCGGGGATCGGCTGACCGGCGGCGATCGTCGAGCTGGCCGACAGTTTCAGCGTTTCCTTTCCGTCCTTGTCGATTTCCAGTTTGTGCGAAAACTCCCAGCCATCGGCCTTGACCAGCGTGGGGGCGCCGGTTTCGACGTCGGCCCGGTCCCCTTCCATCTCAATGGATAGCGCCATCGAACCGTCGTCATGTACGGTGATGGTCTCCTTGCGTTTGACGCATCCGGACAAGACCAGGCATACGCCCGCCGCCGCCGACAATCGTTGAACGCTTAACATCGTGTGGAACATCGTGACCTCCTTGCTGTCGTGATCGGCCGACGAACGCGACGGCCGCTACCATTATGACGCGCGCCGAGCCGAATTGGATGACACCCGGCCGGGTAATAGCGAAAATGGCCTGACTGGGTAGCGAGCCGCCGTCGTATTGGGTGGCGAGGGGCGCGTTCGGCGGTAAACTGGCATGCGTCGCCCGCCGCTTCAGCGGTGTACAGGTTCAGCGTCCCTCGGGGACGCTGTAAATGTAGCCCAGCACTTCAGTGCTGGGATGACGGCGACGCCAAGAACCCATAGTCCCGAAGGGACGGCTGAAGCGTCATGCCGGATTTCAGCCGTCCCTTCGGGACTCGGTGCCCATTGGTCTCCCGCGTACCCCGTGTTGAAACACGGGACTACTTTCATGCCTGCCCGTGGCAGGCGACCCACGGAGACGCTAAACACGTACTCGCCGTGGGGGAGTCGGTTTGACCGCCACGCGAGGGTTCGTCCACGAAAGTCGGACAGGCTGGAGTTTTGAAACTGCACGCAAGGCCCACGATTCTGACCAACACATCGCTCGCGGACATCGCCGACAAGGTCGAGGCCGGGGCGCGCCTGGATTTTGACGACGGGGTCCGGCTGTACGAATCGAACGACATACACACGCTGGGCGCGCTGGCCGACGTCGTGCGGCGGCGGTTGCACGGGCGGCGGGCGTATTACAACATTAACCGGCACGTGAATTACTCGAATTACTGCGTCCTGCGTTGCAAGTTTTGTTCGTTCTATTTGCCTTTTGAGAAGGCCGTGTCGGGCGATTCCGCGAGTCCGATGACAACCGATTTCGGCGGGACGCCGCTTCCGCTGTTCGGAGGCGAGGCCGCGACCGGGCACGATCATCATGCCGGCTATGAACTGACCGTCGACGAAATGACGGCTCGTGCCCGCGAGGCGTACGAACGCGGGGCGACGGAAATACATATCGTCGGCGGGTTGCACCCCAAGCTCCCTTTTTCTTATTACACGGACATGTGCCGGGCGATTCGCGACGCCTGCCCGCGGATGCATATCAAGGCCTTCACGGCCATCGAGATTATCCACTTTTCGCGGATCGCCCGGCCGCGCATGTCCATTCGCGAAGTGTTGATCGCGCTGCGCGAGTCCGGTCTGGGCTCGCTGCCCGGCGGCGGGGCGGAGATATTTGACGATCGCGTGCATGACGAGGCGTTCAAGAACAAAGTGGGCGAGGCCGAGTGGTTTGAAGTGCACCGGACGGCGCACGAACTGGGCATTTTCACGAACGCGACGATGCTGTACGGGCACGTCGAGACGCGGGCGGAGCGGGTGGGGCATCTGGTCAAACTGCGGTCGCATCAGGACGAGTCGCTGGCGTCGCGTGCCGCCCATTTCAACTGCGTCATCCCGTTGTCATTCGTTCCCGACGGGAGCGCGCTCGCCCATCTGCCCGGACCGACGGGTCTGGAGGATTTGAAGACGCTGGCCATCAGCCGTCTGATGCTGGACAATGTTTCGCACGTGAAGGCGTTCTGGATCATGCAGACGCCGAAACTGGCCCAGGTGAGCCTGAACTGGGGCGTGGACGACATCGACGGCACGGTGGTCTACTACGACATTACCAAACGCGAAGGCGGCGGCGGAACGACCCACCAGGAATTGTCCGTCGACACGCTGAAACGGCTGATCCGCGAAGCCGGCTGCGAACCCGTCGAACGGGACACGCTGTATCGGCGGGTCATTCGCGAAGACGGCGACTGGCGCGTGGAGGAACCGTCGTAGCCGTTGACGGACCCGCAGGCCGGAGCCATCGTCAACCGCCGACCGCAAACTGCATTTCATTCGTCCGTTCGACGATCTTGGAGGCGTTTAGCAGCTCAAACCGGACAATTCCGCCGTCGTAGCCGAAATCTGCAATGACGCCCGGTCGAACCTCGTCACTCTCCTTGATTCGTTCGTCGCGCAATCGTATCGTCAGCGTGTCCGTTTCCGGGTCGTAGGTTACTTTCATGGCGTCAGGTCTTTCAAATATCGCGACAATTGCGATGTTTTGTAAACGGTGATCACAATCGTCTCCATTGCCGAGTCTTCAGCCACCACCCGAAGCAACATCTCCTGCCCCAGGGTGCGATCGTAGTATCGGCGCATCAAGACGCTCCGGGTTGGTGGAACCGCAACGGTGTATTGCGGTTCCGCAAGAACGGCATCGGCTTCCGCGCGGTCGATTTCGCGGTCAACCAAGTTTCGCTCAGCATGTGGCGTCCAACGCACCCGCTTCATCGAACGCGAGTATAGCAGATGTCGTCGCGCGGCGGCACCATCGGACTTCCGATGGGGTCATTCGGAGCTTACTCCGCGGTTTGGATCAGATTGCGCAAGTCGGCGGCCAAATCCTTCGCCTGGCGAAACAAATCGTGGGCTTCGGCCGGGTCGATGCTGGCGAACACAGCGTAGTCCAATCGAAGCTGGGTTTCGAACAGGCGATCGTACAAACGCCCCTGCGCCGGGGAGAGCCTCCCGCCGTTGACGAAATGGGTGTGAACCGCGTCGCGAACGCCGTGATGGCGCTTGAATGTGCGCCCCTCGTGCAGAAGCACGGCGCTGGCTGCGTAAAAGCACGCGTAGTAAGCGCGATTCATGCCGAAGGAAGGATGACCGCCCCGCAGATCGGCGTCCGCGGCGACCAGAGCTTCGTCGGCCTTGGTCAGCCAGTACGCGACCATGGACCGTCGGGCTTCGTCGCGGGTCATACGAGAACCCCGTCGCGGTCGATCTCGTCGTGGATGGGCAGCACCTGGTACACGCCGTTTTCCCATTCGTCCTCGCCGATGATGAGCGGGCTGAGCATGACCATGTGTTTCATTTGAACCGGGTAGATGGCGCTGATGACCTCGCCGCGTTCGGTCATGTTCATATCGTGGTCCATGAGGACGAGCAGGTCCACGTCGGAATCGCGATCGTCGTCGCCGCGCGCTTTGGAGCCGTACAGCACGATGCGCTTCACCGGGAACCGTTCGCGCAGCACGGCGGCGGCCTCGCGGATCACGAGGCGATCCCGATCGGAAAGGCGGATGTCGTCGATGGTCCTGGCCGCCGGTTTCACGTCGATCATCGTAGCCCCGCCCTAACGGGCCGCCAAGCGGCAGCGGCGGACGAGGGTGTTGGTTGATTCGGTTCGTCCCATAAAGGGACGGTGCGTTGACTTGACCCGTGGTGCGGCTACGATTCGTTAGGACGTTGGAAAGAGCGTCGCGCGTACCAAGCTGCACGTCGGACGAACCGATAAATCCAGAGGCAGGGACGGCGGCCGGGCGTCGCCCGGGCGTAACCCATCGGAGTACTTGGGGCGCGAGAACGATCCGACGCGTGGGTCGTCGCGCCGCATCACAGGCGCGAAGGGAGACGTTACCATGGCCGCCAAGGACGACATCTTCGCGATCGTTGAAAAGAAGCTGGACGTCAAGCGCTTCCGTGAACAGCACTGGGAGGGGTCGTTCGCGGACTACCTTGATATGGTGGTGCAGCGCCCGCAAGTCGCCCGGAACGCGTTTCAGCGCGTGTACGACATGATCGTGCATTTCGGTTCGGAGCGGTTTTCGCGTCTGCGGAAGGACTTGGTTCGCTACCACTTTTTTTCCGACCCCATCGAGAATGGCCGGGACGCCATCTACGGGCTGGAAGCGCCGCTGATGAGCCTGGTGGATTTCTTCCAGTCGGCCGCACATGGATACGGCACGGAGAAGCGCATCCTGCTGTTGCACGGCCCGGTGGGGTCGAGCAAGAGCACGATCGTGCGGCTGCTGAAGAAGGGGTTGGAATACTACTCGCGTCTGGAAGAAGGCGCGTTGTACACGTTCGACTGGCGCATTCCGGGCAAGAGCGGGGAACGCGAGGTGCATCGCTGCCCGATGCTGGAGGAGCCGTTGAAGTTGATTCCGCTGGCGGCGCGGCGCGAGGTGCTGGCCGCCATCAACAAGAATCAGGACGAGATGCACCAGATCCGCGTGGAGGGGGAGCTGGATCCGTTCTGCCGGAAGATGTTCGAGGACTTGCTGCTGCGCTACGAAGGCAATTGGCGGAAGGTGGTGGATCACGTCACCGTGCGGCGGTTGATCTTGAGCGAGAAGGATCGCCGCGGCATCGGCACGTTCCAGCCCAAGGATGAAAAGAACCAGGATTCGACGGAACTGACCGGCGACATCAATTACCGAAAAATCGCGGAATACGGGTCGGACAGCGATCCGCGAGCGTTCAATTTCGACGGCGAGTTGAATATCGCCAATCGCGGATTGATTGAGTTCATCGAGGTATTGAAGCTGGATGTCGCGTTCCTGTACGACCTGCTGGGGGCGTCGCAGGAGCATTCCATCAAGCCGAAGAAGTTCGCCCAGACGGACATCGACGAGATCATCATCGGGCACACCAACGAGCCGGAATACCGCAAGCTGCAGTCGAACGAATTGATGGAGGCGTTCCGCGACCGCACGATCAAGATCGACATCCCCTACAGCGTGCGGTTGGACAACGAGATCAGGATATACGAGAAGGATTTCAACAACGAACGCATTCGCGGCATCCACATCGCCCCGCATACCATTGAAGTGGCGGCCATGTGGGCGGTGCTGACCCGTTTGAGCGAGCCCAAGAAGGCCGGCCTGACGTTGATGCAGAAGCTGAAGCTGTACGGCGGCAAGAGCGTGCCCAATTATACGGAGGATGCGGTCCGCGAACTGATGCTGGAGTCGCCGCGCGAGGGGATGCAGGGCATCAGCCCGCGTTACATTCAGGATAAGTTGTCGAATGCACTGGTGTCCGATCAGGCTCTTCGGGAGAAGTGCATCAATCCGTTCATGCTGATGAACGAGCTGGCGTCGGGCATGCACCATCACAGCCTGATCACCGACGAGGAAACCCGGAAGCGTTATCGCGAGATGCTGGGCATCGTCCGGCAGGAATACGAGGACATCATCAAGTCCGAGGTGCAGCGGGCCATCAGCGCCGACGAAGACGCCATCCGCCGGCTGTGCTCGAATTACATTGAAAACGTCCGGGCGTACACGCAGCACGAAAAGGTGCGGAACAAGTACACGGGTCAGGATGAAGAGCCGGATGAGCGTCTGATGCGTTCGATTGAAGAGAAGATAGACATTCCCGAGTCGCGGAAGGACGATTTCCGGCAGGAGATCATGAACTACATCGGGGCGTTGTCGCTGGACGGCAAAAAGTTCGATTACAAGACCAGCGAGCGGCTGCACAAGGCGTTGGAATTGAAACTGTTCGAGGACCAGCGCGACACGATCAAGCTCAAGAACGTGGTCAGCGGCGTGGTTGACGACGAAACCCAGGCCAAGATCGACGTGGTCAAGCAGCGTCTGATCAAGTATTTCGGCTACAACGAGACCAGCGCGACCGACGTCTTGAACTATGTGGCCAGCATCTTCGCCCGGGGGGACAGCAGTAAGGACGATTGACATGGCCGTCGACACGATTGATCCGCGAGAGAGGCTTCGCGAAGGCTTTCTGGCCGTTCGTTATGGAGCGACGCCGACCGACTGGGAGGAAACGGCCGGTGAGAGCCATTTCGTGGAGTTGATCGACGGGAGGTTGATCGTGCATTCACCGGCAGGATTGAGACACCAACGGATATTCGGGTTCCTGCATCAACTTGTCGCCGGGCATGTGGAACGGAACGGACTGGGGGAGGTGCTTTCCGGACCGTTTACCATGGATCTCGGTGTGCAGCGTAAATTCGAACCCGACCTGATTTTCGTGGCATTACGTTCGAGCGAACTCGTCACCCATGACCGTCTGCTGGGAGCCGCCGATCTGGTGATTGAGATTGCGTCGCCGAGCACCGCCGCCTACGACCGTGGCGAGAAACGCGAATGCTATCGGGTCGGACGGGTCGGCGAGTACTGGATGATTGACCCCGCGGCCCGTCGGATCGCCGTGGATGCGCCGGCCGGACAGGAGCTTGGATCGTATGCCGAGGGTTGGGTCGAGTCGAACAAATGTCCGGGTTTCGCCGTCCGTGCGGAATGGTTCTGGGTTGATCCACTGCCGAGAGTTGTCGACTGCATCGCTGCGATGACCGGGCGATGACCCGGCGCAAAGCAGGTTGATGGACGTGGGGACTCCGAGGCGATGGGCTCCATTCCGGCGGCATCGCGTTGGATGTCTGAGCCGCGAAGGGCGGATGAAACATGCCGCGACACGCAAAGGGCTACGACAGCGGACGTGACCGGGGATTGGTGAGGCAGGTCGGGAATCATGATGAGCGGCATCACGAAAGACCATCAGCGCTTCCGCCAGATCGTCAAGGGCAAGATCCGCGATGACCTGCGCAAGTTCCTGACGCGGGGCGAGCTGCTGGGCCGCGAGGGCAACAAGGCCATTTCCATTCCGGTACGGGGCATCGAGATTCCCCATTTCCGATACGGCGACAACGACGACGCGGGTGTCGGAACCGGCGACGGCAAGCCCGGCGATCAGGCCGATCGCAATGGCGAAGGCATCGGACCGGGCGGAACGGAAGAGGGGCGGCACGTTCTGGAGGTGGAAATAAGCCTCAATGAACTTGCTGAAATACTGGGCGCGGAGTTGAAACTGCCCCGCATCGAACCCAAGGGCAAACGCCGCCTGACCAGCGAGAAGGACCGTTACAGCGGCATCCGTCAGACCGGGCCGGAGTCGCTACGGCATTTCCGCCGGACCTACCGGCGGGCGCTGCGCCGCCACATCATCAGCGGCACGTACGATCCGGACAACCCGACCATTATATTCGAGCGGTCGGACCGCACCTACCGAAGCTGGAAGACGACAACCAGCCCGCAGTCCAATGCGGTCATCATTTACATGATGGACGTGTCGGGTTCGATGGGCGACGAGCAGAAAGAGCTGGTGCGTCTGGAAGCGTTCTGGATCGATGCCTGGCTGCGCCGCAACTACGAAGGCATCGAGAGCCGGTACATCGTTCACGACGTGCGCGCGGGCGAGGTGGACCGCGAAACATTTTACCGCATTCGCGAAGACGGCGGCACGCGGATCAGTTCCGCGTTTCGCGCCGCCCGCGATCTGATCGGGAGCCGCTACGTCCCGCACGAGTGGAACATCTACTTGTTTCACTTTTCCGACGGGGATAACAGCAGCGAGTCGGACAGCCGCGAATGCTGCACCCTGCTGCGCGACGAATTATTGCCAATGTGCAATCTGCTCGGTTATTGCCAGGTGGCCAGTGCCTATGGAAGCGGCAATTTCATCAATGTCCTGCACGAACACCTCGGCGATGACGAACGGCTGGTCACCAGCCGGGTCAATACCAAGGACGACATTTACGACAGCATCAAGGCGTTTTTCTCGGCGGGGCGGTGACGCAATGGTGCACGCGAGTCGAGCACGGAGCGGCGGGCGATGACCGTCCGGCAAGAGACCATGCGGGACACAATCGCCCGATGGGCGGAGGAGATCGCCGAATTCGCGCGCCGCGAGCAACTCGATTTCTATGAGACCCGGTTCGAGTTGCTCGACGCGGACGAGATTTCGCAGGTGGCCGCCTACGGCGGATTTCCCCAGCGATTTCCGCACTGGCGGTACGGCATGGAATACGAGCGTTTGCAGCGCACCCATCGTTACGGATTGGGCAAGATCTATGAGATGGTCATCAATAACGACCCGTGTTACGCCTATCTCCTGAACGACAGCCACGTCGTGGATTACAAGACGGTCATCGCCCACGTCTACGCCCACTGCGACTTCTTCAAGCACAACCACTGGTTCAGCGGCACCAATCGCCGCATGATGGACGAAATGGCCAACCACGCCACGCGGGTCCGCCGCTACATCGACCGGCACGGGTTGGACCGCGTCGAGCCGTTCATCGACACGTGTCTGGCGGTGGAGGACCTGATCGATCCGCATTCGGTGTTCATGCGCCGCGACGCCGACCGCTGGACACGCACCCACCCTCCGGTGGAATCGGAAGCGCCGCGGGTCACACGTTACCCGGCCAAGCAATACATGGAGGATTTCATCAATCCGCCGTCGGCGTTGGCCCGGGAACGCGACAAGAAACAGAAAGAAAAGGACGCCCACGAGACGCGCATGCCGGCGCATCCCATGCGCGACGTGCTGCTGTTCATTTTGGAGCACGCGCCGTTGTCCGACTGGCAGGCCGACATATTGTCCATTATCCGGCAGGAATCGTATTATTTCGCGCCGCAGGGGCAGACGAAAATCATGAACGAGGGTTGGGCCAGTTATTGGCACTCCACTATCATGACCCGGTATTGCCTGCGGGAAGAAGACCTGATCACCTATTGCGATCACCACTCCGGAACGCTGGCGACGTCGCCGGGTCGGCTCAACCCCTACAAAATGGGGATCGAACTGCTCCGCGACATCGAGCGACGCTGGAACACCGGTCGCCACGGCCTGGAATACGAACGCTGCACCGACATGGAAGCGCGCCGGACGTGGAAAACGTGCGAACCGCCGGAGGGCGCCGTGATCGGTCGGGGGTCTCCCGGCCGCGAGAAGATTTTCGAAGTCCGCCGCATCTACAACGACGTGACCTTTATCGACGAGTTTCTGACTCCCGAATTCGCCGAGGATCAGAAACTGTATCACTACCGCATGGACCCCGCCACCGGGCGCGTGGTGGCCGTCAAGAACGAATTCGACAAGATCAAGCAGCAGATGTTGTTCATGCTGACCAACCACGCCCGGCCGTACATTTACGTGCTCGACGGCAACTACCGCAATCGCGGAGAGTTATATCTGGGTCACCGTCACAACGGCGTCGATCTGGACATCAAATACGCGGTCGAAACACTGAAGAGCCTGCAACGTCTGTGGGGCCGGCCGGTCCACCTGCACGCGCGCATCGACGATGACGCGGTGTTGTTCTCTTTCGATGGACAGCAATCGACCCAGCAACGAGTCGACGACTCGGTTCCATCGCCGGCGTGCAAGTTATAGACCCGAGCTCCGTCAATCGCGGTCACGATCGCCGCCGGTGAAGTCGACTTTCGGCACGGCGCGGGCGGCGTCTTCGATTTCGAAGAACTGGGCCGGTTCAACTCCCGCGAGATTACAATAGTAGCGCCCCGGGAACTTGCGACACAGCGTGTTCAGCGCCTGAACCGTCTCGTTGTATTTCTTGCGTTCGACGGAGAGGCGGTTTTCAGCCCCCTCAAGCTGCGACTGCAAGTCCAGGAACGACTGATTCGATTTGAGATCGGGATACGTCTCATGCAGAACGAGCAGGCGCGACAACGCCGATTCCAGACCATTGGCGGCGTGCATCTTTTCGGCGGACGATCCGGCCGCGAAATAGGCCTTCCGCGAATCGGCGATGCCGAGAAATATCTTCTCCTCCTGGCCGGCCACGCCTTTGACCGTGCTCACCAGATTGGGGATCAGGTCAAAACGGCGCTGTAACTGGTTCTCAACCTGGGCCCACGCGGCCTTGACGCCCTGGTCCAGCGTGATCGCCCGGTTGTATCCGCTGTATACGCAGCCGCCGACGAGCAGAGCGCCACCGCCGAAAACAGCCGCCACCATGAGGAGTAGTTTACCCACCGTGTTCATCGCACCACCTCGCATGGATAACAGGGCCGCGCCGCAGGACGCGCAGAATTTCGCGCCGCGGGCATTGCCCGTTCCGCATTTCAAACACGCATTACCACCTTGCACCGCCGCCACCTCCACCGAATGAGCCGCCGCCGCCGAAGCTGCCGCCGCCGAATCCGCCGAAACCACCGCCGCCCAATCCCCCGCCCCAGTG
>JABFSN010000200.1 GCA_013140575.1 Phycisphaerales bacterium | reverse complement strand
TCGCCATGCGGTTCGACTCCGCGCGGCCAATCATCGCGCCCATTGCCATCGCGTCGGTCTTGTTCCATCCCGCCGCCGCCGCGCTCAGCTTGGATCGTCGCGCCCGGTCCGCCGTTCACCGTTATTTCACCGTTTCTTTCGTGTGCCACGCGGATGAATTGCAGTCCCGACGATCGACCCGGCAACCCGCCCGCCGTCGGCATTCTATCCGTCCGAACGCCCCGCGGTCAGCACGTCGCAACAACGGTGGTCAACGACCATCGGGACGCGCCACGCGAACCATCGCCACGATGCCAGCGCGCGACGCGTGGAATTTGCGGAATGTCGCACCACGCACAGATCAGGAAGTGGCAAAAACCACGCAACAGACGCCGTCCGCAGGAATGGCCGACGGCCCCGCCGCCCATCATCCGGGGATCATGCGCCCGGCATTCCGCCGGACGCCCGGACCATTGCCACGATGCCCGCCCGGATCGCATCCGGCAGCGTCGGCCACGCATCGACCACCGCGGCCAACTCCGGGTCGGCCGAAGTCGTCGGCGTCGGCGGATCAGCCGGAACCGGCCAGCAACCGGCGCACGGCGTCGGCTTTTTCAGCGTCGGTCAGCGGAAGTCGTGCAATCATGGTCAGCGCTTCGGCGAACCGATCATCCAGGCCGGTCGGATCGGTCCCAGATACACCGGCTACGGCGTCGCCATTGTCGGCGTCGGTGGCGCGCCGAACCGGTCGATTTTCGCCCGAATCTGCACGGACTGCACCGGATTCCGCACCGCTTCCGATTTCGGAAATTCGTAAGTCGTTGATTTGACCGCTACTTACGATACCCCGTTCGAGTCCCTGACCGCCCACTTCGTTATTCGGCCGGAACCGCCGTTGCTCGCAGTGCAAATGGCCCGTTTCTGGAGAATCGGCGTGCCGTCGAGGCAGTTCTGTCGGCCTATTTCGTGAGCAAGAATACGAAGGTGAGGATCGTCGCGAGGGACAGCATGATGGACGCCACGTGCGATGAGCGGACGGCGACGCGGGTGATTGGTGTGTCTTTCGTTTGATCGCCGGAGTCCACCGGCGGCCAGGACCGCAAACGAGGATACCACGCAGCGGCAAGCACGCCGACGGCCGCTGGTACGATGAACAGCTTGAATCCAAACCAAAAGTAGACCACGACGACGGCAGCGAATGCCACGGGCTTCACGAGAATTGCAACCGAGTCGAAGGATTGCAAACGGTCGGTCATCGATGCCCACGTCAGAAAAGCAGCGACGGAACAAGCGACGACGACGAAAACTAAAGGTGGTCCACGGAGACCCATGCCCTCGACGAGAAGCGGAATCGTCAGCGCCAGCGACATCGTCGATCGAATGATCACGGATTGAGCCGAGTCCAGCCGCGTCCATTCGGCGTCGCGGGCCAACGATTTTATAGCCTCGGCGTCGAAGCCGAATCCGCACTCGGGACAGCGTCCATTCGGAAGTCCGAAGAGATCGTAGCCGCATTTGGGGCAGGCAAGGTGTTGTTCGGTTCGCACGGGTGCGTCGTGAACAATAAGTAAACTCGTCAGCTACATTTCGGCCGGTCTATCCGGGCGCCAAGTCTTTCATTGGAGCGCTAATCGTGCCTTGCCTAGTTCCGCGGCGTGGGTGTTGTCCACCCTTTCTCGCGGCACGGATTTCGAAGAGGTGGGCAATGCCCACCCTACGAAGCGGCTTGCATGCGCAATTACTCGAGCACGGGCAAGATGCCCGTGCCACGCGGCCTGTCGGCCGATGCGTCTAGCGCGGGCCGCAGTCGGAGCAGTCGGTGCCCAGGGCGCAGGCGGCGAACTGCGAGCCGAGGCCGCCGTCGTCGCATTCGCCGTCGAACGAGAACGCGCAGGTGTCGGAACAGACGCTGTTACGAAAGCCGCAGTCGGCGCAGTCGCTGCCGAATTCGCAGACGTCAAACAGCGAACCCGGGCCGCCGTCGTCACATTCACCATCGAACGCCGACACGCAGTCATCGAAACACAGACCGCAGTCGGCCGGCTCGTTGAAACAGTCGCCGAGGCAGATGTCGGCGGTGCAGGGATCGCCGTCGTCGCAGTCCGCGTCTTCCACGCAATTGCCGCCCGCGTTGTCGCAGTCGAAATCGTACAGCGGGCAGTCGGGGTCGCAGAAGCCGTCGCCGTAGAGGCCGTCGAGGAAGCAGAAGTCGTCGCAGTCGGGGTCGGGCGACGGGCAGAACAGGTCGCATTCGTAGTCGCCGTACCAGCCGTTGACGCTGCAGACGTCGTCGTCGGAGAATCCGCAATCGGGGTCGGGCAGGGCGCAGAATGTGTCGCATTCGCCGTCGCCGTACCAGTGATTCAAGACGCAGATGTCTTCGCAGTCGGGATCGGGCAGGGCGCAGAACAGGTCGCACTCCAGATCGCCGTAGAAGCCTTCGGTCAGGCAGACGTCGTCGCAGTCGGGGTCGGCCTGCGGGCAGAAGGTGTCGCATTCCAGGTCGCCGTACCAGCCGTTGACTTCACAGACATCCACGCCCGGGAGAATGCCGAAAAACGGGAACCACGGATAGGGATCGTCGAAATCGGACAGCCCGTCGCCGTCCGAATCGAACTCCAGCGGGTCGGTGAAGTAGTAGAACGCCTCATCGCCGTCGCCCAGCCCGTCGCCGTCGGTGTCGGCGGTGAACGGATCGGTGCCGAAAAAGTCGGCCTCGTCCGTATCGGACAACCCATCTTCGTCTTCATCACCGTCGCCGGCGGTGTCGGCCCGCAACGGGTCGGTGCCGAAACGGAACAGCTCATCGAAATCGTCGATGCCGTCGCCGTCGGTGTCGGCATCCAGCGGGTCGGTTCCGAAGACCAGCACCTCGAGCGAATCGGGGATCAAATCCTCGTCGGAATCCTCGTCCGAATCGCTCAGCAGGTTGGGCATCTGCGTCAAATCGCGGATGATCTCGGCCGGCACCACCTTGTGGTCCGCGTCTCCGTATAACCGCTGAACCGCGTCGATGTCGGCTAGCGAAAGTTCACGCAGCCCGGGCACATAGCCCGGATTCATGATGGCCACGTCGTCGGACACGTGTTCCACACCGAGGGAGTGTCCGATTTCGTGCAGGAACGCGGGGTATAGATCGAACCCGGTCTCGCCGGCCATCGACCAGTCCTTGTCGGCGTTGATGTGGATCGTGCCGCGCAGGCTGGTGCTGGGGAAGAACCCGTGCCCCAGCGTTCCATCGGCGCCGTCGAACGGGAACATGTCGCCGTGATCGCCGGACTCGAACGAAATCACCAGATCGGTCTCGCCGGACGACTGTTCAAACGTCAACGCCGATGCTTCCGACCAAGCCTGAAACGCGCGCTCCACGAGGCTCAGTTGCGACTGCTCCTCGAACTGGGGCAGAAAATTGAGCATCCTCCACGTGAGGTTGGTCTGCGCCCAGCGTGTGGCCGGTCGATACAGAACCAAGTTGGACGACTGCGGCGAAATCTCATCGTAGCAGCCGACAAACGCCGCGGCGCACTTGGACGCCACGGGCACGCCGGTGGGTGTCACGACGTTGTCGTTGGTGTTGCCGTTGCCGTTGGTGTTGCCGTTATCGTTGGCATTGCCGTTGCCGTTCATGTTGCCGCCCGCCATGGGGCAGCCGGTCACCGCCGCTCCGATGAACGCGATGCCTGCGAGAACCGCGAACGATCGACACAATCCGCCGCCGTTGTTCACCGCGAATCGAACCATGATTGCTGCCCCTTCAATTCAATCCTAACTGCCGGCGGCGATTCCGCGCCTCGGCCGGCTTTCCTGCCGTATGCACCAGATGCGATCGGGCATGACCATCGGTCGGCCGTCCCGCCCGACGCACGCCAGCGTTGATTCCGCCTCCGTGGTCCGCCGCCCGTCCACGGCCAGTTCGTACGCGTGATCGATCCGCGTGCGCGTGAATCGCACGATGTTCGTCCGGATCGTCACCACGTCGTCGTAGCGGATCGGCCGATGATAGCGGCAGACCAGCTTTACTACGACGAAAAAAACGCCGGACGCCTCCAATTCGCGGTAGCTGATTCCCGCGACGCGCAGCGCCTCGGTCCGCGCCTCCTCCAGAAACTCAAAATACCTGGCGTGGTGCAGGTACCCCATCGGGTCGCACTCGGCATACCGCACCCGCATCCGGTGGACGTGACCATCCGACGGCTCGCACGACATCAGGCACCTAAACAGCGGTTCGCCGCCGTTCTCCCTGCTCCGGCATTCACCCCGCGCGCTTCTCCCGAACCGCAAGCCGCCATCAGATCCCCGGACGCGAGTCCGGGGCCGACCGCCCGTGGCCGCTGATCCCGCACAAAACGCATCCGACCGATGCTGAAACACCCACGCGCCACGGCCCGCCACTCACGTGGCGGGTTCTGATCATCGCGACACGGTTCGGCGACGAACCGTGTCGCCGAATCATCGGCCCGACAACGTCACGGGCAACGTCATCTCCTTGCCGTCACGATTAACCACCACGTCCACCACGTCGCCGGGCTTGGCATTCCGCAGGGCGGCCATGTAATCCTCGATGTTGTTTACCGTGCTGGTGCCCATTCGAATGATGCGGTCCTCGCCTTTCAGCCCGGCCTTTTCGGCCGGTCCGCCCGGGGCGACGCCGTCGATGGCCATTCCCGGCACGTCGCCGCCGCTTGCGTAACCGGGCATGATGCCCATCACCACGCGGAACGATCGCCCGCCCGGCGAACCGGACGACTGATCCGTGGACCCGAATAGATCCGCCCGTTCCTTGACCTCGTGATACGTCGGACGACCGTCGGCGCGGATGATCTCATCGGCCATTGCGACCACCACGTCCGTCACCCGAGCCCCGCCGCTCGCGTTTACCTTATCCGTATCATCGCCCGGTTTATGGTAGTCCTGATGCAGTCCGGTGAAAAAATGCACCGACGGAATCTTCTTCGTATAGAACGACGTATGATCGCTCGGCCCCAGCGCGCTCGGGTCGGCCCGTAGTTTCATTTTCGCGTCGTCCACCAATCGTGGGATCATGGTCTCGAATTCGTCGGCCGCCTTCGTTCCAAACACCTGCAACACCTGCTTCTCGCCGTCCAATCGCCCGATCATGTCCATGTTCAGCATGGCCACCATCTGGTCGGGCGGCACGGGCGAATGTTCGACGAAATGCTTGCTGCCCCACAATCCCGATTCCTCACCGGTGAAGGCCAGCAACAGCACGCTGCGTTTCAACGGCCGACGCGCCGTCAGCACCCGGCCCGCCTCGATGACCCCCGCCGTCCCCGAGGCGTTGTCGTCCGCGCCGTTGTGAATCTCCGGTTTGGGAGGCTCGCCGCCTTCGGGGCGTCGCGGGCCGAACATGAACTGCGGCTCGGTGAATCCCAGATGGTCGTAATGGGCGCCGATGACGACGTATTCGTCGGCGTGCGGGCCTTCGCCGCGGATCATTCCCACGACGTTGCGTATGTCCACCTTCACCGGCTCGACCCCGGCGACACCCTTCAAATGCACGCCCGGCAACGGCTTCGAAACCGATTCCCCCTTGTCCGCAGTCGCTTGCAACTCCGCCAACGTCCCCAGTCCGCCCGCGAGCAGCATCGCATCCGCCAATTCCCGCGTAACATGAAACGCCGGCAACCCATAGCCCCTACCCGACCGACCGTCGAACGGCATCAGTTTATTGTCATCTTCCTGACGGTCGACGACCAGCACGGCCGCCGCTTTTTTCTCCTTGGCGGTGTACACCTTGCTTTGGAACGACCCGGCGCGATTGAATCCCCCGCCGTCGTCACCCCACGACGCCGGCGCCCGCCGCAGCACGAGCACGATTTTCCCCGCAACGTCGGAATCCTTGTAGTCGTCGTGCTTGCGTTCGGCGTCCACGAGTCCGTAGCCCGCGAATACCACATCGCCGTCAAACGCGTCGTTGTTGGAAAACGAAAACGGCGCGTAATTGACCGCCCGTTCCGGAACCACGTCGCCGCCGGTCAGCGAAAACTCGTATGCGTCAGTCAGACGCGATCCGGTGGTGGCCTCGAATTTCTGAAAATAGGTTCCGTTGTCGCCGGCCGGCTCGATCCCGATGGACGCGAACTGCCCAGCGATGTACCCGGCCGCCAGATCGATTCCCGGGGTTCCGATCCCGCGGCCGGCCAGCTCGTCACTGGCCAGCACCTTGATGTGCGTTGCGTATTGTTCCGGGTTGACCCGGTTCGGCCGCCCGGCACAGCCGACCACCGACAACACCGATAACAGGATCACGGCGGGGCATGCCCGGCACGATCGGTTTTTCACATCGAATGCACGACCCATGATCCGCTCTCCGCGAGAATCGCCCCATTTTCCTGTTTGCCGACGCTTTCCGCTACGATCATAGTGCCGTTCTCGCCGCCCCGCAAACATTCGATGCCCCTCAAACGCCGACCGGAGTCTCAATTCCGAGGCCGCTCGCAGCACATCCTGTCGCGACGGGTGGGCCGCGCTGCCGCCGTTCAGGCCCGCGACTTGCATCATTCGGGCGAAATGCTAGAAAACACGCTTGGTTCCGGCGTCGCCACCGAACTGCGACGCCGCGTCACCGGACGAATGGGCGAAAAGCGGCTCGTGAAGTTGCCGGTCCATTGTTGGGACGGCCACGGCTTCCCACGCCCCGTCGGGGAATCACACGGAGATTTGAACAGATGAAAGCGAACGGATGCGTGGATCGGATTCTGGTCGTTGCGCTCGGACTGCTGGCGGCCGCGAACGCGGGCTGTCCGATCGACGACAACACCAACGGCAACACCAACGGCAACACCAACGGCAACACCAACGGCAATGCCAACGGCAATGCCAACGGCAATACCAACGGCAATACCAACGGCAACACCAACGACAACACCAACGACATGACCGGCGACGTCACCGCAGGCCAAACGCTCTACGCCGATAACGGCTGTACCGCCTGCCACTGCGCCGATGCGTCCGGGGGTTGCCTTCTGGACGCCCCGGCGCTGATCGGTGTGGGCGAGGACGAATTGTTCGGGTTCCTCGTCGGCACCGCCACCGCTCATCCCGGCGGCAAATTCGAATTCGACGATCAGGATCTGCTGGACCTCGAGGCCTACCTCGCAAGCCTGTAGCGAATCGCCCCGGCGGGCGAGCGCTCGTTCCGAGCCGCCCCCGCCGGAAGTGGTCGATTCAGGTGGCACGGTGCCGCGTCACGGCACGTGGCGGGGGCGCGCCCGATTCGTCGGATTGCGCGGCCGGGGCAAGGGTATGTGCGTGTTCGGCGGTAGTTCGCGCCGTGCTTGCCTTTCCGTCACGCTGGCGCCGGAGCCTGTGCAGAAACCAGGATACCACTAATTGGCTTGGGATTCTTGCTTCAGCGGCCGTTGCGGGTGAAACACCCCGCGTACGGCCCCTTTGGGGCACGATGCGCCGTACAGCTACGGAAACCGCGGCAGGACGATGAAATCATCCGACAGCGGACCCGCGAGCGGCCCGGAGTGCAGTGTCCGGCTTCACATCGGAACATGCGTTCGCTAGAATGATCCATCAAGGAGACGATCGGGTGAGCGCCCAACTGAAGAGAGCATTCGATGAGGCGTCCAAACTCAGCGAAGCCGAGCAGGATGCCGTTGCGCGATGGCTGCTCGACGAGTTGAAGTCAGAACGCCGATGGGATGATGCATTCGCAGAATCGCAGGATGGACTGGGGAAGCTGGCCGCGGAAGCGATCGAGGAACGCCGGGCGGGTCGCACGCGACCACTTGATCCCGACTCGTTGTGACCTCCCGCACCACCGCGCAATTCCGCCGGTATTTCGCGAAATTGCCCTCATCGGTCCGCCGCTGTATCAGAACCCGATGCGCTATCACCGGGCTCATATACGTGGGCGCTTAGGGATTGGATTGTGTGGGTTTCATCTACAAGAACCCCTGTTCCATCAGTCGAATCGGATGGCGAAGCCCGACCTACCAGTTTCGGCGCTATGGTCCAGTTGACAACAGCCCCGTCCGGAGCTATCTGCTTATCCAGGCCAAACCATCAGTCCGGAGTCGCGTGTACTCCTCAGCATCGCGTGAAGGCTAAGCGATTCGCTTTCGTGACAGTCATCGCAACATGGCGCAAGCGGACAATCGATTCCTCATTCGTCTAAACGAAATCGAGGCTCGCATCGATCGTGCGTTCCTCGTACTTCGCGAAGCGACAGTGGCCTGCCTTGAGGGTGAGGCCCGTGATTGTGTGATCTCACTGAAGTGCCTCCAGGATTATGCGCTGGACGCCGATGTTGACTTGTCTAAACACTACGACAAGTTGTTGCGGGTCAAAGAGAACCTCGCTAAGCTCGCACAGCGGATCGACTACAAGCGACGCCCGCGCTGGCGGAGGGTCGTTGCGTTTTTTGTCGCGGGAATAAACCTCGTTGCTTCCATCTTGGGTATCGGGGCGATCATTCGACCACGCATGCTCCCCGGATCACAAGTCAGGGGCTACTTGCCGTCAGAGCTAGATTCACAGGACTGGTGATTAACCGCTACAATTCCTCCAGGTGGGCGGATTCCAACCGATAGCTTGTGGCCGGTATTAACTGATAGACGGCGCTGGCAAGGAATCTCGAAATCGAGCACGAGATCGCGCAGGTCGAAAGGGCGTCGGTCGAGAGCGCCAATCCAAAGCCAACTTCGTTTCCGGGCTAAACCAATACGATAGCAGAATTCGAAAATTCCTCGACGCGCCCGACAACCGCCGCGGCGCGGGTAGCGTGTTGTTTCAGCCGGCGAATCAATTCGTCGCACCGATCCTCCGCCACGGCGATCAGCAGTCCGCCCGACGTTTGCGCGTCGGCCAGAATGCCCACCAGTGCGGCATCCGTAGCGCCGGGATCAAGCGCCGGACCGGCGTAGGCCAGATTGGATTTGTGCGCCCGGGTCAAAACGCCTTCGCGGGCCAAACGTAGCGTATGGTCCATCAGCGGCACGGCCGATGCGATGATGGTCAGCGTGACGCCGCTGGCCGACGCCATTTCGAACGCATGGCCAATCAAACCGAAACCGGTAATATCGGTGGCCGCGTGAACGCCCACGGCGATCATGGCCTCGGCCGCGCCGCGGTTCAGGTCGATCATTACGTCGATGGCCTCGGCCAGATCCGATTCGGGCAGCTTTTCGTTCTTGACCGCGGTGGTCAGCGTGCCGGTGCCGATGGGTTTGGTCAGGACCAGGCAGTCGCCGGGTCTTGCGCCGGCGTTGGTCACGATGGCATCGGGGTGAATCAGCCCGGTGACGGCCATGCCGTATTTGACTTCCGCGTCGCGAACGCTGTGCCCGCCGATGATGATGGTTCCCGCAGCCGTCGCCCGTTCCTGCCCGCCGCGAAGGATGTCGACGAGCACGTCGTAGGCAAGCTCCTGGTCCGGGAAGCCGACGATGTTGAGCGCGGTGATCGGCGTGCCGCCCATCGCGTAAACGTCGGACAAGCTGTTGGCGGCCGCGATGCGTCCGAACGTGTACGGATCGTTGACCAGCGGCGGGAAAAAATCGACGGTCTGCACCAACGCCTGTCCGGCGTTGATGCGAAACACCCCCGCGTCGTCGAAATGTTCGGTTCCGACGAGTAGATCGGGATGCACCGTTCGCGGTAGGCGACGCAGCACCTGCGCCATGCCGTCGGCCGGCAATTTGCCGGCTCAACCCGCGCAACTGGCGTAGTCGGTCAGTCGTTTCATTCGTGACGGAGTCATGAACGTCAGGTTAATCGACCGCACTCCGCATGGGAATTCAACCCAACCGCGGCCCGATCCTTGCCGTCGCGGTCGGCGTCGCGACCGAATGATCGGTTACAAACCGGCGCCGATTGTCTACTTGCCGCACGGGTAGATGGGGGGTATGTCTTGAAATGGAGGCTTCGCCCGGCGTCGCGATTTGTCGACGGCGGCCGGACGCCCTGAACGGGAGACGGTTGATGAACGGCGAAACCATGCGGCTGGAGGGCATCGCCGAGCACATGCGGCCGCACGCGCGCGATTTCGCGGCGCTCGTCCGGCGGTTGGGCGGCGAAAACGTCGGGTCGTTGACGCTGTTCGGGGCCATCGCGATCGGCGTGTTCGATGCCGCGCGGCACACGTTGCACAGCGTGGTCGAACTCGGCACGATCGACCTCGATTTCCTGCGGCGATTGGCGGGCGAGGGGTTGGGACTGGGCAAGCATCGCATCGCGGCCCCGTTGATCATGACCCGGGCGTACATCGCCGCGTCGCGGGACACGTTCCCGCTGGAATTCATCGAGATTTCCCAGGCTCGCTTGACCGTGTTCGGCGATGACCCGTTCGCCGGCCTGGTGTTCGACGACGTCCACGTTCGATTGCAATGCGAACGGGAACTCAAATCCATGTTGATCGGCATGCGTCAGGGACTGTTGAACGCGGCCGGCCGCGATCCGCAATTGGCGACCGTCGAAGCGGCCGTCGCACAGGGAATGATCCGCACGCTGCGCGGCATGTTGTGGCTTCGGGGAACGAAATCGGCCGCTCCGGCCGATCAGGTCATCGCCGGAATCGAGAAATTGACCGGTCGGCGGCTGGACGGCATGCGATCGGCGGCGTCGACCGCGGGTCCGCACGGATGGCCGCAGTTTCAGTCGTTGTATCGGGACATCGAATCGCTGGCGGAGACGGTGAATGGGTGGTAGACGCGGGCCAGTCGGCTTGTGGTCGTGCGCGACGATCTCGCTCGCGTTGACGCCGGCCGCATCGGTGCGTGCCGAGGTAACCCATCAGGATCCCGGTTCGTACGTCGTAGACCGCGCGGGGGTGATCGATTCGGACAAGGCCCGGACGTTGGAATCGATTCTGGCCGATCTGGAGGCGAAGACCACCGCCCAGATCAAGGTTCTGACCGTGCAATCGACCGACGGCGAGGATGTGTTCGGATTCGCCCAACGACACGCCTCGCTCTGGAAGCTGGGGCAGACCGGAAAGGACAACGGGGCATTAATCGTGGTGTCCACGGGCGACCGCGAGGTGCGTATTGAAACGGGTTACGGTCTGGAACACGTGCTCACCGACGCCTGGTGTGCGTCGGCCGCCAGACAGTTCGCCGTGCCGAATTTCAAAAACGGGGATTACACCAACGGCATTGCACTGCTGGCCGCCGCGGCGGCCGATCGTGTCGCCGTCGCCGAGCATGTATCGTTGGAAGGCATCCCCGAACCGTACCGGCAACGCCTTCGCGTGCAATCCCGACCGACGTGGTTGTGTGGCGGGTTGATCCTGCCGTTGATCGTGATCATCGTGGTGATGTCGTCCATCGGCCGCCGGCGTCGCTACTACGGAGCGTGGGGCGGCGGCGGACTATGGCAGGGACTGTTCTGGGCGAGCGTATTGAACAGTTCGCTCCGCGGCGGGCGATCGCACTGGGG
>JABFSN010000260.1 GCA_013140575.1 Phycisphaerales bacterium | reverse complement strand
GGTTCGGGTGGGGGGAAGGGTCACGGTAAAGAGGCGCACGACGATCTGAGCGCGGCCATTCTGTGGACGGAGCAGCACGAGTTCGCGAACGAGATGTTGACGGTGGTGGCCAATCCCGGCGGACGCGCGGTGTCGCTGGATGACGGGGAGGCGGATACACGGGGCGGGCGTGGGCGGCGATCGCGAAGCGTGTCGGTCAGTCTGTTGATGCTGGCGGCGGAGATTCAGTATCGGATCCGGGATTTGCAGGCGTATGCGTATCGATATGTCGAGCCGGAACGGGTGCTGGAGTCGATCGCGTATCAGGAGATGTCCACGTATGCGGCCGGTGTCGGTGCGGCCGAGTTGATGGGACGGGGTCGTCAGGATTTCAGCCGCGTGATGCGGGAGCGCTTGCAGCGGCGATGCGACGAAGAGTTGCAACTGGGCGTGGAGATTGCGTTCGTGGCGTTGCAGGATGCGCATCCGCCTTCGGACAGCGAGGTGGCGGCGACGTATCAACGGGTGATCGCGGCGGAAATCGAGAAGGCGGCCACGATCGAGAAGGCGATGGGCGACGCGGACCGGATGTTGACGTTGACGGCGGGCGACGTACGGCGGGCGCGTGAACTG
Organism: Phycisphaerales bacterium; assembly: GCA_013140575.1. GTDB lineage: Bacteria > Planctomycetota > Phycisphaerae > UBA1845 > UBA1845 > JABFSN01. The sequence goes on along the minus strand of JABFSN010000260.1, from coordinate 10,780 downwards.
GACGCGGCCATTCTGCGACGGCAGGAGTTAATGGCCGACGCGACGCCATCGGGGACGCGGGAAGCGCAGGCGGCGGCCGACGAAGCGGCACTGGTGGTGGAGTCGTTGTTGCTGGGCGATTCGTCGAAGGGCATTCAGCCGCCGAGCGGAGACGTGTCCACGATGATTGCGGGGGCGCGTGCGGAGCGGTCGGCGGCGATTAGCGAATCGGAATTGAAGGTGCAGAATTTCCGCAACGATCTGGTGGCGTATCTGGCGGCGCCGGATTTGTTCCGGGTGCGGAAGTACCTGGAGATGCTGCAGCGTCATCTGCCGGGTAAGCGGAAGTTTGTGGTGGTGGGCGAGGGCGGGGCCGATTCGCTGACGATCGAATACGAGACGAAGAAACGGACGACGCTGGATTTGGATACGGCGGCGCTGGAATAAGACGGCGCGCGGTCGGGAGTGGCGATATGCGGAATTTACCGACGTTGCTGGCGGCGCTGGTGGTGGTGATGGTCGTCGGCTTTTATATGTGCACGTTTCAGGTGCGGTTCACGGAAGTGGCGATCGTCGAGACATTCGGCGAGCCGGCCGACGAACCGGATCGCGAGCCGGGGTTGAAGTTCAAGTGGCCGTGGCCGATCCAGACGGTGGTCAAGTTCGACACGCGGATTCGGGTTTTGGAAGACCGTACGGAGGAGACGTATACGGCGGACAGCAAGAATATCATTGTGACGACGTCGACGTTCTGGACGGTGGACGACCCGTATAAATTCCATCGGGCGTTTCAGCGGGTGGAAGACGGGGAGAAGCAATTGCGTGACGCGATCCGATCGCAGAAGAAGGCGGTGATCGGGCGGTATGATTTCGCGAATTTCGTTTCGACGGACACAACTGAGCGGAAGCTGGCGACGATGGAGCACGAGATGTTGACGGGCATCCACGTCGAGGGGGAGAGCGCGGTGCAGAGTCTGGCGGACACGTGGCGCGGCAATTACGGCGTGGCCATCAAGTATTTCGGGATCACCAAGCTGACGCTGCCGACGTCGGTAACGCAGGCGATATTCGAGAGCATGCGCAAGACGGAGGAGAACAAGGCGAAGAATTACGAGGCCGAGGGGCAGGCGAAGGCCAAGCAGATCGTGTCGGCCGCGGAAGAGGCGCGGGAGCGGATCATGTCGGTGGCGAATCGCAAGGCGACGGAAATTCGCAACGAGGGGGAGCGCATCGTCAGCGAGTTATACGCGAAATTCGAAGAGCATCAGGAGCTGCGCATTTTTCTGGACAAGCTGCGGACGGTGGTTGATTCGCTGTCCGGGGACACGACGTTCATTCTGGATTCGAACACGCCGCCGGTTGATCTGTTCAAGCTGGATACGACGGGCCAGATGGCGCCCGCGAACGCCGAGCCGGCGGCGCCGCGGATGATCGACCGCGTGGCGGAGGGTTCGTGACGATGGCGGATATGGTGAACCCGAGATCGTTGCCGGGGGGCGGCCCGTCGCCGCTGGATTCGGCGCATCAGTTGCTGGCCGACGCGCTGCGCACCAGTTTTCGAATTTTGAAGATCGCGATGGTGGTTCTGGTGATCGCGTATTTCGCGTCGGGTCTGTTCACCGTGGAGCAGAACCGGCAGGCGGTGGTGTTGCGGCTGGGGCGGCTGGCGGGGCCGGTGCGGAATCCGGGGGTGCATTGGGCGTTTCCGCCGCCGATCGATCAGGTTATTGAAATACCGGTTCAGCAGAGCACGACGCTGACGGTGGACAGTCATTGGCTGTATCTGACGGAAGAGGAGAAGAAGCTGCCGCTGGCGTCGGTGGAGCGCGGACGGGCGGGTCTGCACCCGATGCGCGACGGGGCGTTATTGACCGGCGACAAGGGGCTGGTGCATATCAAATGGCGATTGACGTATCGCGTCGAGGATCTGGAGAAGTACGTGTCCGAGGTCGCGGACGAGGATTATACGCGGGTGACGCCGGCGAAGGCGGAGCGGATCATCACCAAGCTGCTGGAACGGGCGGCGATCGACGAGGTGGGCGGTTATACGACTGAGGATGCGACGCGGAAACGACTGTCGGAGTTGCGCGACGCGATCAAGCGGCGGGTGAATGAGGAACTGGCGGCGTTGAACACCGGAGTATTCGTGGGCACGGTGGAGATACCGATGTCCACGCCGCCGTTGCAGACCAAGCTGGCGTTCGATGAGGTGATTCGGGCGGAAAGCCGGAAAGAGTCGACCATCCGCGACGCGGAGCAGAAGGCGGCGGGTCTGTTAAACGAGACCGCGGGGGCGGCGCATGCAAAACTGGTGGCGCTTCTGGATGAACGGGACGGCGCCGCGCGCAAGAGCGAAGACGCTGAGTTAAAGCGACTGGACGATGCGATACACCGGACGATTGTGGATGAAGCGAGCGGGGCGGTGGGCAGCCGGATCCGCGACGCGACCGGGTATTACTCGACCGTGGTCGAGGGCATGCGTGCCGACTACGAAGAGTACGAGACGTTGTTGCCGGAGTGGCAACGCAGCCGCGATCTGCTGGTGACGCGCCTGTGGGAACGGGCGAAACAGCAATTATTCGGCCGGCCGGGGATTACGAAGCTGTATCGCCCGGCGGGGGCGATGTTTCGGATCGTGGTGGGGCCGGATCCGAAGCAGCGGGATTTGCAGGAGCGGCAGGTGTACGAGCAGGGCGGGGGGGCGAAGGAACATGAGCACGAAGCAAAGGTGCCGCATTATCCGGGTGGTCCGATCGGGTAGGGACGGCGTCAATCGCCCTATTACATTTTTGGGAACCAAGACAACGCGCGGCAATAGACCGAACAGTTGAGAGTGGACAGGATTTACAAGATTTACAGGATTTGCAGAGGGGCTCCAGATCCGGCGTGCGGGGATTGGATGATGGCGTTCCGGTGATGCGCGCGATTCCTGTCTATTCGAAGAGAACGTGTTCAGGTTGTTTCCATCGCTTCCCAACGTGACGGACAAGCACTCCGGAATGCGAATCACGTGACCGATGAATGAACAAGACCTGCCGGTATTGCAGACGGTCGGACTGACCAAGGTGTTCAAGGACTTCTGGCGGCGGGACCGGGTGGCCGCGGTGAATGACCTGAACCTGACGGTCGAGCGCGGACAGGTGTTCGGTCTGCTGGGTCCGAACGGATCGGGCAAGAGCACGACCATCAAGATGCTGCTGGGATTGTTGTTCCCCACGCGCGGGCGGGTGTCGCTGTTCGGCCGGCCGCCGACGGACGTGGCCACCAAGTCGCGGATCGGATTCCTGCCGGAAGAGTCCTACCTGTATCGTTTTCTCGACGCCCGCGAGACGCTGGACCTGTATGGGCGGCTGTTCCGGCTGCATTCGAGGCAACGGGCGGAGCGGATCGAGAAGTTATTGGAGATGGTCGGCCTGCAGGCGGAGGCCAAGCGCCGCATCGGGGAGTATTCCAAGGGCATGGCCCGGCGGATCGGACTGGCGCAGGCGTTGATCAACGATCCGGAGTTTCTGATTCTGGACGAACCGACGTCGGGAATGGACCCGCTGGGGACGCGGCAGATCAAGGATGTGATCCGACAGCTGGCGTCGCGGGGCAAGACGATTTTGTTGTCGAGCCATTTGCTGGCCGACGTGGAGGACGTGTGCGACCGGGTGACCATTCTGTATGGCGGTCGGCAGCAGGCGGCGGGCACGATTCGGGAGTTGTTGGCCCAGGCGGATCGCACGCAGATCATCGCCCCGCGGCTGTCGGCGGAGACGATCGCGCAGGTGCGGGCGCTGGTGCGGCGTCTGGAGCAAAAAGACCTGTTGAGCGTGGGCGCGCCGCACGATCGTCTCGAAAACCTGTTTATGAAAACGGTGGAGGCCGCCCAAGCCGCCAATGTGCGGAGCGCCGGGGTTCGCGCGGGCGGGGAGTTGCCGGATTTTCTGAGCACCGGCGGACGGATGCCCGACCTGATCGAGTCGCTGGTGGCCCGGGCGGATCACCCCGCGGCCGGCGGCGGAGCAGGTCCCGCGGCGCCGATTTCCGCGCCGCCCCGGCCGCGCACGGATCGAAGCGTGATCGAGCAACTGACGCATGTCGGTGGTTCCATCGCGCCGAAGGAGAGCACGACACCCGCGCCGCCGAACGAGGCGCCGCAGTCGTCGCGGACGCCGCGCGCGGAGCCGAAGCCTCCGCGTGCGCAGCGATCGGACATCGATCGATCGGTCATCGACGGGTTGATCTCGCGGCCCGGAGAATCGGACGGTGAGTAGAATCTGGGCGATCGCGCGGCACACGCTGGCCGAGGGCCTGCGGCTGAAGATCGCACACGTCTTTCTGGCGTTCATCGCCGTCGTCGTGGTGGGATTGCCGGTGACCTTGAAGGGTGAGTCGGCGATCAGCGACGCTGTGCAGACGTATTTGTCGTTCTCGTCGCGGTCGCTGGGCGTCATCCTGAGTCTGTTGACCATTTTTTTGTCGCGATCGCTGTCGGACGAGTTCGTCAATCGCCAGATGCTGGTGTTGATGACCAAGCCGATCCAGCGGTGGCAGTACGTCGTGGGCAAATGGCTGGGCATGGTCACGCTGAATACGATCCTGCTGTTCATGTCCGGCGTCGGCGTTTACGTGGGGGCGACGATTCTGGCGGGCATGAAGCCGCGCGACGAGGCCGATGCCGGGAAGCTGAAGAACGAATTACTGACCGCGCGGCACGCGACGTCGTTCGTGCCGCCGGATTTTTCGCAACTGGCGGCCCAGGCGTATCAAGAGCGGCTGGAGACCGGCGCCTATGCCGAGGTCGCCGCGATCGTGCCCAGCGAAGAGCGCACCCGCATCGCCAAAGAGTTCGAGTCGCAATGGCGGACGGTGCCGGTGATGGAGACGCGGCTGTTCGAATTCACCGAGGTGCGCTGCCGGCGCAGCCCGGACAAGACGCTGCAAATCCGATACAAGGCCGAAGTCTACCATTTCGCACCCGACGAGATACTGCGATGTGAATGGATCGTGGGCAACCCCGACAAGGGAACTCCGGTTTATTATCTTCCGCGGAGAGACGTGATTCAGCGGTATCAGACGATGTCGGTGCCCACCGACGCGGTGGCGCCGGACCGCACGCTGACCGTGGCGTTGACCAACCGCAACCCATTTGAGGGTGAGCGACAGGAATACAACACCGTCAGTTTTCTGTCCAACGACGATGTTCAGGTGTTGTTCGAGGTGGGATCCTTCGCGGGGAATCTCGTCCGGCAACTGGCATTGACGTGGTGCCGACTGTCCTTCCTCGCGGCATTGGCCGTTCTGCTGGCGTGCGTGTTTTCGTTTCCGGTGGCGTGCCTGATCGGTCTGACGTTTCTGGCGATGACGTCGATGGCGGCGTTCGTGACCGACGCATTGATCTTTTTCGACGAGGACGTGGGCGTGCCGGGGCTGTTTCAGTCCGTCGTTCAAGTGCTCTACAAGGTGGTTTATTTCATCATACCGGATTTTTCGCGCTATAACGGGGCGGACCTTCTGGTGGACGGCCGAAACGTGACCCTGCGCTGGGTCTTGGAAGGCGTCGCGCGGCTGGTGCTGTGCGGTACGACGTTTCTGTTGTTGATTGCGTGTTTGTTGTTTCAGCGGCGCGAAGTCGCCGAAGTTTCCGTCTGACGACGTTGTCGATCGCGGGAAGCGGGATTGGCTTCAAGAACTCGATGAGTCACGTATCCACCCATGCCGTGCCCGAATACCTGGTCGCGCGGGAGGAGGCCCGCAACCGGGATCGTACGATTCAATGGCTGGCGGCCGCGCTGGCGGTGGTGTTCATTTCGGCGGCGGCGGCGCTGCTGCCGGCCATCGACGGCATGCGCCGGGAGTACCAGTTGACGCTGGATCCGGAATCGACGAAGGGTCTGCCGCCGGACATGGCCCTGCTGACCAAAACGGGAACGCTGCGGGCGCTGGTGATCGACTTCGCGTTCATTCGTCTGGAACAACTGAAGCAGGAGAACAAGTGGCACGAACTGGACAAGCTGTCGACGCTGGTCTGCAAGCTGGCGCCGCGATTTCCATCGGTCTGGTCCTACTCGGCGTGGAACCAAGCGTACAACATAAGCGTCGCGCAGTATACGGCCGAGGGACGTTGGTATTGGGTGCGTAACGGCATCGATCTGCTGCGCAAGCAGGGCATTCCGTACAACGAGAAATCGATTGGTCTCTATCGTGAACTGGTTTGGATCTTCTGGCACAAAGTCGGCGATTTTCTTGACGATCATCACTGGAATTACAAAAAATATCTGGCCATTGAGGTCGAACGCGTTCTCGGTGCGCCGTTAACGACGTCCGAGCCGCAGAGCATCATCGATTCGTTCAAGGAGATCGCGCAGGCGCCGGACGGCGTGGCGGCGCTGCTGTCGAACGATGCGGCGGCGGCGGCCTATGCCCGAGACCTTCAGGCCCAGGGCTTGTCGTTGGACGATTCGCTCCTGGAATTCGTCGCGCGCTACGTGCGCCATCAGATACAGATAGAGGAATTATTCGTCGACGTGCGCGAAGACGATATTCTGACACTCCATCAGCGGCGCGTGGCCTTGCTGAGCGACCGCGAACGCTCGGGCGCTCGTGAGCGGTTGCTGGCCTGTCTGCGGAAAGCGGCGCTGCGCGAGCAATTCAACATGGATCCGGCGTGGATGCTGGGGTTAATGGAGAAATACGGCCCGCTGGACTGGCGCAGTCCCTATATGCACGCCCTGTACTGGGCGACTCGGGGCAATGAAATCACCAAAGGGCAGCTCGATCTGGACGAAGACCTTTCGATGCAGATGGTCCGGTTGATTCCGTTCTCGCTCGATCACACGGTGAAGCGCGGCAAGATCACGCTGGAGCCGAACTTCGACGATCCGTTGAAATCGTATCTGGAACTGGCCCCCGATTCCCGATTTGTCCGGCCGCTGCACGAGGCCTACCTGACTCTCGGCGCGGAACAATTCGGAAAAGACCCGCGTTTCATTCCGGGCACGGCGGGTCCGAATTACATGCAGGGGCATTTCAGTTTTCTAAGCGACTCCATCCGACTTCTGTACACGGAGGGCGGCCAGAAGAACATGGAGCTTGCGCAGGAACTTTACGCGTATCTACGCAAATACAATCTAAACGACGACCGCACGCCCAAGGAACAGTACTTCCTGCCGTTAAGGCAGTTTGTGCTGGCGGACTTCAAATCCGACCTGGCCGGGTTCAAGACAGCCAACATGACCATCGGGGCGTGGATCGGGCGATCGCTGAAACAGTTGAGCCTCGAAGAGGTTGACGCGAGCGTTGCGTCTCTGGATATTGCCCGATGGGGATGGGAATATTATCAGCAGCAGAAGGGCATCGATCCGCAATTGACCAATCGGCGGAGTCTGGCGCCGTTGATCAACATCCGCGCGGACGCCGTTGTGGAATTCATGACGTCGGCCGATATTGCGGTCATTCACAAGGTGCGTCTGTGGCGGGCGCTCGACGAAATCACGAGGCAGATGACGTACGATCAGATTCTGCCTCATCTGACCAGTCTGTGCGCCGCGCACGAGCCGCCGCTTCTGCTCGACCGGGTTCTTCAGCAGCCGCCGGACATGGAGGGCTACCGTCTCCGCGCCCCGCGCAAGGACAGTCCGGACGAGAGCGTCTCCCCCGGCGAGAAAAGCTGGTAGCGAGGCCCGGTGGCCGCGCGTTCGGCGGCCCATTCGCCCACTTGGTCATCGCGCGTTGGTGCGGACGAGTGCAATGATGTGTTCGAGGACGAAATCGGCGAAGCCCTTGGCCGTGAGTTGGCCGGTGCGGAGCGAGGGACCGCTGGCCATCGTCCCGCCGACGTTTCCGACGTAGTTCGTGCGCGCGAAGGCGATCTTGTCGGGCATGACCGTCCCCTCGAGCACGACGCGACGCTCGCCGTAGGTCGTTTCAACGCTGATCCCGCGACCGCCGCCCAGAAAATCGGACGCGTCGAACCGCAGCCCCACGCCCTTGTCGCGATAGCGTTCGGCGAGTTCAATCATCTGCGGAACGACTTCCTGGCCAAACAGGTCGCGCAGGGAATCGATCACCGACTTCTTGGCCGTCTCCTCAAGCGGCGCGTCGAGGGGCGTCTCGTTCCGTCGGCAGTTTTCGCTGAGCAGGGAGTCCAGCGTGTTTTCCAGGCCGGCGGTATCGCCCGCGGCGGACTTGAGCGCCTGGCCGCGTTGATGCAGCATTCCCCGATCCATCGGTCTGGGCACGATTCTCCTCCACTCCGCTACAGCCACCGTCGCGTCGGCGTCGACTGGACGCCGGGGTCATTGGCGTTCGGTTGATGGACCGGCTTCCATCGATTTCATCGTACTATTTGAAAGGTCGGTCGGACGGTCGCGACGCTTCATTTTCCGCAAAATCGTTTGCTATCGGACGCGTATCGTTCGTCTGATAAGAATCGTCGGCGTTGACAGACGCCGCAACGAGTTCTAAAATGGAATTCGGCAGTTTCGGCTACTTGAATCATTTGTGATCGACACTCTCGAGCCGCGCCGGTCTGCTTGCGTCCATCGTCCGGGGGGCGCGCATCGGCAGTGATGGGCGGGCGTTTTCGGGCGTGCGGCATCAGTTCGTTGAGTATGCAACGTGCCCACACTTTACGTTCTTCAGGGATCCGACAAAGGCCGGACGTATCAGACCGGCGACGACCCGACCATTCTGGGCCGCCATTCGGACCATGTTCCGCTGACCGATCATTCCGTCTCCCGCGAGCACGCGCGTCTTCATCGCACCAACGGCGCATGGACCATTTCCGATTGCCGCAGTTCCAATGGCACGTATCTAAACGGGCACCGCCTGTCCGCGCCGACCGTCCTGAAGCACGGCGATCAAATCCGCGTCGGCGGAACGCTGCTGGTGTTCAACGGCGACGAATCGATCGAGAGCTTTTCCGGTCCGACTCGCACACGCGACCTCGTCGAGCTGGACGCGGGCGATCGCCATTTCGATTCGTCGATTCTGGCCAGCGCCGTCGCCGGTGACGAAAGCGTCATTCTGGCCACGCCGGTCACGTCGGATGCGGTTCACGCGTGGAACGTCATTTATCAGATCGCCGAAACCGTGGGCGCGTTCGAGACCATCGACGAGTTCCTCGAACGCATGACCGATATTGTCTTTCGGCACCTTCGCGTCGACCGCCTCTTCATTCTGATGCGCGACGGCGATGAAATGGTCCCCCGCGTCGTCCGCTACCGCACGCACACTTCGGGCCAGGTCGTCAAGATCACGACGTCCCAGCGCATTATTCAGCACGTTCGCCATACCAAAGAGGGGGTGTTGTGCGCCAATGCCCAGTCCGACGTGCGCTTCGGCCCCGATGCCAAGGGCGGCAGTCTGCACCAACTGGGTCTGACCAGTGTCATCTGCGTGCCCATTCTGATCCGCGACGAAGTGGCCGGCATTATTCACATGGACTGCGGCATGGCCCGGCACACGTACAACCAGCAGCAACTCCTGCTGGCAACGACGATCGGCCGCATGGCGGGCATGGCCATCGAAAACCACACGCTGGTGCGGTCGCGGATGGAGCGCGAGCGGCTGGCGGCCGTCGGTGAGACGGTCGCGCATCTGTCGCACAGCATCCGCAACATTCTGCAGGGCATGCGCAGCGGGGCCGACGTCATCGAGATGGGTCTGCGGCGCGGCAATCTCGAAAACGTGTCGGCCGGCTGGCAGATCGTGCAACGCAACCTGGAACGCACCTACGGTCTGGCCACCAATATGTTGACCTACAGCCAGGAGCGCCGGCCGCAGATGGAAATGGCCCAGGCGAACGCGGTGCTGCAGGACGTCATTGGATTGCACCAGCGACAGGCGGACGACAAGGGCGTCGTGGTGTCGACCGAATTCGACGACCTGCCCGCGGTCCCGTTGGATGTGGACGGCATTCATCAAGCCGTCGGGAACATCCTCATCAATGCGATAGACGCGGTTCCGAAGGACACTGGTCGCGTGCGCGTTTTCAGCAAGTACGACGAGAATACCGGCGAGATTCGTCTATCCCTGTCGGATAACGGACCGGGCATCGCCGAAGAGGATCGCGAACGCGTCTTCACCGCATTCCATTCCACCAAGGGCCACCGCGGCACGGGATTGGGCTTGGCCGCCGCCCGCAAGATCGTCGAAGAGCACGGCGGAACCATCGACCTGCAAACGTCGCCGAAGGGCACGACGTTCACCATCCGCCTGAACACCGCCCCGCAGACAGCGGCCGATTCCGACAAGACCCACGGCCCGCCGAAATAGACCCCTACACTGCGCCGCCGCGGCGTCGCGTTTCCGAGCAGGATAGTCGGCGGCTTTGGTATTCAGTTGTCCGGTCGTTTTATTCGCGTTGCGCGTTTGGTCGGACGTCGACTGGCCGTTGCCGGCCTCACCCTTGGGGATACGCTCCGTGCACGGGGATCACTCCTCGGGGCGGAAACCGACGCTACGGCGCGGCGCGATGCTGCATGGTCTGCTCCTGTTTTCTCCGGGGCACGGCGGGTCGGCGAACGACGCCGAACGATGCCAGCCTTCACCTAAATAACTCCGGCAGCGCGCTAAAGATTTTTCGGATTCGTCGATCAGCGGGGGGCGGGGGAGCGGGGGCGGAGATTATGGGACGGAAACGCTGAAACGCTGAAAAGCTCAAACGCTGAAATGGGGAGAAGCGAGCCACAGAGGGCACGGACGGAAATGTCGAAAGGCGAAACGGCGAAAGGTGAAACGGCGAAAGGCGAAAGAAGAAGGCACGCAGGCACGAAGGGAGGAGTTCACCGCAGAGGCGCGGAGAGCGCGGAGG
>JABFSN010000112.1 GCA_013140575.1 Phycisphaerales bacterium | reverse complement strand
GGGTCGGGTGGCACGGACAACGGTACTCCGTTGTCCGTGTGAAACCCGCCAGCGCGTTGAAATCGCAGTCGAGGCCGAAAGTCGGAGATCACGGGCAAGCGAGTACGCTTGCCCGTGCCACCCCGAAGAATTAGGTGCGACGGAGCACTAGCCCAACCACCCGGACCCGAGCCACAAATCGGCGTGGGGCCGACCCCGTCGGCGACGCAACCGCCGACCGGGAAATGCCGATATCCGATTGGGACTGCGCTTCGGCGAGGGGGTGCGGGCGGCGGAAACGCGGCGTGCCGATGTGCTTGATCGCGGCCCGACGGGGCATTAGGGTGGTTGCGCGGTGACCGTACGGCGGTCGAGCCACGGCCGAGGCGATTGGACCGTGTGAAAAAGGAGTTGGGGATCATGATCCGACGGATTTCCGTGATGGCGGCGCTGGCGTTGATGGCGGCGGTGACGACGACGCGCGCGGGGATGTTTGAAGGCGTTCTCGACGGTCTGCGCTTCGCGGGATTCGCGGTCGGCGGCGGGCATGACGACGTTTCCAACACGACCGCGGGCGTAATCGGCAACGTGTTCCAGGGCAACGTGGTCGACCTCGGTGATTTCGACGTGACCTTGAACGGGCCGCTGTCGGCCGTGGTGCAGACCGGCGGGCGGAAGTTGCCGTCGTTCGAACTGATTTTGAGCACCGGCCGGCTGAACGTGAATCCCAACAACGTGGTCACGGTGGACCCGGCCCAGCCGTTGTCGTACTCGTTGTCGTTCGACAGCGGTTTGAACACGACGACGATCGACGGAAATCTGGTGGGCGACGCGCGGTTGCGCGTCAACCGGCTGGGCGGCTACGACCTGAGCATGCAGTTTTCCGACAGGCAGACGGTGACGGTGGACGGCGAATTCGACGACGGCTCGCCGGTCGATTCCAGCGTGGATTACGGCCCGGTGGACATACAGGGGAACATCTTCGCCGACATACTGGCCACAATTACCGAGCCGCTGTTTCAGGCGGCCGGGGCGGAGAATTTTTTCGCCCAGGTCGGCGGCCGATTCGCCCGTGAACAAAAATCGGCGTCGATCATCGAATCGCTTCAGACCAGGCTGGACGCCGGCGAGTCGCTGACGCCGACGGACTTCTCGACCGTGGCGGGGTTGACGCTGGCGGCGTCGATTCTCGGTGACGATCTTCCGGACACGTCGGCCCTGCTGGGCGCGCAACCCCTGTCGCTTGACCCGTCGGTCACGTCCTCCGCGATCCCCGAACCGGCGACACTGGTGCTGCTGGGCGGCGCCGCGGCGTTGCTGGCGGGCCGCCGACACCGGCAAGCGCAGCCCCGTTGAATCGCGGGTTGCCCGCTCGCTTATCGCGCTGTAGTATTCATCGAAATACGGGGGCGTAGCTCAATTGGGAGAGCGTCGCGTTCGCAATGCGAAGGTCGAGAGTTCGAATCTCTTCGCCTCCAGTCGTTCAGGTCGTTGACTAGGAAATCATCCCGGAAATCCCATCACCCTTCCACGGGGAACGCGGCGGCGGCCGATCGTTCCGCGGCGGGGTCACCGTCGGACACGGAACGCAGCGCGGCGGCGAGGCGGGCCACGCGGAGGGCTTCCGTACGGACGCGTTCAAGCGCCGCGTCGGCGGCACGCACGGCCGTTGACGGGGATGGATCGATTGATCGCCATGTCGAGGCCGGCACATCCACGCTGCCCCGCGCCTTTCCATCGGTAAGCGCCGTCTGAACGTCGGCGCGAGGTTCGGCGGGCGTGTCGAGGGGCGGCAGGGGCGCGGCCGAGAAACGGTGGGCGGCGTCCACTCCGCGGGCGGCTTCGGTCGGCGGATCGGCGCGATAGTCGTGACGACGTGTGTCACTGTCAGCGGCCGCCGACGAGTGCGTCAGTCGGACGAGGTCGCGGAGTTGCGCTTCCATTTCGTTCACGCGGGCCAGCAGGTCGGCGGGCGGATCGTGGTCGATGGCGGGGCCGAGCACGCTTTCACTTAAGCGGAGGTGGGCAGTGCCCACCCTACCAGAATCTGCGTTCGCCGGCGGCTTGGCCGGCGGGTTTTCGATCGGATCCACACGATCCATGCGATCCATGCGGTGCTGAAGGTCGTCGAGGCGTTGCGCGAGGCGGTCGGGACTACCGACGGTGGGTGCGTCCGGGGACGGCCGTTGGTGGGAGAGGGCGTCGTAGACGATGGCGAGACGGGCGAGCTTGCGTTCCATTTCATTGAGGCGGTGGTCCACCGCGGAATCGGGCGCGGGGTCCCGCGAATCGAACCCAGCGTCGTCCGCACGGCGCGAGCGCGTGTTTGCGGGGCGCGTTCGGCGGCGGTGGGAACGGTCGCGATGTTCGACGCGACCGGGCGGAAGCGGGTCGTGGCAGGCGGGGTCCCCGGCGGAGCGATCGACGAGCAGGGTCAGGTCGGGGAGGGAACGAACGAAGGCGGCGTCGATCAGCCGGATGTCGCGGGCGTAGGCGGAGAGCAGGACGTTGTCGGCCACGATGTTGACCCGCTGGGGGATGCCGCGGGCGAGCTGGAAGATGGCGTCGATCGCGGATTCGTCAAACAGGTCGATGCACGGGGCGCCGGCGGCGGCGAGGCGGTGGCGGATGAAGCCGGCCGTCTGTTCGCGATTCAACGGGCGGAGGGTGCAAGCGCGATAAACACGATTGCGCATCGATTCGGCGACCGGTGAGTCGAGACGGCGGCGCAACTCGCCCGTGCCCAGCAGGACGACTTGCAGCAGCGGAGCGCCGCCGTTTTCAAGCGTGGTCAGCGCCCGCAGCGATTCGAATGCGTCGTCGGGCAGGAGGTGAGCGTCGTCCACGACCAGGACGGCGGGACGACGGCGGGCGGCGTTCTGAATCAGCTGTTCGCGAAGGTGGTCGCCGGCCACATCGAGTCGCTGGTTCGCGTCGGTCAGGACATTGAAAGCCCTGCAAACGGAGATGAAGAGCGATGGGCAGGTCCAGGGGGACGCGGCGACGCGGACGGGATGAATCCGCGAGGCGAAATGATCGAGCATCAAGCGGGCGAGAAAGGATTTGCCGGTGCCGGATTCGCCGGTCAGAAGCGCCAACCCCTTAAGTTCCCCAATGACGTAAACGAGCGTGGCGAGCGCTTCCTCGTGGTCGGGGGTGGAGTAGAACAGCCGCGGATCGGGCGCGTTGTTGAACGGCAGGATCCGCAGTCCGAAGGCGTTCGCGTACATGACGATCCTAGCGCCCCGTCGCACCTAGTTAATCGGGGTGGCACGGGCAAGCGTACTCGCTTGCCCGTGGTCTCCGACTTTCGGGTTCGACTGCGATTTCAACGCGCCGTCCGGTCGCACACGGACAACGGAGTACCGTTGTCCGTGCCACCCGACCCGAAACACAAGCTGCGTCAGATCACTAGCCGTGCGACGCCCGCCCGTTCCGCCGGTGCACGTGCGTTTGTCGAAGCCTGCATCCCATAATGTTTTTGACCGTGGGCGCGCCCCGCGCTACGGAATATCGGTCGTTGGGCGCGACGCCTGAAGGGCGGAAGGTCCGAGATTCACGCCCCGGGTTGGGGGTGGGAAACAGCGCGGCGAGGAAGGCCGAGAAAAGCGCCGCGGCGGGCGTGGATTCCGGCGTGGTTGATTCAGCGGACGTAGTCAGAACCCGATAAACGATTGTCCGAACCTGGGATATTGGGACCGTCCGGGGCGCGAAGCGGGAATCCCGCGGACGCCGCACCGATTATTGGGGCGTTCGGCCGACGGCGTCTGGAGGCGGTAAGCGATGAATCGAAGGTCAATCAAGACCGTCTTGTTGGCGGCCGGAGCGTCGGCGTTCGTGGGTTGCGCGACGGCGACGCATGAAGACCTGGCGGCGTTCATCAAGGCGCACGAGCACGTGATCGCGGCCACCGAGCTGCGGGTGTCGCCGGGCGATGGTCTGCAGATCAACGCGCCGCGGGTGTTCGAGATTGACGGGGAACGGCCGCGGGTTCTGCCGGACGGAAAGATTTCGTTGCGGTTGTTGGGGGAGGTAAAGGTTTCGGGGATGACGGCGCGGGAAATCTCGCTGAAGCTGGAGGAAGCGCTGCTGCCGTACTACCGGGAACCAATCGTTCACGTGCGGATCGTGAATCAGCCGCGGGAGGTGTACTACGTGCTGGGGCAGGTGGCGGGCGAGGGGCCGTACGCGTTTACGGGCCGGGACAGCCTGATGCACGCGCTGGCGGTGGCTCGGCCGAATCACATCGCATGGCAGAGCAAGGTGAAGGTGATCCGTCCGGACCCGGTGGAGGACAAGCGGCATGAGTTCGAGGTGGACGTGGACGCGATGATCAAAACGGGGGATACGCGGAAAAACGTGCTGCTGCAGCCGGGGGACGTGGTGTACGTGCCGCCGACGCCGTTGGGATGGGTGGGGCTGCGGATTCGAGAATTGCTGGATCCGATCGCGCCGGCGGTTCAGGCGTACGCGACGCCGGGCGATTTCATCGATGAAAACAACCAGTACGAGGCCCGGCGGGTTCAAAGCAGCGCGAGGTAGATGGTCATGATTCAGGGGCCGCCGATGGGGATGAACATGGAGCCGCCGATGCCGGGGCAGGGTGGCGAGGAAGGCGGTCCGGTCGGGTTCAGCGACCTTCGGCGATCGGTGTCGGAGGTGTTGCGGGTCATCTCGGTTCGGCGGTGGATGTTCTTCGCGCCGTTCTGCGTGGTGACGTCGGCGGCGTTCGTGTTGAGCATTTGCGTGCCGCGGCGTTACGAGGCGGCGACGATGTTTGAGCGGCGGGACGATCAAGTGTTGATGAATCTGCCGCTGGGGAACGTTCAGGAGCCGTTCGGGATTTTCCGGCGGACGCTGCTTCAGGACGTGACCAATCCGCACGAAGCGGCGCACGTGGTGGACGCGATGAAGCTGGCGGAGTTCGACCAGGAGGGGAACGCCATTCCGGCGGACGACGTCGCGGCGCGGGAGAGGCGGCGCCAGGCGCTGGCGGCGAAGATCGCGGGCGGGCTGGACGTCAGCCTGCAACAAGTGAGTCCGCATCTGGACGTCATCGAGATTCGTTACATGTCGGCGGACCCCGAGCGATTGACCGCGACGCTGGACGCCGTGCGCGATCACTACATCCGCATGACGCAGGGGCGGATCACCACGCACCTGCGGGAGACGCGGGACTATTTCGATGCGGAACATGCCCGGCGGCTGGAGGAGGTGGACGCGATCGAGGACGAACTGATGTCATTCCGAACGGATCACGAAGGGATCGATCCGTTGAATCCGGGAGTGACGTATCCGCAATTGGGCGATGCACGGAACCGGCTGGCGGCGCTGGAGCGGCGCGGTCGGGAGCTGGCCATTCAGTTGGAAGGGGAGCAGGGGTTGTTGTCGACGGCGCAGAGGCCGGACGGCGGCGAGGCGTCGGTCAATCCGGGGGGGGTGTTGGCGTTAAGCGTTCGCGGCGTGGAGTTGTCGATCGCGTATCGTCGGATGCTGGATGAGATCGAGTCGATGAAGACGGTGCGGGGCATGACGGAGCTGCACCCGGACGTCGCGGCGTTGCGTTCGCAGATGGGAAGGATCGGGGTGGAGATCGACGAGGAACGCACGGCGGCGAGCATGGTGGTGAACGGCGTGGGGGGCGTGGAGCAGACGCCGGCGGCGCTGCCGCGGGACGAAGGGCCGTGGGGGGTGGCGCTGTCGCAGGCCACACGTGACGTGCGGGTGGTTGAGAATCTGCTGGCGGAGAATCGGCGGGAGCAGGAGATCGTCCGCGGGGAGATGGCGGAAATGGAGGGGCGGCGGCGCAACGCCGTGGAGCGCCGCAAGGAGTATTCGGCGCTCCAGGCCGAGGCGAATCGAGCGCGGGAAGACGTGCTGCTGTATGAGCGGTATTCGGACCAGGTGGGGCGATTGCTGGTGGCGGAGGACAACCAGCGGGGGATTCTGTTCGAGAAGATACGGCCCGCAGCCGGAGGTCGCCGGCCGGTGTCGCCGCGGGTTCCCACCGTGCTGCTGTTGACGTTGCTGGCCGGACTGGTGTCCGGGGTCATCATGGTGATGCTGGCCGAATTGCTGGACCGGACGGTGCGGACGCGGCGGCAGGTGAGCCGGGGGATCGGGGTTCCGATTCTGGAGTCGATCGACGAGATCGTGTCGGCTGCGATTCGCCGTCGGCGGTTTCTGATCCGGGCGTTGGTGGTGCCGTCGGTGTCGATGGTGTTGATTGCGATGTTGTTGGCCAGCGGATCGGCGGCGTACCTGAGCCTGGAGAATCGGGCCATGTATGAACGGGCGCTGGCCGTGCCGAAAGAGGCGTTCGAGCGGGCGATTTCGGGGTGGCAGTCCGGGAGACCGGTGGCGTCGAGCCCGACGGACGGCAAGGAGGCGGCCGGCTGATGGGTCGAATCGCGGAAGCGTTGGCGCGGGCGGAACGGGAGCGCGGCACGGGCGGTTTCGCGCCGGAAAGGCGCGGGGGCCGCGGCGTAGCCACGCGCGGGCCGGCGTGCGCGGAGTCTCGATTCGGCGGCGATCGCGGCGTTGAGTTGGAAACGGAGGGTAAACGCGACGGGGACGGCGGGACGGACCAAGGCGCGCTGCGCGAAGCGTATCCGATGTCAGCGGCGATAAATCGCTGGTCCGAATGGTATGGGGCGGCGGGGGAAACGGAACCCCGGGTTGACGAAAACGCGACGACGTCGAAATCGGCCCCCGTTGCGGGAATGTCGCCGCAAGTGGTGACGTATTACGACCGGTCGTCACTGGCGAGTGAACAATACCGTTCGTTGCGGACGAGGCTGTTGAGCCAGAATCCGTATCAGGAGCGGCGGATGTGGGCGGTGACGAGCGCGGTTCCGAAGGAAGGCAAGAGCCTGACGACGGTGAATCTGGCGTTTTCGCTGGCGGAGATCCGGCATCTGCGGGTGCTGATCGTGGATTGCGATTTTCGGCATTCGTCGCTGGCGAAGATGGTCAATGCCCCCAACGAGCCGGGTCTGGCGGACATGCTGCAGGATCGAGCCACGTACGATGAGATCATCCTGCCGACGCCGGTGCCGAACTTGTTTTTCGCGCCGGCGGGACGGACGCACGGGCGATCGGCGCCGGAGTTGTTGAGCACGCCCACGGCCCGGGCGACGTTCGCCCGTTTTCAACGCGAATTTCACTACACGATCGTGGATACGCCGCCCGCGGCGACGGTCGCCGACGTGGGGATCATCGGGCAGATGACGTCCGGAGTGCTGTTCGTGGTGCGGATGCACCGCACGCCGGAGCCGCTGGCCAAGCGCGCGGTCAAACACCTGTTGAATAATAGCGTGCCGATCGTGGGGGCGGTGGTGGTCGGCGATGATGATCCGACGGGGGGTTACGGGAGGCCGTACAGTTACTATCGCTACTACCGGGAGGGCGGCGACAAGGAATGATGGGTCGGGGAGGATGGGGCAACGGTGACGAGGCGGGGATGATTGCGAATCGAACGATTATCTGCGTGGCGAGTGACTGGTCGTCGGGGCCGACCAGCAAACACCACGTGATGCGCCTGTTGAGCCGGCACAATCGGATCATCTGGGTGAGCTATCGCGCGTCGCGCCGGCCGGGGCTGAACCTGAGCGACGCACGATCGGCGGCGTCGGTGATATGGCGTGCGTTTCGGGGCGAAAGACGGTTATCGCCTGCGATGGTGGAGGTGACGCCGCTGGGCGTGCCGGGACCGGTGACCGGGGTCATCGGGCGCGTGCATCAACGCGCGGTCCTGTGGCAGATCCGGCGGGCGTTGCGCCGATGTCACGCTTCCGGCGCGCAGCCGGTGCAACTGTGGACGTTCGCGCCTGACGTTTCGTTCCTGGCGGGGCAATTCGGTGAGGAACGGGTGGTCTATTATTGCGTGGACGAGTTCGCGCATTTCGAAGGATTTGATCCGGATGCGATTCAGATCGGTGAACGGCGGTTGCTGGAACGGGCCGATGTGGTGATCACCAGTTCGGAGGCGCTTTTTCAGTCCAAGGCGCCGCTGCACGTCAACGTGCACCTCGTGCGCCACGGGGTGGACGTGGATCATTTCGCCCAAGCATTGGCGCCGCACGCACACAAGCCGGCATTGGTCGAACGGTTGACCGGACCGGTGGTGGGGTTTTTCGGGTTGTTGCACCATTGGGTGGATGTGGACCTGATTGCGGCCGTCGCCCGACGGTTGCCGCAACTTCATTTCGTGCTGATCGGGCAGGCGCACACGAATATCACGGCGTTGAAATCGTGTTCGAACGTGCATCTGGCTGGGCATCGGCCGTATGCGGAGCTGCCGGCGTATTGCGCGGCGTTCGAGGCGGCCATCTTGCCGTTCAAGTGCAATGCGTTTACGCCGTTCATCAATCCGATCAAGCTGCGGGAATACCTGGCGGCCGGGTTGCCGGTGGTGTCGACGCCGATGCCGGAGGCGGAGCGCTACGCGCCGGACGTGGTCACCGCGGAAGGTGCGGATGCGTTCGCGGAAGCGTGTCTGGGCGCGATCGGCCGGTCAAGCCACGCGGAGCGGTTGCGGCGCAGCCGGACGATGGCGGGCGAAACGTGGGAGGCGCGCGTGGAGACGTTGAGTCGCATGGTGATGTCCGACGGCCGCGACGCCGGGCGTCACGGGGGGAACGGGCGTGCGTACCACGATGTTTGCGGCGGCGAGCGCGGCGTCGTTGGGCGACTGCACGACACGCAGGCCAGGCGCGAACCCCTACTGACCGGCGCTTGAGCGAACGCGAAATCCCATCTATATTCGCGCGCGCGGCCGATCCACCAACACGGAGACAAGACATGACCGCGGCGACGGCGCTGGACATCGTGTTTACGGCCCCGCATCCCGACGATCTGGAGATCGGAATGGGGGGGACGATCGCCAAACTGGTGGATCAGGGCTACCGCGTGGGCATGGTGCACATGACCAACGGCGAGCCGACGCCACGGGGCACGCCGGAAACGCGACGCGTCGAGGCCGCGGAGGCGGCGAAAATTCTGGGCGTCGCCCATTTCGAAATCCTGTCGTTACCCAATCGCGAGTTGATGGACGGACCGACCGCGCGGTATGCAGTGGCCACCGCGTTGCGGCGGCATAAGCCGCGGGTGTTGGTCGGCATGGCCGGTCGGACGCCGGGCGCGTCGCCGGATCATTATCAGGCGCAGTTGATCACCGAGGCGGCGCGGTTCTATTCGCAATTGACCAAATGGGACGAGCGGTTCGGCGGGACGGCGCCGCATCGAATCGATCATCTGGTGTATCGGCCGGTGCCGTTTGCGGCCGAGATCACGCATTGGCCGAGCCGGTTCGTGGTGGACATCGCCGAGACGATGGAGCGCAAGGTTGCGGCCGTGCGGTGCTACCGATCGCAGTTCGAGGGCGAACGGGCGGACCATATTGAACATTATCTGCGGGCCATGGCGGCGGGCGAAGGCGCGTTCGCGGGGTATCGCTACGGCGAGATGTATTCCCTGCCGCGGCCCGCGGGGGTGCAGGACATGATGGGTCTGCTGGGGGAATGGAAAGTGCCGCCGCCGTTCGATCCGAAGAACCCGCCGCGGGGATAGCGTCACCATTACCAACGTCTCGCGTTGACCCGCGTGGCGCTCGAATCGGAACTGCGGGCGCAAGCCCGCCATTTTCAGGCGACCGCCCTCCCGCCGTCGTCCCGCGGACGTTCGCCGGACGCGGTCGTCGATTACCCGTATTGATCAGTCGACCGATGCCGGTTGGGGCGCCGCGTTGGCCAACATGCGGTCCAACGCAAGCACCGCGTCCCGCTTGACGTCCGGCGGAACGGTGATGCGATTGACCACGCGCCCGGCGGCCAGTTGGTCCAGCACGTACAGCAGGTGCTTGATGTCGATGCGGTACATGGTGGTGCACAGGCATTGGATGCCGGCCAGCGAGCGGACGGTTTTGTCGGGGTGCGCGGCGGCCAACCGCGTAACAAGGTGAATCTCGGTGCCGATGGCCCATTTGGTGCCGGGCGGAGCGTCGCCAACGGTTTTGATGATGTATTCGGTGCTGCCCGCGTAGTCGGATCGCTGCACCACCTCGCGGCTGCATTCCGGGTGTACCAGAATGTTGAACGCGGGGTCGAGCCCGCGGATTTCGTCGCAGTTGGCGGTGGTGAACAAACCGTGGACGCTGCAATGACCCTTCCACAGAATGAACGTGGAATCACGGACGGACTGCGCGGACAAGCCGCCGTCGCGCTGTTTGGGGTCGTACAGGACCATGGAATCCAGCGCGTGCCCCATCGCGCACGCGGTGTTCCGGCCCAGGTGCTGGTCGGGCAGGAAAATCGCCTTCTGACCGCGGTCCAACGCCCACTCGAGAATCAATCGGGCGTTGCTGCTGGTGCAGCAGGCGCCGCCGTGTCGCCCGCAAAACGCCTTGACGTCGGCCGACGAATTGACGTAGGTGATGGGGACAATGGTTGCGTCGGTGGCGGCAGTCAGGAAATCCCACGCGTCCTCGAGCTGATCGATGTGGGCCATGTCGGCCATGCTGCAACCGGCCGACAGGTCCGGCAGGATGACGGCCACGTCGTCACCGGTCAGGATGTCGGCCGATTCCGCCATGAAATGAACGCCGCAGAAAACGACGTAGCGGGCGTGTTTCTGCCGGGCGGCAATCTGCGAGAGCTTCAGACTGTCACCCGTGAAATCGGCGAACCGGATGACGTCGTCCTCCTGATAATGGTGGCCGAGGACCACCAACGACGGGCCGAACGAGTTCTTGTGCCGCTGGATGCGGGCGATGATGTCGTCGCGTGATTGGGCGGCGTATTCGGACGGCAAGGGCGGTTGAAAAGGCATCGATCGATCACTTCCGCGGGTTTGGATACCCGTTCACCTATTATACGGTACTATTTCGGTCAACGGCAGTTCGGCGTGGACATGGAATTGGACGTGTAAACTCGTCGGCAAGCGCGGCCCACGTTGATTCAGGTAGTGCGGGTGGCTAGTCTCGCTCCTGCGAGAAATTCGGCTCGGGTGGCACGGACAACGGTACTCCGTTGTCCGTGTTTTGGCCGGGCCGGCGCGCGGATGGCCGGAATCGCCCATGGGCCGACGACACTGGCAAGCGGGTACGCTTGCCAGTGCCACCCGCAGGTTTACGTGGATCAGGCCACTAGGTGGGACTCGCCAGCCTCGTGCGTGGTCGGTTACGGGAAGCCCTATGCGTCCATCCAGCGATTCTAACCCGGAGGACAGGTCGCCCGCCGGTCCATCAGTCGGTGCGCCGGCGGTGGCGATCGAAACGCCGCAGGACAACGCCCGCAAGGCCACTGCGTTTGCCGTGAAGCTGGTGGTTCTGACGCTGGTCATCGGATTTGGCGATGCGTACCTTCACGAAATCGGCTGGGGGGAGTGGCTGCAGGACTGGGTGGCGACGGCGGGGGCGGGTCTGGCGTCGAAATTGACGTCCGGCATCAGCCGCAGGGGCAATCAGATATTCGGCGGCGGGCCGATTCTGGTGTGGACGTTGGAATGCACCGCCCTGTTCGCCAAGGGCTTGGTCTGCGCC
>JABFSN010000078.1 GCA_013140575.1 Phycisphaerales bacterium | reverse complement strand
TGAACCGATTTCGACGCATTCTGATTCGCTGGGAGAAGAAACCGGAGAATTATCTGGGCTTGCTGCATATGACCCTGGCCTGCATTACCTTTCAGGCGTCGAAACTGTTTTTGGGATAGGCCCTTAGAGGATTCGGCGGGCCAAAGCCAGGGCCCTGCAGCCGAAGGCAAGATCCTTGAACTCTTGTGGCCGGACGCCGCGAATGCGTCTGACCCCGCAGAGGCTCTTGCCACCGTGCTGACCCGGAGTGTCTATCTACAACAAGACCTAATCCGCCAGTTCGTCGAGGCTGCTTCGGATCAAGATCGGTTCTCCGCAGTGAGTGAGCTCGTCGGAGCCGGCCGGGTTACGGAACTCCAAGCGAGTTTGGAGCGCCAGAAGAAGGGATGGACGACTACGACCAATCAGCACGTGGACGAAGCGCGTACTTTGCGAGACCGGTTGGCACTCATCGAGGCGCGGTTATCCGCGCTTCAAGCCCAAGCAGCCCAGTCGATTGGAACGATTACTGCTGTCGAATGGGACGCATGGTGGTCAGGGCTCGGAGAGCAGAATCTTAAGACTCAAAGGACGGCACCGGAGGCAAGAGAGGCTTCCCTTGCCATCGACGGCGCCATCAAGGAGCTTGACGCGCTCCGTCGCTCGACCGAGCGAAGACTAACCGCGTTAAGAGGATTAGCCGCCGAGTTTTCATCGGGATCGGTCACGCAACCTCCCGATTTAGTGATGCTTCGCAAGGCTCGGGACGAATCGAAGAAAAACGTGGACGGCGCCCAGCAGCTCGTTACGGCTGAGCAAAACCGGCTGGCCGAAATGCGACAACAGCAAGCGGCGCTCCAGGAGAAGACCGAGCAGCTGAGGGCGCTGGCCATCATGGCGCTTCAACAGCTAGGCGATCATTGCCCCGTTTGCGCTCAGCGCTATGACATGGCGGCGACACAACAACGGCTTGAGGCTCTGGCCAAGGCCAGTTCTGGTCAAGCCGCGTCTAATACGCAGCCGGAGGCACTCGCCAGTCTTCTGGCTTCGCTCTCCGCGCGGGAGAAAAGCCTGGCAGATTGCGAGCTTGCGCTTCGATCCGCGGAGCAGCAGATAGCAAGCATTCAAGCCGTGCGCGACTCAGTTACGAAGAGAATGGCCGAGCTGGACTTGCCGGGCACCGGCAATGAGAATTCCGAAGCGCGCATCGCAATCGCCATCGCGGCTGCGGACGAAGCGTTTAACGCGCTTGTGCAGCTTCAGAAAACGGGCGAATCGCTGGCACTTCGGCTTGCGCAGGCTTCGGCGTCCGCGACTGTAGCCGAGCTCAAGGCCGAAGCCGACAAGCTCAAACGAGACCTCTCGGAGCGCGATTTAGCCATAACGGCTCGGAACAAGACCGGCGAGCGGGCGCAAACCGTAATTGAGGCGCTCCGTGAAACCTCTTCGCTGGTTGTTGAACAGCGGCTCGGCGAGATCAGCCCGCTCCTCCAAAGCATCTACGCGAGGATTGACCCTCACCCCGCTTTTCGAATCGTGACGTTTCTGTCTCGGATAGCCCGAGGCAAGGGGCATCTGTCAACGGTCGTCACGGACCCGATCGAGAGCAAAGATTGTGAGCACCCGGCCGCAGTGCTTTCGAGCTCCCAGGTCAATGCGCTCGCGGTGGCGGTTTTTCTCTCGCTCAACCTGGGCATCGCGAGCCCGCCGCTTAGCGCGGCGATGCTGGACGATCCGCTCCAAAGCCTTGACGACATCAACCTGTTGGGCGTTATCGACCTGCTGCGCCGTGCGAAGGATAGGCGACAGATGCTCGTATCCACTCACGACGCTCGATTCGGGAGTCTTCTCGCAAGAAAGCTCAGGCCCTCTTCGTCATCTCAGAGAACTCTGATGGTTGAACTGGATGGCTGGAGCCGCCGGGGGCCGTGCATCGAATCGCACGACATAAAGGCTGATCCCGCCCCGCTGCGATTAGTCGAAGCAAAAGCTGGTTAGCGAGACCTGAGTTGAATGATAAGAATCGGCCATACCGCGAGCCATCCACGACGAAGCTCCACGACCGCCGCGGCCACAACCCGGAGGAATCGGCCGCATTCTTTGCCAGCTACTGATTAGCCGCTATAACGACGAAGCTGATTCGAGACTCTGCCATGACCACGCTGGCCCAGAAGCTCCATCCCGACCGCTTCACCGAGATGTCGCCGTTCATGGCGGCCATCGTGGGCTATGTGCTTGGCGAGACGTTGACCGACCCGGCCATCGCCGAAATCACCGTGAGCGAATCCGAGGACCTCGTGTACGTCCGCAAGGCCGGAGGCGTGGGTTTCTCCGGCGTGCAGAGCCTTACTGACCTGCGGAACAACTGGAACCACCTGCTCGATGCCGCGGGCCTGACGCCGGACGAGCGCCGCGAGGCCATGCGGCTGTTCATGGCCCGGGTCTCGGTCGTTCCAGGTACCGGCGTCTGAGCACCGCCTCTCCACGGCGCCACCGCAAGCGCCGCAGCATCCCGCTGACCGCCTTGCGGGTGATTGGCCTGGCCGGCAGGGCTTTGAGCCTGACGCATCCAGTCTGGTACGCAGCCGAGACCCATCGTAGAATCTGGGCTTTAGGGCGGTGGAACTAGAGGGAACGCCACCCTCCTCGAACAAAATGTCTCGCGCCGGGGAGAGACACCCGTTTCGCGTAGCGTTCCCTACTCCGAATGAGACGGCCAAAGCCGGTTCGGAGTGGGGGCGTCGAACGCGGTCAGCAGCACCCCCACGTTCGCGGCGTTGAGCGCCAGGGCGGTGGCCGCGGGGAGGGCGGATTCGTCGGGGTCCGGCGTCAGGAATCGGCCAGGTGCGGCGAGTAGAACCGGGCCCGAGAAGGAAACACTCCCGGCAGATCGGTGCGGAAGTGGCGATCGGGCACGTCGGGGAGCAGCGCGTCGGCCGCGTCGCCGGCGATATCGTCGGCCGCGTCGAACCGCAGTCAGAACAACGCTTGGTTCCCCAGTCGATTGGACGAATGGGCAACGGGCTCATCCGTCGGGCAGCGCGTTGAGCGTCAAACTCCGACGGAGTTGAGTCGTTCTCACCCAATCACCGACTCCCCGACATGCTGGGTCCCGACTCCCGCACCCGCGCGGCGTCCATGATCTACGAACATCGCTTCGGGCTCCGGCGTCGAATTGCGCAATACACTGCGCCCCCCGCCCTTGGTTTGTGCCAGCCAACGCCGGTAACGCCTGGCACGCGGCTTGCTTATCAGTCCAGCGTTGACTGTCTCGCACTCACAATACCCAAAGGAGTTCGTCATGCACCAAACCGACCGCACACAACAATTCATGGAGGCCGGACCAATGTCCCCTGAATTCTACGAAGCCGCCCCGCAGTTCGAGGGAGGCTACGGCCAGGTCGAGACCGGACCGTACGGCGAAGCAGGTCCCTACGGCGAAGTCGGACTCTACGGCGAAGCGGGCCTCTACGGCGAGACCGCGGCCGAGGGCGAAACCCAGCCCTTTGGCGAAGCAGCGGCCTTCGGCGAGATGGCGTCGGTTGGCGTCGGGGAGCTTATCAACCCCTACACCGGCGAGGTAAACCCGGAAGAGGAGTTCAATCTGGCAGCGGAACTTCTGAGCGTCGGTACCGAGCAAGAACTCGACCAGTTTTTGGGTCGATTTCTTCGTCGCGCGGGCCGCGGCTTTCGGCGCTTCGCCCGATCCGGGCTCGGCAGAACGCTCGGCGGGGTGCTCAAAAAGGTGGCAAAGACCGCCCTCCCCACGCTGGGAGGAGCACTTGGAGGTGTGGTCGGCAGCGTGATTCCCGGCGCAGGTACGGTCATCGGAGGCGCTTTGGGCACCGCGCTGGGCGGCGCGGCCGCCGGAGCGTTGGGCGAAACCGCCGGCCTGTCCCAGGAGGACCAGGAGTTCGACGTCGCCCGCCGCATTATTCGGATGGGCATCGACTCCGCCCGTGAGCTCAACGAACTACCCGAGGGCGAGGTGTTTGCCCAGGAAGAAATTCTGTCCACCATCGGCTCGATCGCCGGGCGCCTGCTTCCGAGTGTCGCCAGCGCCGTCCTCGGCGGTTTCTCGGGAAGTGGTTCCGCCGGCAGCCAGGCGATGGGCGGCGCCGCGGGCGGTCTGCATGTTCGGTCCCCCGGTGGTTGGAACGTCGATCTCGGCGGGCAGTTGGGCGGTCAGGCCACCACGGGTGTGACCGCGGGCATCAACGCCCCGCCTCCAGCCTTCCCGTTCCAGCCGTCGCCGGCCGGCCGCGGTTACCCGACCGGACCGGGCCGCGCGCCTCGACGCCCCGGTGTTCGACGTCCGCATTCCGCGGCGGGTCGTTGGGTGCGCCGTGGTCGCAACATCATCGTCCTGAACGTTCACTAACCCGTACGTCGTTTCCGATCGGGCGTTCCGGTCGGCGTTTCTGCGTGTGGAAGGAAACCCGCCATGCTCCGTGCCTACGCCGTGCGATTGCTCGAGTGCGAAGCACGGGCGTTGCTGGAACGGCTTCGGGAGATGCGGCCGTTCGCCCTGACGCTTCCGATGGTGGTTGCCGCGGCCCCGACCATCGCGGCGCAAACCGCCATCGAGACCCTGCTGTCGCGCGGACGCCGATCGCTTCGCGCCGCGGTGCACGGGTTTCTACGGTGGTTGAGTTCGCCCGCCGGAGTTCAGGCGTCGCCCGCCGAAGCTCAACGGCGTTTCACCTCCATTCGGTTGCGATTCTTATCCGTCATCACCCAGTTCGACGTCTTCGCCGATGCACTCGCCGAACGCAGCCAGCACGGCTACGGCGACTTGATCGCCGGGCTGGATGCCGCCGCGGCCGACGCGCTCGCGCTGCCCGGCAATCCGCTCGACGTTCCGCCCCTGATCTGCCACCTGGATCGCGGCGCGGGGGCGGCCATTCGTCGCATTCGCACGCGTCTGCCGGGCGGTGGAGTTTCGCCCGTGGCCATCATCCGCGTGCCCCGCGAGCGGATGATCGGCACGGCCATCGCGGGCTCACTGGTCCACGAGGTGGGTCACCAGGGGGCCGAACTGCTCGATCTGGTGGGCCCGCTGCACGCAGCGCTCGGAAAGACCGCGGCGCAGGCGGGGCGATCCCGCGACGCCTGGTTGTGCTTCCAGCGTTGGATTTCCGAGATCATCGCGGACTTCTGGAGCGTGGCCCGCATCGGCGTCGCGGCCACGATGGGGTTGATGGGCGTGGTCAGCCTCCCGGCCCCCTTCGTCACGCGGCTGATCCTCGATGATCCCCACCCGACGCCCTGGATTCGGGTGAAGCTCAGCGCCGCGTTTGGAAAGGCGATGTTCCCCGATCCGCAGTGGGACCGCCTCGCGGCGATCTGGGAATCCTTTTATCCGCTGGATTCGAATCGCGTGGCCCACGCCCCGCTCTTGCGGGAGCTGGACGCGACGCTGCCGGCGTTCGTCCGCCGCATTCTGGACTTTCGGCCGCTTCGATTGGGCGGCGCCCGGCTGGGCGATGCGTTTCCGTTGTCCGATCGTTCGCCGGCGCAACTGAGACGGCTGTGGACCGCCCATCGTCGGGGCGACGACGTCTTTGCGCGGTTGGCGCCGACCGTAGCCCTCGCCGTGGTCGGGCAGGCGCGATGCGACGGCGTGGTCGGCGCGTCCGCCGAAGCCGGCCTGCTCCGCCGCCTGCTCCGCTACTGGGCATTACGCGACACCGTGCGGGCGTCGCATGTTCGAGGGATGCAACACGAGCCGCGCCCGTTCGCCCTGGCCGGTTAAGGCCGGTCTTCGGAGGGTGCGCGCGAAGTCATAGAGAGAAGGGAAGATTTCATGGCAACCGTTACTACCGTTCAACTGCAACCGCCGGTGCCGCCGCCCGATTCCGACGCCTTCACGGTCTTCTTCGAGGCCGTCCGTGCGGCCACGAACTCGCTGGCGTATCCGCATTTCTCGAATTTCATCACGTCCATTTTCTGCACTGATGACGCTTCCGCACTCTCGCCACGCCTCCAAGACGGACGCGACCATGTGAAAAGCGAGCTCGGTGCGGATCACTTTCAATTCCGCGGCTCGATTGCATACGAGCAGATCCGCGAGGCCGCCGATATTTTCGTCGCCTGTCAAGCGGCGTTGCTGGAAGATTGCTGCAACGGCCCGGCGAAACGAAAGCCGAGGCGGGAGTTCCTTGTGAAAGAGGATCTGGAGCGGGCTTCTCGTCCAGAACCTTCCTTCGAGTCCACGGCCGCTGCGGTGTCGTACAGCCCACTCTTGATGACGGAGTGCAGCAGAGCGGAGATTGAGCGGCGTTTCAGCCCGCAATCGGTCGACTTGTGTCTCCTGCGAGCGCTCGTGGACCGGCTGTTCGATCCACCACAATCAAACGCGGGAACTTGCTGCACAATGTCGGGTGACGCAGAAGCGATAAAACGTGCTCGCGGGGGAGTGAGCGCTGGGTCCGAGGATCTCGACCAAGTCCTCACGTTCATGCAGCAACTTCGCGGGAATCAGCAGGACGTTCCCATCAAGGAATACGGCCTCGGATCCGGCAACTGCACCGGAATTCTCCGTTCCAAGCTGCGCTGCCCGCCGATGCTGGAGCTCATCTGGTCCTACTGGATTGAGCAGGGCATGTTGGTTCAGGGATTAAACGCCCTCAGCCTGCGCTTTCAGAACCGCCGCCCCGTCGGACCCGATCCGCTGACCCGCTGCGACCTGTCGCCACTGCGTCCGCTCAACAACATCTTCTGGGGCTACATCCAGCGAGAACAGGATCGTCTGACCGTCGTCCGCCGGGCCTACGAATACGATCATCATTACGGGCTGAAGCTCGACGGCCGGGCCGTTCCGCCGCTCGTGCCGGCCGATTCGCGCTCGAGTTTCGTCGAGGCTTTCCACCGCCTCCTGCAACTGGCGGATCGCTACTACCGGACCGCGATGAACACCACCATGAACGCCAACGCGTTCCCCATCCTCAACGCGATTCGCGATCTCCACCTCACGCTGGCCGAGGGCGCCCACAATCAATTCGGCGACCTGCCCAGCACCGCCCGGGCCGAAATGCTCGTCCAACAGTGGCTGCTCGCCCGACCGGAGATGCGCGAGTTCCTCGGCGGCCGTCCGGGCGTGCCCTATCCCGAGGCCTGGATGCCGCACATGGAGACGCTGCGGAACACGATGGGGTGGAACGACACGACCATTCGTCACTATCGCGATCTGGCCGACTACGGCGAGAAGCTGCTCCTTACCATCCGCTACCTTCCGTGGAGCCAGGTCAATAACTCCCTGCTCGCGGCCCTGTGGCTCACGTTCTGGCGGCCGGAAATCGAAAGCTACGTGCACAGTTATCGAATCGTGACCGGCGTCGACCTGACCATTGACGACGTACGTATTCAACCGCCGGGAATGCTGGCGGCGCAGCCGTCGGACCTGATCCGGCGTCGCCGGGCCGCCCAGATGGGCGCCATGAGCGCATAACCGGTGCTCGATCGCACCCGAAGCCTCGAGCCGGAGTCCGGCTCTTTCCGAGCC
This sequence comes from Phycisphaerales bacterium, assembly GCA_013140575.1. Taxonomy (GTDB): domain Bacteria; phylum Planctomycetota; class Phycisphaerae; order UBA1845; family UBA1845; genus JABFSN01. Next base: position 39,196 of record JABFSN010000078.1, on the reverse strand, counting down.
CTGACGGGTGAAGGCGACCAATGCGGGAGCCTGAACGGGAGGGAGCCGGAAGCGTGAGGGAGCGGTCTTCGAAGCGGTGCAACGGGGTTCTCCCCGACGGATCCGCTCGAAGTTCAGGGTGAATCGACACGATACGCCTTTTCGATCCAAACAGAGCTCGCGCCGCCGGCGTTTCGCCGTAGCGGCGCCGTGGAGAATGCCATGACAGCCTCGATGTCGTACTTCCAAACGGGTCAGGTCGGTGCGTGCGGTTGCTCGACGGCATGCCGGTGCCCTTCGCCCGGCGCTTGTCGGTGCCGGCGTCAATGTCGGTGTGCGCCGCAGATGCCGCCCGGCGGAATGGACGCCGGCGACATGTGGAATTCCGTCGCCAACGACTCGGAGTTCGCGGAGGAGTTTCCGGAATCCGAAGTTCGACGGGGTTATGTCCGCCCCGCCCCCGGTGGTTTCCGTCGAACAATCTACCGCCGCCCGGTCTACCGTCCGCCGGTCTACGGCCGCACCGTCCACCGCCCCCCAGCCTATGGACGTCCGGTGTTCCGACGTCCGGTCTACAGACAACCGGCCTACGGACGCACGGTCTACAACCGTCCGGTCTACGGCCGCACCGCCTACGGTCGCCCGATCCACCGTCGCCCCGTCGGCGCTCCGCCGGTTGGTCGTTACGGGGCGGGCGGCCGACCAAACCCGATCCACTGGCGTTGGCGCGTCATGCAAGCCCGACAGCGGGCCGCGGCTCGACGGCTGGCCCGAATCCGATGGCTCAACCGGCGTTCCGGAATGCGCTTCCGATGGGCGCCCAACACCTCGCGCATTGCCCGCATCATCGGTTGCCCGATGTGTCCGCCCGGAAGTCCGACGTTCATCGGCGCGCTCGCCCGCTGGCAACTGCTCAACGGGCTGCCGGTAACCGGTGTCATCGCGCCTGCGGATCTGTCTCGGATGCAAGATGCGCTCAAACCTGCGAGTCCATCGACACCACCATCGGCCGCGGCGGACGCGTCGTCGGGCGCGCCCGGTGGAACCTCGGCGGCCCCGGATGGAGCGACCACGCCCTTCCCGTCGCAGCCGGCCGCGGACGATGCGGTTCCGCCGGACTTCGACGGTGATGACGACGGGAGCGGCCAGGCCGAGCCCGACGCCGGGGACGGATTCGGCGATGGTGATCCGGATGCGGCCCAGGACCCGGCAAATGAATGGGCGGCCGGGTACTAGCGGCCTACGTGGGGCGGGCGCTCCATAACCGTATGCCTTGCGTGAGTTGGTGTGGAGTCTATCCCGATAGGCACCGTGGCACGGGCATCCTGCCCGTGACGCCGGAGATGGGACGCCAATCATGGAGCCTACTGGGATGCGCTTCCGACGGCGGTGCAATGCGACGGACCGGCTGAGCCGTCGGCGGACAAGCTCGAACCGGCTGCCACCACTCGCCTGTCGCCGGTTCGACCCGCGAGGCTCGAACGATGAATCCGTCGATGCCACTGCCTGTCATTGACTGCCACTGTCACGCGGGCCCCGGCGAGGGGTTCACCGGCCCGTGGGACACGGATGCCCCGGTGTCGGAACATCTGCGCCGCGCCCGCGACGCCGGGATCACCCATACCATCGTCTTCGCGGCGTTTCATTTCGACTACGCCCGGGCAAACGAGGCCGTCGCGGGAATCGTGGCCTCCGATCCCGCGCGGCTCTCCGGACTGGCGTTCGTTCACGCCATGCGCGACCGCGGGCGCATCGACGCGATGGTCCATCGGGCGGCGACCGTGCATGGCTTTCGGGGCATCAAATGCCACCGTTACGACGGTCGCATCACGCGTGAAATCTGCGATTCGGCCCAGCGCCACGGGCTTCCGGTCCTTTACGACGTCATGGGCGAAGTCGAATCCGTCTCGCTCTTTGCCCCGCAATACCCAACTGTCCCGTTTATCATTCCGCACCTCGGCAGCTTCGCCGACGAATGGCGGGCGCAACGCAATTTCATCGACATTCTCGCCAGCCATCGAAACGTATTCACGGACACATCGGCCGTGCGCCGCTTTGATCTCCTGGCAGAGGCCGTCGATCGCGCCGGGCCCCACAAGGTGCTGTTCGGTTCCGACGGTCCGTGGTTGCATGCCGGCGTCGAACTGGCCAAGGTGCGGGCACTGAGAATATCGCCGGCCGCGCGCCGGCTGATCGAGTACGAAAACGCCGCCCGCCTCTTTCGCCTGCCCGCCGGGACCGCGCCGCACCCTCACCAGCCGCCGCCGCGGGAACGAATTCGGCGCGTTCGCGCGGGCCCGTGGAACCAACCGCGATCCACTCTGCAATCCGTGACCGCGCGTTAATTGGGTAGTGTGCGGCCGTTCCCCGGCGCGCCCACCGGCGCCGCGACCTCAACCGTCGAATCGGCCGATTCGTTATCAACATCAACTCTCGCCCCCGCCCGCCGGAGTTGAATCGTCCGTTCCGAAACCTGCAGCTTCGCCGCGGCCGCACGAACCGAGCCGCTCTCCTGAATGGCCATCCGTATGGCGGCGTCCTCGGCGGCACGACCGATATCCTGCAAACGTGCGTGGTCGGCCAAGGCGGCTCGAACCATCGATTCCATGAGACCGTTGCGCCACGCCCCCACCACCGGAGCCGCGATCAACTGTTCGAGTTCGTCATGGGGAAGGTCTCCGAGCGTGAAGGGACCGCGGCCCACGTGTCGCCGCACGAGCGCGCCGGCCAACTGCCGGAGTTGGCGCACGTTGCCGGGATAGTCGCGCGCCCGAAGGTAGGAGAGGAGGGCTTCCGAGATTCGCGTACCAGAACGATCGTGGCACGCTTCCGCGACGAAGTGTTCGGCAAGAGGTTGAATGTCCTCCTGCCGATCACGAAGAGGCGGCGCATGGCAGGTGACCCCTGCGACGCGATGATAGAGATCACGACGAAAACGGCCGGCGCCAACCTCGGCGGCCAGGTCTCGATTGGTGGCACAGACCAGACGAAAGTCCGATCGTCGCCACGAATCGTCGCCCACGCGCTTGTAGGCCTTCTCCTGAAGCACGCGCAGGAGCCGCGATTGAAGCTCCGGCGGCAGTTCGCCAATCTCGTCGAGGAACAGAGTTCCCCCGTCGGCAAGCCCCACGGCGCCGTCCCGGCTGGACAACGCTCCGGTGAACGCCCCGCGCTCGTGTCCGAACAACTCGCTTCCCGACAGCTCCCGGGAGAGCGTGGTGCAATCGACGACGATCAGGTCGCGCTTCGGCTTGCGCGGATCCAAGGTGTGCAACAGTTGCGCCAGGAGCTCCTTGCCCGTTCCAGTCTCGCCGGTTAACAGCACCGAATCCTGGCTGTACAACGCCGCCTCCACGACCTCGCGGAGCGATCGTTGCCAGGCCGGGCTGCGGCCCACGAGCCTCTTCAGCACGCGCGGGTGGTGAAGCTCGGTCTCAATCTGACTCCAGCGATCGAGCAGCGACGCGGCCGCTTCCGCGCCGGGACCGTCGTCCCAGGGCAGCACCTCGTCGGCGCCCGCCCGAAGCAACTCCGTGGTGGTCTCCAGGTCTAGGCGTTGCCAGTCCGCACCACCGACCACCACCAGGCGGCGTCCCGCCGTTCGACTGCGGGCTCGCATGCACATCGTCAGCGCGCGGCTCGGTGTGCTGACGATCACGCACGGAAAGCCGCTTGGATGGACGCCCGGATCGCGCTCGACAGTCGCGCCCAATCGCTCCAACGCCCGCACGACGCTCGCCGTGAGTTCCGCCGTCTGCGGGTCCGCGGTCAAAAGGTAACCACACGACACAATCGGGCCCCTGCGCCAAGGCGCCGTCCGTGCGCGGGGATCAAGGCCGATCCGTCAGCCGTGCGACTCTGAAAACCGTGGCACATCGTGCCGACAGTCAGGAAGACCCTGTGTGCTGGTCCGCGACGGGTCGGTGAGCTCCCGACCGGTCTCAGTTGCATATCCGTTCGACAGGAAGGCGAGTCGCGCAGAATAGCCACCGTTGACGAATCAGTCCAGAAAAAAACGGAATCTTCAGTGTAAACGCGATGTCCGCCACTTCGCACACCCGTTATCGACGTAAGTCACCGACGTAAGCTGTTTATATCAAGGCACTTACAGCGTCGTGATTGCTCCTCGCGTTGAGCGGATTACGCGATCATCCGGTAGCCGAGCCAAGTCAATTAAAGAAGTTTGAGGCGTTGAACCGCTCCGGCTGGCCATCGCCGTTGCAGGGGTGGCCAGTGAGGGCGAGGAACCAATTCTCGAAAGCGTCGCCGCCGACGGGGCGGATGGTGCGGGCGATGGTGTCGTTGACGCCGCGGTCCTTGGGGGTCGCGAGGCGGGCGATCGTCTTGGCCCAGAGCGGCCAATCGTCGCGCGGAACCGGAGCGGGCGGCGCGTCGGTGCCACCCGCAGTCGGGACGGGCGGCCGAACCGTGACGTTGGTCGCGCGACGGTTGTAGGTCTGCAGCTTCACGGTGAACTTGCCGATCGGGCAGGCGTAGCCGTCGGTGAAGAAGCGAATCTCCTCGCCCGTCAGGCCGCAGATCGGTCTGCGCAGCGGCCGGTGTACCTCGGCGGACGCGGTCGCGTCGACGGCGAGGCCGTCGGCGTTGGGCCGGTGGAGGCGGTTCGGCCCGGCGGCGGCGATTAGATGTTGCCGCGGGTGATCCGCTGCGGACCCATTGAAGCAAGTCCCGCCCAACGCCACGGAGATTGTTCGTTGCTGTTTCCGCGGCTGAGAGACTGCGATTCCGTTCAACAATTTCAATCAACCACGCGTGTAATCAATGGACAACCAATCTGGTCTGCGCGAGAATTCGGATCCGATCGACTCAATCGTGCCGTTGGAGCATGGTGGCACGGATTAAACGGCGAAGCGCCACGTTCAACAGGTTGTGAAGGGAGAACATGAGTGCGATAACCGGCACCATCGGGCCTGCTCTTGCCAAGACGGTCGGATTCGATTTGCTCGAGGACGCACTGGCGCAGGACGTTCATGCGGCGCTGCGCGCAGGGCTGAAGCACGGAGCAACCTTCCATGACGGCCGTTCCGCACTGGCCATCTTCCGCCATGCGCTTGCGGCTGCCATCGGTCGCATTCACGAGGACGGCCGCGCTCCGTTGTTCCTGCGTTTCCTGAGTGACGGTCCGTACGAAGATGCCGGCGACATTCCGGCCGCGCTGCGGAGCAAACGGTTGACCGACGACGAGACTACTTCGGTGATCGCCTTCATTTACAGCCACATGGTCAACTGCTTCAAAGGCGCGATCACGGAGATTCTTGCGGTGGAACCTTGCCTGCACATTTTGCGAAAGATGCAACGTGAGAAACGCGTCCCGCGCGAAGCCCGGCTCTACGTTGGCGACGCGGTCTGGGCGTCCGCGTCGCGGGGGGCAGGTTTCGCCAAGGGAGGCGACCTGCACATTCTGGCCGAGCGCCGTTCACCAAAGTCGAATCGATCGATTGTCGTCGCGGGGGTTGCCGAGGTGAAGTCCTATTTCTGCCAGCCGGATCGGCTGCGGTCCCAGTTGGATAAGCATTTCGCCCGTGCGCGGCGCGGCTTGCGCGTTGGCGAGGTCGCTTATTTCCCCGATCGGATCACCATGGGCTGGGGAGGAAGTCGGCAGGCGGTGCGGATCAGCATCCTGCCGGCCCGCTGGCCCTTGCCTCGTCGATTCCGCTTTGAGCATAGGGACGGCAGGAAGTTTCTGCACGTGGAGGCTGCCGCCCCGCCGGCCCCAGCCGATTCAATGGAGCGGGTCGGCCCGACGGAATGGCGGGTTACACTACGTTGGTCCAAGGAGGCACTGGTCGCCGCCGCTTTCGGAATGACGTTTTGGTTCATGGAGAAAGTCGGCGAAGTCATTTACTCCGCCGGTGTACCCAAAGATTGGTCCGAGATGACCCCGGCCGAGGCGGGTCAGAACGCCGCCAAGATGATGCTCTACTACGCCATCCTGCGCTGCCGCACCGCGAGGGAGCACCAGCGTGCCATCGCGCTCTACAACAGCTACGGCTTTGGCTGCGCGCTGGGCATGAACTTCCGTAATCCCGAGGGCAAACGCGAGATGCTTTGGCCGCAGGATCTGGACGAGATTCAAGCGAGCGGCCGGAACAAGGACGGTTGTAGGATCGCGTAAGAAGTGCCGCCACACATCGTTAACCACGTCCTCGATAGTTGGCCGGTGAATTCGTGCGGCACCGGGCCGCTATCTGCGCGTGAACCAAGTCAACCACGCAATCGAATCGGGTGAGGCGCTAAGACCCCGTACTTGCGATACACCGCACAAACAGCCTATCTTCACATTGCAGCCCAATGCCTCGCATGGATGATTTCAATCACCGCCCTCGGCGCGAGGTGGTCAAGGTAGCGGGCGGTGGTAGTGATGGAGGCGTGTCCCAGTTGGCGGGAGATGATGGCGATGTCCACGCCCTCGGCGCGGAGTTGGGCGGCGTGGGTGTGGCGGAAGCCGCCGGCCCTTGACGAACGACGCCGGGTACCCCCCGGCTCTTCGACGCGAAGCGTCGGTCGTTGGTCAAGGGTGGGCGTGGACGCGTTTGTCGATCCCGGCGCGGGCGGCGAGGCGCTTGAGCATGACACGGACGTAGGCGTCGGACATCGGCCGGCCGCGGAGCGTGCAGAAGATGGGGTGGCGGCCTGCGGCGCGCCATCGCCGGTCAGGACCGAGTTACGCCCGGCCGGCGTCGGAGATCGGCTGGGCCGCACGGCAGGGTCGGAGGATGGTCAATCCTGCCAGAGGACCTTGACGCCCGGCTTCCAGTTGCGGTTGTGGAGCTGGAGGCGGCCGAGGGCCATGATGGCCGCGACCAGGCCGTCGATGCGGTCGGTGGATTTCTTCTTCGAGGGTTTGAGATTCCCTGCCGCGTCGGTTTCGACGGAGATGTGGCTGGCCATCCAGCGCAGGACCGGATTTCCGCCGTGCCGGAGTGTGGCACTGATCACCAGCTTCTCCAGCTCCTTGGTCGGGGCGGTCATGTCTTTAAAACCCTGGCCGAAGGGGACGACGCGGTGGCCGGCGTCGGAAAGCTCGGTGATGAGCTGCGTGGCGTTCCAGCGGTCCACCGCGATCTCGCGGATCGCGAACCGCTCGTGCAGTTCCTTGAAGCGTCCGCGGATGCGCTGGTAGTCGATGACGTTGCCGGGCGTCATCTCGATGAAACCCTGACGCGCCCAAGTCTGATAGGGCACGCGATCGCGACGTTCGCGTTTCACGGCGTTGTCGGCCGGCACCCAGAACTGCGGCAGTAACGTCACGCTTCCGTCATCATCGGGAAACGCCAGGACCAGAGCGCTCAGGTCGGTGGTGGTCGATAGATCAAGACCAGCGAAGCAGAGCTTGCCCTCGAGTTCCGTCTCGTCGATCGGTGTTCCGTCGCACGCGTCCCAGGATTCGAGCGAGAGCCAGCGGATGTCCTGCTGCGTGCGGATGTTCAGGTGCAACCGTTTGAAGGTATTCTCATAGCTCGGCGTGTCCTGGGCCTTGCGGCACTCGCGTTCGAGATATTCCATGCTGACCGAGACACCCAGGTTGGGATTGACCCGCCGCCAGACGTCGGGACTTCGCCAGTCGTCCTCATTGGTGGCCTCGTAAATGACCGGCAGAAATGCGGAATCGATAATCACGCCGTCGCGTACTTTGCGGGCGTAATCGTATTTCTCGTTGCAGATCGACTCGCGATCGAAGTCGGCCGTGGTGATGTGCACGATCAGCGGCTGACGGCGGGCGCCGGTCGAGGTGGTCAGGACATCGACCAGATCGCGATTGGGCTGGGCGTGCAGTTCGTCCACGATGATGCCATGTGCGTTGATCCCGTGCTTGCTGTAGGCCTCGGCGCTGATCACTTTCAGCACGCATCCGCAGGCCTCGTACACGATGGCATGCGTGTACACCTTGGCTCGCGCCGCCATCTCCGGCTCGGCCACTACCATCGTCCTGGCGGCGTTGAACACCAGCCGGGCCTGCTCGCGATCGGCCGCGGCGCAATAGACCTGCGCCCCCGGCTCGTGATCGGCGAAGATCAGCAGGTTGCCGAGACCGCCGCAAAGCTCACTTTTTCCATTTTTCCGGGGAACATAGATGAACGCCTCGCGGTAGCGCCGTCGACCGTCAGGTCGCTTCCAGCCAAAGAGATGGCGGACGATCGCCTCCTGCCACGGCTGAAGTATGAATGGTTGGCCGCGCCATTCGCCCGCCGTGAACGTCAGGCACTCGTGGAAGAAGTCCACCGCCCGTTGAGCGGCGGATTCGTCGAAGTGGCAGTCGCCGGCGGTGGCGAATGGATCGTAGCCGGGAATCGTTGTCGCCGGTGCCGTGCTCGTGCAAGAGTCGGACATGTCCCGCTTTCCGTCGACCGTCACGGCGAGATCGCTACCCGGCCTCGAAGAACCGGCTCTTGGCGCTGTTCATGGTCCCCACGTCGGAGACCGGAATCTGAATCCGCGCCCGGGCGCTGGGTGTCATGCCGAACTCGGTTTCCAACTTCGTGAGTTGCTGCGCCAATTTGTTGGCGATCGCGACCTGCGGCCAGGGCATGAAGCATTTGACCTTGCCTGAATCGTCGCGAAGCGGATAGACCTCGCCCTTGGACTCGATGAACTGTTCGGCCTTCCGCCACCGCGACCAGGTGCGGCAGTAGCGGGCCAGGGCCTTGCCGTCGATGCGCTTCAACACGCCCATGCCGTCGAGCATGGGGACGACCTCGTCCCAAGCCAGTTTGGCCTCATCGTCGAGCCAGTCCGGACAGTCCGGGATTCCATCGGGACCACGCACTTCCGACGCCTCCCGCCGCCGCGACACCAGCGTGCTGCCGCGGAGCTTCAGGACCGCCGTCGGCGTCGGTTTGGGGCCGCGTTTACCCATGACCTGTCATCCTCCCCGCCGCCCGCGTTCGCCGGCCCCGATCGGCCCGGTTTCCGGGCCATTTCCGGCTCCGAGCGGCGCTTCACGCCTCAAAAACCGCGTTTTCAGCCCAAAAAGGGCCATTTTGACCCCCACCCCCCTATGCCAAAACCCTCGAATTTTCGCGTGACGGTGGACGCGTGGTCTATCGCAATTCTCCCCAGCTTTTCGACCGGCCCTGGTAGGTGCCACGCACAGGCACTACACTGTCATAGAGGTAGAGAGGCACGCTTTGCTCCATTCTGCCAAAAGAATGCGGTTCTCTGCATTATCGCTATTCCATCGATCTTGCATTCGATCACCGCGCTCTTAACCACGATGCGACATTGCGAAACGCCTCTGTCACACATGCTCTTGAGCCTCTGTCTCTTGTCTCTGTGGTCCTCTTACCACGCACTGCACAGTCGTCGTCATGCGTCGCCGCGCTCTGCCGAACCCGCCGTCGTGAAAGACCGTCTTCCGCGCATGGCACGTCGCGCACAAGCATTGCAGGTTCGACGCGTCATTCGCGCCGCCGTCCGCCAGCGGAACGATGTGGTCCACGTGCTCGGCGATCACAAGTCGCCTGCCGTCCGACTCGTGATGACCGAACGGGTCGGCGCACCAGATGCGTTCCCGAAGTACCAGCCGTCGCCATCGCTGCCATCGCGCCCCGTACCCGCGCCGCGTGGCAGATGGCCGTCCCACGCCCGGCGGCGCCTGCAACGTTCGTGGTCGGTGCTGTTTGGGCATCGTCGGCATCGCAACCTCCCATCGCGTGCATCGTAGCCATGATCATCCAGTTTCGTTCCAACCGCTGGAACCACTGTGCCGTCACTCGCGTAGCACGCGGAACCGATGTCCGCACGCCGCGTTCTCGCATCGGACCCACGCCAGCGACGAGCCGTCGCCCTGATCGCGAATGCTGCGGAATTTTCGCAGACGCACGCCGTCGCACTTCGGACAGCGCGGGCGCTCGAAGACGACCGTCTCCAGCGTGCGGCGAGCTCGGCCCGACGGCGTCGCATGCGTGGCGTCGATGATCATGCCGCCCTCCTCCGTGACTGCACGGTGGACGCGTGCATTGAACGGACACCGGACGGCATGCGACGCACTGAATGCATCGAACCGTCACCGTAATCGCCGCGAAAAGAATCTGCGGAATTCGCCGCGGTTCTTCGGAATCGGCCTTGATTGTGTTTGGCGGAATCGCCCTCATGGCGTTGTACGCATGGGGCGTACCCAACGCGAAGGAGCCAACGATGTTGAAGATCGACGAAACGACCCGGGCCAACCGGCGACTGACGCCGGGCACGACCGTGGTCTCCATTGAAGACGCCGAGCCGGGCCGCATCGTACGGGTCTGCACCCACCGGCGCAGCGGCGTCGGGGCCTGGTCCTACGTGGTCCAGACCCAATTCGGCCGCGAGGTCTGGGAGGCCGGCGAACTGTTCGTGCCCGCACGCGATTGACCGATGTCCACAACGCCGCGTCGCGTAGGCGCGGCCGAGCATGAGCTTTGGAACGAGGAGTATTGCATGAAAAAAGACAAGGTGCAGATTGGCGGCACCTATTGCGCCAAGGTCAGCGGCCAGCTCGCGCGGGTGCGCATCGATGCGGCGAGCCGGTTCGGAGGTTGGGACGGGACCAACGTCTCGACCCACCGCAAGGTCCGCATCAAGAGCGCCCAGCGCCTGCGGTGCGAAGTCGGCACAGCGGAAGCCGGAGCACCGACGGCGGCGGAGACCGGCGAGCCAACGGCGGCAAAGACCGGCGGACCGACGGCGGAGGCCCAGTCCGAAACGGCCGACGACGCCGGGCCGCAATACGATCCGAATCGATGTGCGACGCCGGGGTGCGGCATGCACGTGGCCCTGACGCACATGGGCAAACCGCTGTGCCAGGCGTGCTGGGCGGAGCACTGCGCGAACGAAAGCGCCGACCAATCGGACGACGAAGGCCCGGATGCGGGCGTAGAGGGCGACGCGTGTCGCCCATCGGAGACTGAGACCACAGACAAGGAGAATGACATGCCGAAGAAGAATGCCACGAAGAAGCGATCGAGCGAGAACCCGAAGAATGCCAAAAGCGAGCGCAAACCGAAAGGCGATCCGAAGATCAAAACGGCGACCGGCCAGAAGCCCAAGCGCGTCAGCGCCCTGGACGCCGCTGCGCAAGTCCTGAAGAGCGCCGGCAAGCCCATGCGGGCCCAAGACCTGATCGCCGAGATGGCCGCCAAGGGCCTCTGGACCAGCCCGAACGGCAAGACGCCGCACGCGACCTTGTACGCCGCCATGATGCGCGAGGCCAACACCAAAGGCAAAGACGCGCGCTTCACCAAGACTGATCGCGGCCTGTTCGCGTTCAACGGATAGCGCGCCCCACATTTCACGCCCTCCCCAAACGCCTCGGCAATGTCCGGGGCGTCTCTCCGGCAGGACAGTCCCAACGCACGTCATCGCATGGCCTCCTCGCGAGGCTTCATCGGAATTGGTGACTCGCTCGTGCGCTCCAGAACCGCAGGCTTGCCGGTGAAGCGCTGGTAGCGGTCGACAATCACGTCGCAATAGAGCGCGTCGAGTTCCATCAGAAACGCCCGCCGTCCCGTCTGCTCGCACGCGATCAGCGTCGATCCCGACCCGCCGAACAGGTCGAGCACGTTTTCGCCCGCACGCGACGAGTACTGAATCGCCCGCACGGCCAGTTCCGCGGGCTTGGCCGTTAGATGCTCCATTTGCTGCGGCGGGATCTTCTTGACGTGCCAGAGGTCGGTGGCATTGTTCGGGCCGAGGAAGTGATGCGCCGCGCCCTCGCGCCACCCGTAGAACGCGATTTCAAACGCGCCCATGTAGTCCTTGCGCGTCAGTACCGGATGCTGCTTGTCCCATACGATGCCCTGACTGAAATACAGCCCGTGCTTCTTCAGAAACGGCGGGTAATTGCCCAAATTGGCGTAGCCGCCCCAGATGTAGAACGACCGCCCCGGTTGCAGCACGCGAGCCATGTTGCCGAACCACGCGTCCAGCAGTTGGTCGAATTCCGCGTCGGTCACGTAGTCGTTCATCAACGGCCGGTCCTTGGGGCGCATCTTGGCCCGCGCTTTCGTAGGGTCGGCTACGCCGCGGGCCTGGTCGAACTTCTGGTGGTGGAGATGGGCGTCGGGATTGCTGAACGAACTCATTCCCGCCGCAATGGCCGTGTTGCTCCGCGGCTCGACTTTGACGTTGTAGGGCGGATCCGTGTTGATCAGATGAACGGGCTGACCGCCGAGTAGCCGGTCCACGTCTTGGGCAGACGCGCTGTCGCCGCAGAGCAGCCTGTGGTCGCCGAGAATCCACAGATCACCCGGCTGGGTGATCGCGGCATCCGGCGGCTCGGGAATGGCGTCCGGATCGCATAACCCGTCCTGGACGCCCGGGTCGAGGAACTTGGCCAACTCGTCCTCGCTGAAGCCCAACACATCGAGATTGAAGTCCATGCCTTGCAGTTCGCCCAGCTCAACCGCCAGTTGCTCCACGTTCCAGTCGGACAGCTGGTGCAGTTGGTTATCCGCGATGCGAAAGGCCCGAATCTGCTCCGGCGTCAGATCGTCGGCGCGTACGGCCGGCACTTCCGTCATTCCGAGTTGCCGCGCCGCCTTGACCCGCGTGTGACCGGCCACCAGCACGTTCTCGCCATCAACAATGACCGGCACCTTGAAGCCGAACGACCGGATCGACTCCGCCACCGGCCCGACCGCGGCGTCATTCAGCCTCGGGTTCCGGTCGTACTCTGTGATCGCTCCAATGGGGATCATTTCAATGTTCACGTTATCTCTCCTCTCATCTCGCCCAGCGCCAGGCACGCACGCTGCCTGGCTTCTTCCAGAAACGCCGCGTCCTTTTTTTCCGCGTCGATTTCGCCGTTCAAGGCCTCCACATCGAGCACGGCGTCGATGGCCTCGGTGAGCAGTTGCTGGAGCACGTCGGGCGGCACGGCCTCCAGTTCGTAGACGTTCGTACCGTGTTGGCGTGCGAACTTGCGGTACTGCGCCGAGCCGCGCTTGGCCTGCATCCCGGACCGAAGTCCCAGCCGGGTTACCTGCTCGGCGGTCAGGGCCACCTTCACCGGTACCAACTCGACAACGTCGAAGTCGTCGCGCATAGAGCGGGCAAACGACTCGGCGATCGCCTCGCCGTCCGGGTCGAAGTCGCTGAGAATCAGCACGATCAGGCGCTCCTTGCCGCTCCGGCGGAAGCGCTGGGCCATGTCGTAGCGAGGGGTAATCGAACAATAGCCGCGACCGATGGTCACCGGCAGGCAAAACCGCGATGCGACGCGCTCGACGATGTTCCGCACCGTCAGCTTCTCGGCCACGATCTCTATGTGGTTGGGCTGCGTGCGTTGGAGGTCGCGGGCATAATTTCGGAACAGTTCGTCAACTTGCTCGTGAATGAACGCCTGCGCATGGGCGTGGCAGCGCCATTGCGTGGTGGGCCGGGTCTCGTCGCCGATCGCGCGCCAAACAATCTCCCCAGTCAACCGGGCGCGGGTCAGCAGGTCGCACAGGTCGCCGTAGCTGGCCCGGTCGTTGGCATACCGGGAGTCCGGTCGCGTGACGTTGCGCAGGGGAGGATCATTGAGCAGCACGTAGTGAATCTGTCGATCGGACAGCGGCCAGTATTCGCGGCGTTCCCCGATGGCCGCCATTACGGCCTCGGTCATGGCCCGTTTCTGTTCGCTGATACGCTTTCGGCCCTTCCGGCCGGACATTTCAACGGTCGACGACGGCCGGTCGGACATGTCCGACCGGTCCCGGCGATGTTCCAACAGCCGGACATGGGCCAGATCGGGATCGGCCGATACGACCTCCTCGCGGAGCATCTCGTCCAGGGATTTGACCCGCTGCCGGTTGTGTTCACGCAGCAGTTGCACAATCTCGTCGGTCGACGCCTCGCCATATCGGATGGGCTCGATCCGGCAAGGCACCCGTGTCAATCCTGCGAGCTTCGCCGCTACCCGCCGGCGGTGGCCGGACAGGAGGTAGCCGTCCTCGGTAATGACCAGCGGCTCGCGGACGCCGTGTTCGCGGATGCTCTCGGCCAGGGCCTGTATGTCCGGGTCGCGGGGATCGACCAGCCGGTAGAGTTGCTTGTTTTCCGGACAGGGAATGATCCGGGAGAGCGAGACCAACCGCACAAACTCCGGTCTCACCGTCGGTCGTTTCCGGGTTTTCACCGCCGCCGCCATATCACTACCGCTTGCTATCTACCGCCCCGACTTTCGCCCCCAACGCGCCCCGTTCGCCCACGTCGCAACGGTTGGCGCCCGACGTAGTCGAGTTGCCGCCCCAACCCGAACGCACCCGCAACGCGTCCCGCCGCAAACGCTGGGGTGGCCCGCAAACGCGTCGGAATTCGGACGCAGCGGGTGCCTCCGGTCTTGGTGAACGTCGTAGCAACCAAATGCGGCTCGGATGGCCGATGGCACGGCGGTCAACTTCCGCACTCCGGCAACTTCCTCGCGCGCGCGTGGGGTCCCACAGATGCGGAACATGCGGAACATGGCTGGCGCCTCAGGAATCAACTTCCGCATCTTCCCCATGTTCCGCATCACCTGTGTCTTGGGCCTTTGAATCATTTTCAACGCTTCAACTTCCGCATGTTCCGCATGTCTGGGGGTCTACGCGCGCGCGTGGGTCGTTTGCGGAAGTTGCTCCGGCACCGCCTTCAACGACGAACCAGTCGGGTGCCGCCTTGTCGGCGAGCCAGTACCACCACTCCGCCGGGTCAATCCCAGGCTTGCGCTCAAACACCAGGCGTCTCGCGTCTCGCATGTCCTTTCGCGCCCGCTCGAACGCGTCCATGCTGAACTGGCGATCTTCCTCCACCGCGGTCATCGCCGCGTCATTGAGCGCGGCCGCGGTCATCGGACTATCGGCCAGGGTCTCGGCGATCCACTCGGCAGCGAATTCACGTTTCGATTTGCGCTCCTCGTTCCGGCGCTTCCCGACGAGCATTTCACTGGCGCTGAAATTGACTGGGTCGGACAGGTAGCGGATGGTCGGGGCTCCTGAGTCCGCGACGAAGATCTTCCACGACAGCGGATCGGGAGTCAGTCCGATCGAGAACTTGATCCACATCGCGCAGCGGCGGGGGTTTTTCTCCTCGAGGGGTTCGTCAGGATCGTTGCCGATGAACACCACGCAGCGCATCGCCTCGGTCCACGCCGCCGAACCGCCGATGCGCTCCAGCGGTTCGTTGTTCCGCCAATCCTTGTTGGGATGTTTGATGATCAGCACCGCGCATCCGACGGTCTCGGCCAGGGTCTTGAGCGGGTGAAGGATTTCGTTGCGAACCTGCTCGTTACTGTTCTGTTCCACGCTGCCCAGATAGCTCGTGATCGGCGACACAACGACGAGGGCCACGTCGCCCAATCGCCCGGCCAGCCGTTCAATGCCCTCCACGTCGCGCTGAATACTGATCAGTCGGGTCCGGTCGGGATTGTCGGTGGGGGCGCCCTTGATGAAATGAACCCGGGATAGGTCGGCCCCCGCGGCCGCCAGGCGCGGAACGATCGACGATTCGAGGTGTTCCTCGGCCTCCAGCAGGATCGTGCTAGCCGGCCTGCGCCCGGGCCCGGTTCGGTCGTCAGGCCACGGCGATCCAGTCGTCACGCGGGCCATCAGGTCGTAGGCGAACAGGTTTTTCGTTCCACTCTGCCGGCCGCCGAGCAGCGTACATGATGCGGAGGGGATTCGCCCTTCCCACATATAGGGCTGAATTTCGGGCGTTACGTCGGAGAGTCTCACGATCACCAGCTCCTCAGTTGAAGCCTTGAACGGCGCAGCATCCGCGAGATGCTCGAGCTCACGGCGGATGTCGTCGCCGGAAACGCCACTTGCCCGCCGCGCCTCCACGAATTGCTCGATGTCGTCACCTTCATTCGTGACGGGAAGTCGCACGATATTGATCGTCGGGACGGAAGACAGGCGGCCCAGGTTTTCGAGGACGCCCTTGGTGTGCCTATCGCCTGCGGCATCATGATCCGGGCACACGACCACGCGCTTGTCGGCAAGGGGCGTCCAGTCGGTTCGGTCGCTCGCCAGGGCGCCGTGGGCGTTGGTGGTGGCCATCAGACCCAGGTCTCGAAGAATCTCGACGCATTTCTCGCCCTCGCAAACCCATATCGTGGATGCCCCGGCCAACTCGGGCAGGCCGTAGAGCGGCAGCAGCCCCGGCGGATCGCCGATGTGCCAGCCGTCGATCGACCGTCGCAGTGGGCGGTACTGTTTCGGTTTCGCCCCCCGGCAGCCGTCGAGTCGCACGATCCGGAAGACTTCATCGCCTGCGGCGTCCTGATACGCCCAGGTACCCGCACAATTGCCCCCCAGATTGTGGACAAGGTGCGCCATTGCCGCTGTTTCAGACGGGAACGCGGCGCCGTTCTGCGATTTGTTTCGGTTAGTGGGCCGCTGCGACGCCGCCTGCCTGCCGGGGAAGGAGTCCGCCGGCTTCCACCCGACCGCTGACAGGATCGAGTCGTACGCGCAACCGGTATGGCACCGGGCCAGCAACCGTCCGTCTTCACCTCGGGAGATCGACAGACTGGGATGCTGGTCCGGATGGGCCGGACAGCATGCCATCCACTGATTGGGTCCGGTCGGGCGCACGCCCTTGAGGAGCGGGAGAAATTGCGTCACCGGGTCGCTCATGCCGAGATCGCCGCAGGCGCCTGCAATCGAGCGGCCCGGGCCGAGGCAATGGCGCGGACGCTGAACCTGTCGCCTCCGAATTCACGCGTCAGGTAGCCGGTGAATATCTGGCAAATGCATCGCCCGATTTCGTTGCGGCCGTCAACGACGATGACCCGCCGGTCCTCGTTGATCGAGTAGGCCCCGTCCATGCGCACGGTGGATTCACCGTGAAGACTTTCGGCCCCGACGATTGCAAGATGAAGCGTCGCTTCGACATCGCTCATCGAAAGCGATTCGTCGAAGGTGAAGCGATATATCACCTGTTGCATATTGAGTTTCCTCATTGAGAGACCGTCCTATCAATTACATACGCCCGCGCCGCGCGATTCGGTTGTTTCATCATCCACGTAGATGCCGATTCCGGCATCGGCGAACCGTTTACGAAGAATCGTCACGCGCGCGCGGGCAGCGCCGCGCGTGAGTCCCAGCCGGCGCCCGGCTTCGGCGATCGAGCCGGCCGTCACTAATGCGTCGCAAAACCGCCACGAATCGGAATCCAAGGTTCCGATGGCCTCTGCCAGATCGATGGCCAGATCAGATGGTGTTCCTTCAACCACGAGCGCAGCGTTTAGCATACGCTCGTCGTCCCCGGCTGCGTCATCAATGGAACGGATCCGGCGGTAGTCACGGCGCGCGGCAGTGCGGTGCCGGATTATGGAGACGACCTTGCGGTCGACGATCCGGCTGGCAAAGGTGTCCACCCCGGCGCGGCGGGGATTGAACTCCGTCATTCGCGACTGAACGTGCAGCGTCAACTCACTTTCGATGTCGTCGGCGTCCGAACGGGTAAAGCCGAAATGGCCCACCAGCCCTTCGGCCTTGATTCTGATGAGCTTCGCAACGTACTCGCTGATTCCAAGTCTCGACTTGGCACCCAAGGAAATCCTCCTCGCGGCCGGCGGGGAGTGGTGGGTGCCGATCGGCATGGCGCGAAAAACGAGGCGGAGCCGCCGCGGGTTGCCGATGTCCTGGCACCCACGATGGCTCCGCCGTGCGGCCGCCGTTCGTGCGGTTGGTTTTTTCTGCGGGAGCGCTACCGCGCGCCCGCCGTCTGGTTCACGTTCATGCTGAAGGGGAGACCGTGCTTCACGGTCAAGACGTCGATGACGCCGTCGCCAATGCGATCGAACTCGTCGAACAGCTCGATCACCTGGGACTTGAGGACGAAGTCGCGGAGATTCTGCTCCGGCCTCGCGCCGTTCTCCGCGCCGAATTTGACCTCGCGCGTCACCTTCGGGGGTGGGTCGAGAACCGGTTCGCAGGCGCGAACCAGAAGCGCCTCAATCCGCCCGAAGCCCAACTCCTGCATCCTCTCGACAAGCCGGTGGCGCGTTCCCGAAAGCTGTGATTTAACGCTAGCAGTGTACATTCCCGAGCCCTTTCGCTGTTCGTCGTCCCCCGGGCAGCGGGCCCGGATGTTGTTTCTTCCGGGGGACGGACCATGTGATGGAGGCGCCGAGCTACGCTGCTACTGCCAGGGCGTCACTTCCGGCGTGGCGGCGCCACGCGGCGCGTGGCAGTTTCTCAGGTCAGCCAATCTGGGCTTGGTTCTGCGACGTAAACTATTTCCCGACCGGATCTTACGTTTGCCTGAAGGTGTCGACCGAAAGCGGCGTCCTTGGCCCTGACGGCCGTCCTGGCACGCCAAATCGCCATTCCGACCTTCTTTCGCAATCGCTCGACGTCGTCCGCAGCGATTCTGAGATGATTCTTGAGACCTGTCGCTTCGTGGATATTTCGGGTGAACGCATCCAGCCGCGCTTGCAACTGCTCGATCTTTCCCACGTCGGAGAACCGCTTCGCCTCGTCAAGCTCGGCCTCTGTCGATTCGTACAACCCCCGGTAGCGGGCAATGTCGGCCTTGCCGAGCACTTCCCCGGCCGATCCCGGTCTGGGAACGGCAGCGGCCAAGGCAATCACCGAATCGAGGTGTACGACGTCGAGCGCGATTCCCGGTTTTTGAATCGCTTCGTGAATGTATGCAAGGCCGCTCGATTTGGAGTGGGGCAGTTGAAGAACGGACCCGCCATTGAACCGGAGCGTCCACACCTCCCCACGGCGTTGAAAGAGGTACGGCTCTTCTATATTTGTCGCCGAGTCCAGCGTACGCACCAATCGTCGGAACGCCTCGAGAATAGCTGTACCCGCTGGTGAAATCTCTCCAAGCCCGCTCGCGGTTCCCTGAAGGGCCTCACTCAGCGGCAGATGACAACCATGCCGATTGCCGAGGACGCGGGTCAGCGCTCTGTCGACGATTGTCCCAGGCGTCATGATGACAAACGGGCCGGCGGCCTGCGCGATGACCTGTGTTATCGAATCATGCAGCATGGAGTCGTCGTGCCGGACCACCAAGGTCACGGGGCAGCAGGTTTTCGCGGTGACTCGTGCCGTGCCGATTCGGTAACAGCCAGAAACACCGGAATCCACAAACGAATCCGGCCGGAACCCAAATGCATCGCAGAGATGCTGAGCCAATCTAACGACATCGATCCGCAGAATGGTGACGTCCGAAGTCGATAGGTCGAGGGACGGTGCGCCGTCCGAATGCACCCCCCTAAATCGTCCTCCGCCGTGGTCAATGATGTGGTACGGTTCGCCGTGAACCGACGGATAGACTGTCGCCAGTTCTCCTGTAGGTCGCAGCACGTGCGCTTCGGCCCAAGCCAACTCATCGCCAAGCCATTGTCTCCACTCGGCACGAACCGCGGAAAGCCCGGGAATGTGTTCAAGCGCTAGCCAAAGCCTGCCCGGGTGTTGCATCGGCGGCGTGCTCCGGTGATCGGATAAACCCTCGTTTTGTCAGCCATTCTTCGATCATCGCGCCGTCGGCGTCGCGTGTGTACTTTGCGACATTGCGGGGCTTGATCGTGACCGAGCGAGGGCGCCGGTCGTCCTCAAACTTGACTTCGAACACCGCGAGGAGGATTCGCGGTTGTTTCGGCAGCTCATGACCTCGCTGCATGTAGGCAGCGAAAACGTCACTCGCCTTTCGGATTTCGATTTCGCCATACGCACCTCCTCGGAAGAAGTGGATTTCCTTGAGCCGCACCCACTCCATGCCCGGAACATCCACGCAGACCAGGGAGGTCTTGCCGTCGCGCCGAAGCGGTTCCAGATCGTATTTGTTGACGTCGGGGAAGTAGTCGGGATCGCCAAACAGGTGCTTGCCAAACTGCTCGCGATAAAGAGACTTCTCACCCACCGATCCCGCGTTAATGCGGATCTCACCGATGCGCGGATCATAGATCAATACGTCGAATTTCAGGGGCCGGAAATGCACACCCTCCGGCTTGCCGTTGCGAAGTACGCCCTCGCGTCGATACGGAGACCCGTGCCTGATCAAGAACCAGACTCCATCATCTTTGGGGAACGGAAAAACACGGGGGTCGCATCCGCGGTGCTTTTTCTCGAACCAGTCATTCAGATCGCACTCCAGCGAATCGAGAACATCTCTCGACGGGGATTCGAACTTCGGCCGTCGCAGAGCCTTGCTCTGGTAGTAATCGAACGATCGGCGACTGCTGACGAACTGCTCGGCGTGCTTTTCCTGCACGAGGTCGGGGCTCAGTGCCCACACCTGCAAGGCCAGATCGGCTGGTGATTGATCTGGATGTACTGCGAGCTCCAGCGAAGCTGCAGCGGCCGCATCGATTAGTGCGTCCATTCCCTCGTCTGTCGACATTTCATGCACGTAATACAACGCATCGACCATTTCGCGCGGCGTGTCGGTCCCGGGGTCCATCAGGATGCCAATCAGCGTGTCGTAGTCGATTGACTCCGCCGAAGGTTCAGCGGGTAGAGAAAGTCCCCGATTTGTGAGAAAATTCTCGAACGGGCGTAGGAACGTGACCAAGTGCCGAGGATGTATGGCGCGCAGGCACTCCGGATTACTAAAGCGTCTCAGATTGAACGCGCTCAACGGTGGTACTCCGTGCCGGCCCCTTACCGCCGCCGCGGAGCCCGGCGCGTTCATACGGCAAGCATGCCGCACGCGACGACCTTACCGTTGAGCATAACTGCTACCAGGCTTTGAGGCCAGACCACCCGGTTAACACAACATCTTGTGATTTGCCGCTGGCAGGACTAACGAGCAGGTTTCAGAATCTCCCGCCACATCCGCCGCTGTTTCCGCCAGTCGGGCACCATCGTGATGGGCCGGAGTTGCAGCTCGCGGATCGGGTCGCGGCCGGACTCGATCGGCGGCAGGAACAGGATATCCTCCTGTATGTCCGGGGCCAGGCACAGGAGGTTCATGATCTGCGTGACGCGGGCACGGGTGACGTGGCCGAGGCGGGCAAGCTCGGCGTAGTCGCTGACCTCGCCGGCGCCGACGAGCGTCTGCATCCGGATCGCCAATGCCATCAACCTCGCGATCCGCGGCACGCGACCGTAGGCGGGCGGCGCCGGTGGCGGCGGTGCCTCGCCACGACGGAGTTCCTTCCGCCCTCGGCGCGCCCGGGCGAAGTGAATCGTGCTCCGGGTCGTGATCCGTCCGCCAAGTTCCTCGGCCACCACCATGTTCATGCCGCGTTCTCCGCTTCCTCGGCCAACGCCTTGATGCCCGTGGGCCGAAACGTGACGGCCACCGAGCTGCTATCGCCGTCGTAATCGACGCGCTCGACCAGCAACCGCACGATCCGCGCCTGCTCGTGCGGCGTCAGCGAATCCCAGACCGGGTCGAACAGCGAAAGGGCCTGGACGACTTCCCGCTCATCGACCAGTTCGCGGCTGAGTGCAACCTGCCGCTCGCGCACCCCGGTAAGCCGAGTCTCCAGCCGGCGAAGTTCGTCGCGCCGACCAGCCACGTCCGATCCGTTCGCGTCCGCCCGTGCAGCGAGTTGCTGCTTCAGCGCATTGCTCTTCCGTGTAACGTCGCGCTCGAGAGTGTTCTTCTCGCGTTCGAGTTCGGCGATCGCTTTCTGGCTCTGCGTCCGCACCTGCCGGATGGTCTCCGCAAGGACGCTCGGGTCGCTCCCGATCCCGCGAATCTGATCGACGACGAACCGCTCCAACTCGCCGGCGGGCACGGACTTCGAAGGGCACGTGTACCACCCGCGCTTCTGGGCCTTCGTGCAGACGTAATACCTGTACCGCTTCGGCCCCTTCGACGAGGTCGAGTGGACCATCGCGCAGTCGCAAGGAACGCACCGCAACAGCCCCTTCAGCAACGCGCCGTACTTGTTCTTCACTGCGCCGCCGCCGGTGCGGCCGTTTCGCTGGAGAACGGCTTGGACGCGCCGCCACAGCGCCTCGTTGACAATGGCGTCGTGTTCGCCGTCGTAGAGGTTCTCCCGGTGCCGCACCTTGCCGAGGTAGATCGGGTTGGTGAGCAACCGGAACAACGTGACCTTGTCGAACGGCTTGCCGCCGCACGGCGTTCCCTTGCGCGTCGTCCACGCCTTGGTCCGCCACTCGCGGCGATCGAGTTCTTGGAGCACCGGCGCGATCCGCTCGTATTCGAGGTACAGCTCGAAAATCGCGCGAACGCGGGCGGCCTCGTCCTCGTTGACGATGAGCTTGCACCCGCCCGGTGTGACCAGCAGGTCGTAGCCCAGCAGCGGCTTGCCGCCCATCCACTTGCCCTTGCGGCGGGCGGCCGCGATCTTGTCCCGCGTCCGTTCGCTGATAATCTCGCGCTCGAACTGGGCGAAGGACAGAAGGATGTTCAGCGTCAACCGGCCCATCGAATGGGTTGTATTGAAATGCTGAGTGACGGAAACAAACGAGACCTTGTGCCCATCGAACGCCTCCATCATCCGGGAGAAGTCCATCAGGGACCGGCTGAGGCGGTCGACCTTGTAGACCACCACGCAGTCGATCCTCCCGGCGTCGATGTCGGCCATCAGCCGCTGAAGCGCCGGGCGCTCCATGTTCCCCCCGGTGTATCCGCCGTCGTCGTAGCGGTCCGGCAGGCAGACCCATCCTTCTGCTTTCTGACTCGCCACGTAGGACTCGCCCGACTCGCGCTGGGCGTCGAGAGTATTGAAATCCTGTTGAAGCCCCTCCTCGGTGCTTTTGCGCGTGTAGATCGCGCATCGAATCTGCTTCGGCGGCGCGTCGGCATGGATGCGTTTCCTACCCATGCGTCGCCTCCTGCCGCCGCTTCGGGCTGGTGATATTCGCGGCTCGGCCCGCCTTCGGCTTGGCGATCTTGAAAAACAACAACCCGTTCCAGTGCGAGCCGGTAATCAGTTTGGCGATGGCGCTCAGCGACCGGAATATCTGGCCGTCGTATTCAAACCCGTCGTGGCGGACGACAACGTGGTACGCCTGGCCGCGATAGACGCGCGTCAGGACCGTCCCCGGAGGCGGAATGCGCCCGTCGGCAAGCGACGCCGCCGGATTCGCGTCTCGTACGCCGTCGTCGCTGGTCGCAGCCATCGGCGTCCGTGGGGCGGTCGTCCGCAGGTCGGCATCGCGGGCCAGCAAATCCGCCCGCCGTCGTGCCCGTTCCGAAAGGTCGCCCTCGGCCAGCGACTGAATCCGCCACGCGATCCGCTTGAACAGGAAGTCCCGGTTTCCGGCCCGCGTCGGCTCGCCGAAGACCTCCTCGTACTTCTCGCGCAGCTCCCGGACGGTCATTTGCTTGAGGACCGCGATCTGTTTGCCGATTTCCAGCGCCATGCGTCTTCTCCGTAACCCTCGCTCTCGCAAGGCGTTAACCACACTGGCCATCAGGGCTACGCTCGTCGGAAAGCTCAAGGCGAATCTCGCCGGATTCCGGAGAAATCTTCGACGTCGATGCCGCCGTCCGGCGCATGGCCGATTCGTCCGTTCCGCGCCCATTCCGGCACGGCCGGACGTTGGGCGCGGTGGCCACCCGCCGCTCGCGCATGTGAATCACACCCGCCGCGAGAATCGCCGCAACTTCGGTCAGCCGCTGCTCAGGTTGGAGGTCGGCGGGATCGGCAGGATCGAACAGGTCGCGGCGCGTGGCCATCGGGATCGCTCCAAAGAGGCAATACCGACGACGGCTTCCGCCCTGCGGCCAGCGAATCGTCCGGCGAGTGGTAGGCTTGACAGCACAAGCCTCTATTGAGATACATACGCGAGCCGTTAACCGGCTGGTTCCAGGTTGGCCGACTACAACGGCAGAACGCCGAGGACGAATATCGGTGTCGGTTCGCCGAATCGCACGTAAGAACCCGACGTGAAGGGCGATTGCCGCACGCACCGTGCCTGCGGCATCGGATTCATCCATCACGGGGGTTTTGCCAGAGGAGGGTATTCATTTGAAAAACCTTTTGCCTCTGCACCCAAAAACCTGTCGAACAGCGGGATAACCACAGGCCGGGTTGCTGGACAGCCAGCCTGCTGACCGCCCAGCGGAAAGGCCGAAAAGATGTGGGATCGCGGTAACGCACGGATTGGCGCTGCCGCACGCGGGTGCGGCAGCTCCTGTTTACTTTTCACGGGCACCAGTCTTTGCCCGATGATTTGGAAACGCACGGGTCGGTATGAACGAAGTCCCCGAGTCGCACGGCCATCACAGAACCTCCGCTCGCCTGCCCTCGGGACAGGCGCGGGTGATGCCCACGACGACCTTCGCTTTGCGACCGGTGTGTCGTCTGGCGGGTAGTTGGCCCGTGGGTGCGGGCCCCTATTGGTTATATACGCGAAGTGTTAACCGATTGGTGGAGGCCGTGGTGATGGAATGCTCGTACTGCCCCTGCCGCCTCCCTAATAACCGTCCCTCGTAAGGGGCGGGTACCGGTAGCGGATCGTGTCCTTCTCAAACCGAGTCCACTCCGACGGCGAAATCAGCGGGTTCTGCGCCGCCCTATTAACCAATGCCTCCGTCTCTTTGCTCGCACCGGCCCGAGCAGCGTGCTCGACCAGGTATTTCAGTTCCCCTATGGTAGCCGGCCAGGCAATGTCGTGGTCAGGCGGATCCCCCTCGAGCTTTGTCTTCAGCCATTCGGTCTTCCATGCGGTCTCGATCGCACGATCCAAGTCCTCGACAACTGTTGCCAGTTTCTCGTCTCCAATTCCAGCTTTCCGAGAGAAGTACTTTAGGCGCTCACGCCGTTCCGCACGCCGTGGTGGGCCAATCGGAATAACGTAGTCAAACCGACCCGGCCGCCTGATCGCGGGATCGAAACGCTCTACGTGGTTTGTGGCCACGATCAGCACCAGTCTTGCCCTGTTTCGCAGGTGCTGAAGCCACGGGAGAACACTCGTAGTGATGAATCGTCCAATCTTCTCGTACTCGGCGTCTCGACTCCGTACGAGCTCGTCAACCTCATCAAGCAAGATAACGCATCTCTCCAAAACCATTAGTTTGCGGAATACGGTCTTCGCCTTTCGGATTACCCCCTCAACCCCATCTTCCGCAAACAGGTGGGGACCAATTTCGACGAACGGCCATCTCAACTTCCATGCGATAGCTGCAGCGACCG
Organism: Phycisphaerales bacterium; assembly: GCA_013140575.1. Classification (GTDB taxonomy): domain Bacteria; phylum Planctomycetota; class Phycisphaerae; order UBA1845; family UBA1845; genus JABFSN01. The sequence goes on along the minus strand of JABFSN010000078.1, from coordinate 14,187 downwards.
ACGTCTTCGTCGTACCGGGCGGCCCATAGAGGATTATCGAGCTCTTCGGAAGGCCGTCGCTGCGATCGAGAGCCTTCAGGATAGGGTCAAAAAAACCGATCGCCAGCTCATCCTTGAACCTATCGAAGTCAATGACATCATCCCATAAGTGCTGTGGCTTTGCCGTGACTGCTCTGAGTTCAACAAGCACCCGTTCTGCGCATACTTGCCTCAGTAGGGCGCGGTATGCCACGAGAAATTGAATCACGCCGGCGTTCAGCCACGCCTCTGGCTTGCCCTCGCCGCGCCATGGTTCAGCCATCCAGCCAGGAGCGTCTGACTCGGAAAAGAGACCGGCCCGCTGCGTAGCTCGAACCCAGTCATACGCGCGCTGATACGCGCTGGCGACCCTGTCGAAGGTGCGCAGTGTATGAGGTAGAACGGACAAGAGCGTGAGAATCTCGATAGGCGATACCGATATATTGTGGATGGGGTCTCTTAGCGCTACCTGCAGCCTTGGAACGCGACCATCTTTGAAAAGTGTATTGGCGGCCAGGTGCGACGCGTGCTCAGCAACAACATCGTTTCTGTAATTCGTGTATCGATGCAGGGCATATATACAGTAACCCAACTCAGCTGCGTCCTCCTCGTTGTTTGGGATAGCGTCGCACATTGAAAGAAAATAGTATAGACCATCCTTCAGCTTTGTGTTCAACAGCTCTATCGGTCGCCCCAGGTCCTTGCGCAATTTGCCCACTTGTGCGCCTTGTCCGGCCGCTTTGCACAAGGCCTTCAGCCAGGAAGCTTCAAGCGCCGCGAACGCTCGCCGCAGACGGTACAGAAACAACGCATGCCGAAACGGTGTCTGCCTCCGTACATCCACGGCTCCGGTGTACTCAACGGTTGCGTAGGCGGTGGCCCCGTTGTTCAGCTGTTCGAGCAGCAGGCCAAGCTGGCGGCAGAGTGGATCAGGCAGGTCCTTGGACCAGGGACTTAGAGCAGACAATGCTGGAAGGACAATACTAGCGGCGTATGGTGATGACTCGACGACAGGCCGCTCCGGATGTGTGGAGTTTCTGCCAGTCGTCGGCTTCGTCTGGATGAGGAGATCGAGCTGCCGGACCCGTTCAGCATCGGAGAAGTAATCAAGCCCGGCCGAGGCATCAAGGGCTAGGGAAGCTTCCACGCAGATGGCATGGCTGATGGCGCTCGTTGATCCAGCCTCGGGATTGGCCTGAAAGCCATGCACAGGCGAATAGAACCGCTCGAGCGTGCATGCGCACTGCGGAAGCAGAAAATCGATTTCCTCTATGGTTGCAATCCAACGATCAAGATTATTCATGGGGAACTCCATGAGATGGGAACGCAAAGGGAAATATGTTACATTGGGTTATTGTGCCATCGGGGAGAACCGCTACGAGACCTCTGCTCGCTGGACACATGTCGTGGTTGGAGCACGGCCCGTGCTCGGGTGGCGCAATCACATGAATGTGGGCCAAGGGCAGTTGGGCACGAGACGCGGCCGCTTGGATTGCGTGAAGCGCTTCGTGTGTGAATGCCGGGCCCATGCCGCGCTTCGGTCCCGCCGGATGAAGGAAACTAACGCTCACTCGTCGTACGTCGAGTTCGGCGAGCAGACGTAGTGTGTCAGTTAAATCGGTTGCTGCTTTGTCCACTAGCGTTACATTCACTTTGAGGATCATCCCTGTAGCCCGAACAAAGCGGATACCGTCCAGAACTCGTGCGAGGCGGCCACCGGGCCGAGAGGCAGCGTGAGCGGAGGAATCTGCAGCGTTCACGGTTACGTTGACCTTTTGCAGGCCGCGATTACAAAGCTCCTCGACGGTGTTCGCGTTTAGTAGCTCGCCGCTTGTAGAGAGTGAACAGCGATACCCGAGCGTGTTGGCATGTGACAAAACGTTAAGAATCGAATCATGCAGGAGCGGCTCGCGGCCCGCAAAGAGCAGTCTGTCCTTATGTGGAAACAGCGTCCGAAGTGAGTTCAGAAGGCGCACACACGCCTCGTATGTCAGGTCCCGAGAATCACGTTCGGGGGTGAAACAATAAGGACATCGCAGATGGCAGCGATTGGTAATCTGCCAAGCGATCTTCCTGTAAGGCTCGTTATGGTAGCAGCATATGCGGGCGGCGACAGTGGCTTCGTGCGGTGGTCGGCCGAGGGCAGCCTGAAGCGGTAACATGATGGCCATTGAGTACCTTTGATCAGCGTCGCACCAGGCTGCGGATGCGATCGGCGATTAACGAAACGCGTGCATTGGTCTGTGACGGGAGCTCCTGATGAGCAATGCCGAGCATTCCAAGGGCGAGCTTCAGCGAAGATTCTGGCGTGCGCTGGAAGTCCTTGTCGGCCAACCTCACTCCATCCGCTTCGATGGGAAGGCATGGAGCCGCCCGAGCCCACCAGACTGCGGTGTACGTTCGGCACCATGACACGGACATTTCCACGAGCAGATCGATCGCCGCTGCCCAGTTGGGATTATCCTCGCGCAGCACAAAGGTGTGCGAGATAATGTCCGGTAGGCCGCGGTCGCAAACGACCACGTCGGGTGTCCCGATCGTCGCCGCTTCGGCCTCGGCACGAATCTGCTCCCCGATGAGCCACGCCGAAGCCAGTGGGGTTTGATCGCGATTCAGTGGCAGAGGGCAACGACGAGGTACCTCGCTCACGAGGGCCACGGCGATTTCGTTCTGCTCGAGGAGGCTCTTGAGTTGCCGGCAGAGGGTAGTTTTCCCTGTGGGAAAGGCCCCGGTGACGAGAACCTTCGCCGGCGACGGCGGAATCGGGCAGATGATCGACTCTGGCACTATTCTTCTCTCGTGCGTGAGCGCTTCAGCATCAAACCGCGCATGTGAGCCCACGCAGTTTACGTCGCCCCGGCGGAATGTCGAGCGTACCGCGGAGAGCAAGTATCAATGCCGCGACGGAAGGCAACCGGGGCCGGTCGGGCTCGGTCTCTTTCTGTTAACCGCCTGGTGCGAGTTAACAGGACGGTCGGCTGTTAACGAGAGAAACGGAGAGCGCGGGGGCCGAAAGCCGCTCCCGAGCGTCCGGCCAGCGCCGGGCCGGTTCTGATTCTCGCTCTCTCGCGGGTCGGGCGGCTCCGTCCGCATCCGTAAACCCCTGCCAATCCTCGCGTTAAGGCGAACGACCCCGGCCGCTCTCTGGCCCGGAATCCCGTGTAAACTCGTCGGTCGCCAGATACGCTACCGATCGTTGATCTCCCCGAGTAGGACTCGAACCTACGACCTAGCGGTTAACAGCCGCTCGCTCTACCGATTGAGCTATCGGGGATCCGGTACAATCGCCGGCGCTTTGCTGTTCGCCGGGTGCCGCATGGAAATGTAACAGGTCCGCCGGGCGCGTCAAATCCGGCCCGCAATGCTCGTGCCTTCGCTTGCGTCCGCGGTTCGAGTTGCTGGCCTCGTCCCGACCGCAGCGCTTGCGCGACTCAGTACAACAGCTCGCCCCGCTCGCCGGGCGTGCCGCCGTCCCGCCGCTCGCGGCGTTCCCAGCCCTGCCGCACCAGCCCCAAACCATGAACGCACAACTCGAATTCCGCGCTCAGCCGCTTGAACAGCGACCCCGGCGGATCGGAATCCTCGTCATGAAATCGCGACGCGATGGCGTACGATTCCTTGCCCCGATCGACCACGTCCAGCAACCGATCCGGATGAACGCCCCCCGGTTGGTATCGCATCCCCTCGGGAAAAACGCCGCTCCAAAATAACGAAAAGTCGCCCAGGTACCGATGCAGTTCACCCTCGGTCAGGCCCGACCGTTCCTGAAGATCGCGCCGGTCGACGGACAGCATCTCCGTCAGCGATTCGATCCGTCGGCCGCGTGGGTCGCGCAGTTTGTAAAGCCGATCGACGTGCACGAACTCAAGGAGAAGCACGACCAGGTACTCGACCACGCGCGGATCGCACACGCCCACCTGGGCGTAGAACGCGTCCTCGGTCAATCCGGCGAACAGCCGGTGCAGCGGATGTCTTCGGTAGTTTGCGTACATCGTCCCCCGTCCCCGACGTGGACGACCCCCGTTCCGGAAGCCGCCCCGGGTCGATCCGCCCCTGTCCTCAATTCTATGATTCCGGACGCGCCCAAGGCAACTTAATTTTCACGCCTTATCGGGCCTCAAAATGCCCTATATCGTCGCGAGAACCAACTCGCGTCGTGCCCCTGGCCCACCGCGTCCTAATTTTCGGATCGGACGTGTTGATCAGAACCCGCCACGCAAGTGGCGCACCGCGAGGAACCGGCGTCGCCAATCGCAACAGACGTAACCCCGTTCACGATCGGCCCCGGAATTGCGTTCGGGGTTCCGTGGCATGTGTCGCCACTCGAGAACTCGTCCGCGTTCGGCCACTAGGATTTTGGTGATTTCTGCCTGGCGGACACGCGGCGGCGGAGTTCCGCGTCGATGAAGCGTTGAATGTCGCCGTCCAACACGCCCGTGGTATCCGCGGTCAACTCGCCCGTTCGCGAGTCCTTGATCCGCTGTTCGGGGTACAGGAAATAACTGCGGATGGCGTTGCCCCAACTGATCTGACCCTTCTCGCTGTAATACTTGGCCAGTTCCGTGTCGCGCTTGGCCTCCTCGAATTGATACAGCCGGGCCGTCAGCATCTTGCGGGCCGACGCCCGGTTCTTGTGTTGCGATCGCTCGGCCTGGCACGTGGCCACGATATTCGTCGCCAGGTGCGTCAACCGCACGGCCGACGACGTCTTGTTGACGTGCTGCCCGCCCTTGCCGCCGGCGCGATAGGTGTCTTCGCGCACGTCCTTGTCCCAGTCGATCTCGATTTCAATGTCGCCCATCTCCGGCTGCACGTCGACCGACGCAAAACTCGTCTCGCGTTTGCCCTGGGCGCTAAACGGCGAAATGCGCACCAGCCGGTGCACGCCGATCTCGCACGACAGATACCCGTACGCGTAATCACCCTTGATTTCCAGACTGCACGACTGGATGCCGGCTTCCTCGCCGTCCTTCCGTGACAGCAGGCCGAATTCAAACCCAATGCGCTCAAAATAGCGCGTGTACATGCGCAGCAGCATTTCCGCCCAGTCGGACGCGTCCGCGCCGCCCGTGCCCGCCTGAATGTTGAAATAACAGTCCCGCGCGTCATTCGCCCCGGAAAGAAGCGTCAGCGTCTGAACGTGTGCGACGCGCTCTTCCAGAACGGCCAGGTGCGTGTCTAACTCGGCGCGCGTCTCGGCGTCTTCTTCATCCGCCAGCAATTCCAGCATGGCGGCGACGTTTTCCCGCCGTTTCAAAAGATCGCCGATGGGGCCGACGATGCCCTTGACCTTCTTCAATTCGGCCACGGTGGCCTGCGCCGCTTCCGGATTGTCCCAGAAACCGGGCTGACCCATTCGCAGTTCCAATTCCCGCAGCATTCCCGTCTTATTCGCGTAGTCAAAGAGAATCCCGCACGGCAATAATCCGGCCGGACAATTCTTCAAACGTCTGCGTGGGATTCTCGTAACCCATCAACCAACTCCATTCATGGCGCCCGGTGTTATTGACCGAACGCGCACGTAAACCGTTCAATCACCACATCCGTCGTCGGCACCTCGGTCAGGGTTCCGCCGACGTCGAGATCGGCCGATCCCGTCTCCAGTTGGGCCATGGCTTCTAAAATGTCCATTCCCGCGACCACCTGGCCGAAGACGGTAAACGTCGGATCGAGAAACGAATTGTCCGCCAGATTCACGAACACCTGACTGGTTCCCGAATCAGGATCGCCGCCGCGCAACGCCATGGCGATGGTCCCCGGCAGATTGCTGAATCCGTTGTCCGGCTCGCCCGCCACCGGATCGAATGGCGGCTCCTTCACGGCCAAAAACTCGCCGTCGCGCGTGAAACCGCCCATCTGCACGACGAACGGGGTTTCGTCCGGACTGCGCGATACGCGGTGCCACAACACGCCGTCGTAGAATCCCGCGTCGATGTACTGCAACAGATTGGCCACCGTCAGCGGCGCGGCATTGGAATATAGCTCGAACACTACTTCACCGGACACGCCCGCCGCGTCCGATGCGATGGTCATCGCCACCCGCGGCCGATCGCCCGACGCCACATCAAACGTGATCGATCCGACCGCGGTCTCGCCGTTGGACTGGTCGGTCGCCTCGACTTCAATGGTCACCTCGCCCGGAGCGCACGCCACCGCGCCGGTTGCGGATGACGTCTCGTCTTCAATGGCCACGCCCGAACCCTGCGTGACACGCCATGCGTAGGTCACCGCCCGCGACGTGGTGACGTCGGCCTCCAGCGTCACCGGCACGTTGGTGCCCGGCGGCGTCGGACCGTCGTCGACGCGGCTGACGGTCACCTCGAACGTGGCCGCGACATCAATGGCCACAAAATCGTCGTCCGTCGCCCCGACGGCATCGGTGACGACGACGCGGTACACGTATCGCCCGGTAATGAACGGCAGCGTTTCGATCTCGGCCTGCAGATTGTCGGGAATCTCCCCGATCTCGTCGCCGGCCGGCACATCGTCAATCATCCACCGATACTGATACGGCTCCGTGCCACCCGACGCCGCAGCCGTCAGCGTCAATGATTCGTCGATGGTGGCCGACCGGTCGGCGCCGGCGTTGACGGCCAACGGATCGACCGGCACGGGCGGGTTCTCGATGCAACCGGCCAGCAGCAGGATGAACATCAGGCTGCTCCGCCGACCCCATCGACGAATGCCGACGATACCGGCGGAGGTTCGATTCGCAGCACACCCGTGATTCATGCGTGTTTCCCAATTTCCCGCCGACATTGCGTTACTGCTCGATGCGGCGTGGGCGTAGGTTGGGCACCGCCCACCATCCGCAGCCGCGCCGCGATGGGCGAATCTTACGCCGCTGGTCGGCGGCGTCCAGTTCGGTAAACTGGCGGCGCGCGACGGATCTTGTGGCACGGGCTTCCAGCCCATGTCCGGTGGCATGGCCGTCCCGGCCATGTTCGCGTGGGTGGGATACGCGTACACCGCGAAGTCACGGGCAGGATGCCTGTGCCACGAGCGGTGCCACCCGTCGTGGGTTGGGCCAACGGGAAACGGATCATGCGCCGCGTCGTCGATCCATTTGAACGGTATCAATCGCCCCTGGTGGCCCGGAACGCATCCGAAGCCATGGCCCGACTGTTCGGCGATCGTCATCGGATCACGATTTGGCGACGGCTGTGGATCGCGCTGGCCGACGCGGAACGCAAGGCCGGGCTCAAAATCACCGCCCGGCAAATCGCCGACCTGAAACAGGGCGCCGAGCGCATCGATTTCGCCGCGGCCGCGCGGTACGAGAAGGACCTTCGCCACGACGTGATGGCCCACCTGCATGCGTTCGCGGACCAAGCGCCGTCGGCGCGGCCCATCCTGCACCTCGGCGCGACCAGCGCGGACATAGTGGACAACGCGGACCTGATCATCATGCGCGACGCACTGGTGTTGATCCGCGACTGGCTGGTGAACGTGATCGACGCGCTGGCCGTGTTCGCAAGAACGCACCGGGCGCTGCCGACGCTGGGCTACACCCATTTCCAGCCGGCGCAGTTGACCACAGTCGGAAAACGGGCGGTGTTGTGGTGTTACGACTTCGTCCGCGACTTCGAGGAGGTGCAATGGCGGCTGGACCATCTGAAATTCCGGGGCGTCAAGGGCACGACCGGCACGCAGGCCAGTTTTCTGGAGCTGTTCGACGGCAATGAACGGGCCGTCGACGCCGTCGAAAAGTCGGTCGCGCGGGCGTTCGGATTTGATGCGTGCGAACCGGTCACGGGGCAGACCTATTCGCGCAAGGTGGACGCGCAGGTCGTCAACACGCTGGCGGGCACGGCCGCTTCGGTCCACAAGTTCGCCAATGACGTTCGTTTGCTGGCTCATTTGAAGGAAATCGAGGAACCGTTTGAAACGGCGCAGGTCGGGTCCAGCGCCATGGCGTACAAACGCAATCCCATGCGCTGCGAACGGGCGACCGGTCTGGCCCGGTTCGTCATCTCGCTGGCCAATTCGCCGTTGCAGACCGCGGCCGAGCAGTGGTTCGAACGCACGCTGGACGACTCGGCCAACAAGCGCCTGACCATACCGGAATCGTTTCTGGCGACCGACGGCATGTTGCGGATCGTGACCAACGTGGTCCGCGGGCTGGTGGTGCATCCGGCGGTCATCGGTACGCATCTGGACGCGGAACTGCCGTTCATGGCCACCGAAAACATTCTGATGGCCGCGGTCAAGGCAGGCGGCGATCGCCAGGAATTGCACGAGCGCATCCGCCGCCATTCCCAATCGGCCGCCCGGCGGGTCAAGGACGAGGGGCTGCCCAACGATCTGCTCGGCCGGCTGGCCGACGACCCCGCGTTCCGCGAGGTGGACATCGCCGCGACGCTGGACGCGCGGCAGTACGTCGGCCGGGCGCCGCAGCAGGTGGACGCATTCATCCGCGACATGGTCAATCCCATCCGGCGAAAACACCGTGCGGCGTTGGGCATGTCGGCCGACCTCGACGTGTGACGCGTAAATGCCGCGCACTGGCCCATTGGTCCCCCGCCAAATTGGTGTCGATGACCCCATGTCGTTCACCCTTCACCTAAATGACTCCGGCAGCGCGCTACGGAATTTTTATTTTAGTAGATCAGCGGCGGACGCGACCGTGAATGGCGCTATTATAGGACGATAGTACGGCGGGGTGTTTCGGCGGGCGCTTCGAGGCGGTGTGCCGGGGCCTGTGGCGAACCATTCCCTAGGGTCGGCGGCGGGTCTCGATCGGTCGTGCGCGGCGCCCATCGCCTTGCCGCGTCCGGCGGCCACGGCCCAGTGCGGCACCCACCATTCGCTGCGGCGATGCTTGCGGCGTTGCGGGGCGATCGATGGCCTGCGGCGGCGCTTGCGTCGGAGAACAAGCGTTTCGTGGTTTTCCTAGGCGATTGATCCGCCCGGCACTTTCTAGCACGCGTCGTGCATGGGCGAACGTGATTCATGAACCCGTGGCGCGCGGTGGATGTTCGTTTGCGCGCGACGGGCGGGTTTGCGGCCGCGTCGGTCGGCGCGGTCGGGAGGGAACACTTCTTTTTTGGAGGACCGGTCATGGCAGCGATGAATCGACGTGGTTGGGGATGGGCGCTGGCGGCGGCGGTGACGACGGCCGGATGGAGCACGCCGGCGAGGGCGCAGTGGTGTTTGAGCACGCAGGATATTGGGTGCTGCAAGGCGGACAACACGTGCATCAACATAAACCAGAACCAGTGTCCAGGGCCGATCGTGCAGCCGCCCAAACCGGGAACGGTTGTCGTCATCGGCCCGCCTCCCGCGGCGCCGCCGCAGTGCCAATGTGCGGCATCGGGGTGTTGTTGGGGGATGCGAAGGTGCTGCATGCCGGACGGGTCGTGCACCATGTCCGACGGGCTGTGCTGCCTTGCCGACGGCGGAACGCCGGGCGGGCCGGGTTCGTCGTGCGGCGGCGAGACGGTTGCCTGCTGCCTGTCGGCCGGCGGCACGCAGTGCGAAGACGCGGACACGGCCTGTTGCGCCGGGTTGGGCGGGGTGGTCGATCCCAACGGCGCGCTGTGCGCGGAAGAGCACTGCGCGGACGTGGTGGCGTGTTGCAAACCGGACGGAGCGGACGGGGATGAAAATCCCTGGTGCCAGAACGAGACCAGCTTCACCTGCGCCGCCCGGCACGGCACGACCGATCCGTTCGGGGGCTGCGACGCGTTGCTCAAGAATCCGAATGAAAACGATGAAGACCTCGATGGAGTGCTGGATTCCTGCGACAACTGCGAGCCGGACAGCGCACACCATTGCGATTTCTTCGATTGCTACAACCCCGGACAGGAGGACGAGCAACAGTGCATCGGGTCGACGTGGGGATTCATCGAGTGCAACGGGCTTTGCGCGGTCAGCGGCGGTGAATGCCTGGGCGACGGCGACGGCGTGGGGACGGCGTGCGACAACTGTCCGAACATGGACAACGCGGATCAGGCGGACGCGGACGGCGATGGTCGGGGCGATGTGTGTGACAATTGTCCGACGCACGCGAATGGACCTGCGCTGGGGTTGTGCGTGAACGGCGATCCGGAAATCCCGACGCTGTGCCTGGAGGATGCGGATTGCGGACCCGGGGGCGTTTGCAGCAACGACCAGGAGGATTGCGACAACGACGGGTTCTGCGACGTGGACCTGGCCAACGAGCCCAATTGCGATCAGGACGGGCTGGTGGACGACTGCGACGGGGACATCGACGGCGACGGCGTGGACAACGGCGTGGACGTTTGCGACTACACGCCGATCGAACTGGCGTTGCTGGTGGAAACGGCGTCGGGGCATCCGCTGCGCGGCACGGTTCCCTACGACGTGGACGGCGACTGCGATGTCGATGCCGCCGACGTCAGCATGGTGACCAACCTGGCCTACGGTCCCGGATGTGCCAGCGGAACCCCGGCGTTGGAAGTGTGTGCCTGCCCGGCCACGCAGAATCCGTAATCGGCCGGGCGAACGTCACAGGCGTCCGCTGGCCGGGCTGGTTCAAGCCGGTTTCCATTGGAACCCCGGACCCGCGTCCGTGGTTCCAATGGCAGGGGCTGAAGCCTCGATACGGTTGAGTTCTCGAATGGCACGGGCAGGCGCGTACGCTTGCCCGTGCCTTCATATCCGTCTCGTTTTCGCGCAAACGCAGATGCGCGCCGACGGAGCACTGACAACGGAGTACCGTTGTCAGTGCCACCCTTTACCCATCCGCATTCGGCACGATATTTGATCGTCCAGGCGACCGTCGGTGGTACGGACGGGAACCGTTCACGCCTGATTTCACCGGGGGAGGGCAGACACGCGCGGATCGAGCCGTTATCCTGCCCACGCGCCATCCGGGCCACGCGAAAGACTAGTTCTTCGTCGCAGCTAGCGTTTTGGATCGGGTGGCACGGACAACGGTACTCCGTTGTCCGTGTGGTGTGCGAGCATCGATGAAATCAAGGCTCTGTACGGCGGGCGAGACCACGGGCAAGCGAGTACGCTTGCCCGTGCCACCCGAAAAATCAGGTGCCGCGAGGCACTACGCGCGGCGGACGAATCGTCGGGGAGACGGTGGATGAAGCAGTCGTTTCAGATTTCGGATCGGGCGGTCACGGCCTGCGAGGAGGGCAAGGGCCCCATCGTGGTGTACGTGAATCCGGACGACCGCGAGCGGCGGTTTTTGACCGAAGAGTTGCAGATCGACGACCACACGCTGGCGTCGGCGCTGGACCCCGATGAGCTGTCGCGCATTGAATTCGGTCCGCAGTACACGGCCATCATCTACAAGCGGCCCCGTAACTACTCGTCCGATCAACAACTGCTGTTCGGGGTGGCGTCGACGGGGTTGTTCATGTTCCCCGACCGGCTGCGGATCATCGTGGGGGAGGAATTCTCGCCGTTTGACGGCGGACCCCGTCAGCCGATCGATTCGCTGCCGGGGGTCATGCTGCGGTTGATGGCCCGGGCGGTGGTGCACTTCCGCGAACACCTGCGGGCGATCAACCGGGTGTCGGACGAGATTCAGGGCGAAATCAACCGGTCGATGGAGAACAAGCACCTGATCGGGATGTTCTCGCTGGAAAAGAGCCTGGTCTATTACGTGAGCGCGCTGCAATCGAACGGCGCCCTGCTGGAGAAGCTGCGGCACGGAGCGGTCAAGATCGGTTTTTCGCACGACGAACTGGACATCCTCGATGACCTGATCATCGACAACAATCAGTTGGCGCGGCAGTCGGAAATGTCGTCGAACATCCTGGCCAGCCTGATGGACGCGCGGGCGTCGATCGTGGCCAACAACATCAACGTGTTGATGAAGCGGCTGAACGTGATCACCATCGCGATCATGGTACCGACGCTGGTGGTCAGCGCGTTCAGCATGAACGTGCCGATTCCAATGCAGGACCGGCCGTGGATGTTCTACTTCGTGCATCTGATCGCGTTGTTGTCGGCGGTCGTGTTTCTGTACCTGTGGAAACGGTTGAGCGGGTAGACGGGGATTTCAGGACGATTCCACGCGGGCCGGCGACACGCACCGGATGCCGCCCACGCGAGGTTTAGCGCGCTGGGATAGTCGCGTCGGCACTCCTGGAACCGACGTAACATGCTGTCAATTATATAGTTAACAAAACGTGTCAAACTAGAGTCAGTCGATTGATCTTAGTTACGGCGCGCCCTCGTTGCCGGGCGGAGTGGATCGGCGAGTGAAACCCGCCCTACGTGGCTTGCACGGCGAGTTCAAGGACCGGAATCGAGCAGGCGCTCGATGTCGGCCAAGTCCTGGGAACGGGCGGAGGCGCGCTTGTTCTTAATCAAATGGTCTCGGGACAAGACGGTCGCGGGCTGGCCGGCGAAGGACATGGGAACGCGGGCGGGCCATGCGTCTTCAAACTCGACCCCGTCGATGGCGGTGAGAATGTCGATCCGCAACGGGGGCACGCCGATCTGAAAGATCAGACCGGGCTGGGACAAGTCGGTCACCGACAAGCCATGAAGCGGCGCGCCGAAGGCGCCAAGGGCCCGCAACACGCGGGAGGCATTGACCGCGTCCGGGCGAATCCAGACGTCGAAATCGTTGGTGGCCCGCACATGGCCGTGCGCGGCCACGGCGTGGGCGCCGACGATGATGAAATCAACGCGTTGGGCGTTGAATTCGGCTAACAGATCTCTGAAGTCGGGGTTCATGGTTGGGATCGGTGTTCCAGGCCATGCACAGCCGGGTCAGCGTCCAGACGGCTTCGACGCGCTCGGTGACCGACATGGTTTTCCAGACCGAATCGTCGGGGCGGTCCTTGCCGTCGCGAATGATGCGGACGGTGCAGTTATCACGAACGCGATTGGATTCCATGATGCGACGCTTTGCTGGGACTGGCCGCCGGGCGACCGCGAATCGACTCTGCCAACGCTGAAGCGGCCGGGCACCCGACCCGCCCGACGGTCAGTGCTTTTCCTTTTCCCCGGGCTTGGCGCTCGGCGGCGCGCCTTTGAACTCGTTCAGGCAGTCCACGATGGACTGCCGGCCTTTGTCGGTGGCGACGGAGCTCATGGCCGATTCAAGGACGCCGATGGCCTCGCGGTCTTCGGGATTGACCCTTCTCAAATAGCGGGCGAGGCAAATGAAGGGCCGGGGGTCGGTGCCGGCACACAGGGCCCGTGCCTCGCGGGCGTGTTCGGGGATGTCGTCGTGAACGGCGCCGCTGCGCAGCCCGGCTTCGGCCAGGGCGAGGTAGGTCTGCCACGACTTGTCGTAGCGAAGCCACACCGTGGCCATTTCCGCGGCGCCGCCGTATCGACCCAGACCCATCAAAACCTCGTAGCGCGCGCCCAAAACCTTGTGAATATAGCCGGGGGGGCGCTGGAGATTACGGGCCTCGTCCATGAATACGACCATGTCCTGCTCGTCGGCGACGGACCACTCGATTTCCTTGTAACGGTGGGCGTTGAGCAACGGCTCGAAAATGAACTTGGCGAAGGCCTCGAGCTTGGATGTGCCGGGCGCCGCGGCGGCCAGTAAGTCGTAGTGCTCGACGATTCTGGACTCCTGACCGAGGGCCAGATAGCCGAGCTTGATCAGGTTGAACGGGAACGCCTCCATCTTGTGCGGGTCGAGCGAGTCCCTTTCGGCACGGTGGATTTCGTTGAGCAGCGCCTCTTTCGCGGGTTCGAAGCGGGCGGCGAGGCTGGCGAGACCGTCCACGATGGCCGGCAGGTTCAGGCGCAGGAAATTCGGGGCCCGGGCGGCACGATGCCGCAGGCACCAGACGTACCACGTCTGCGCTTCTTCGTAACGCGACTGAAGCATGTAGTTGCCGGCGCGGTCGGCGGCGGCGGTGACGACGTCGGTTCCCGCCCAGGGGTCGCTTTTGAAAATGTCGGCCTCGCCCAGAAGGGCGTCGACGCGACTGCGGAAGTCCTTTCCGTCGATGAAACCGGGCATCCGTCCGAGCTCCAGGCCGTCATTGGCGAAAATCAACAGCGTGGGGAAGTCATGCAGTTGATACTTTCCGGTGAACGCCCGACCGGCGGGATCCTGATCATGGAACCGAACGGTGACCGCGATCAGGTCGATCCACGGGCGCACGTCCCGCGCGATCAACGTTTCTTTTTCCATTCGCTCGCAATCGGCGCAGTCCTTGCCGTACGCGAATGCAACGACGTATTTCCGCTCGGCGCGGGCCTGTTCCAGGG
>JABFSN010000254.1 GCA_013140575.1 Phycisphaerales bacterium | reverse complement strand
GCCTCCCAACCCCGCGCACCCTCGGTTTTCTGCACCCGACCCAAGCCCCAACGGGGCGGCAGTCAATAGCCGGGGGTGCAGTCCGCGACAGCGGACGTAACCCCCGGAATCACCCACCCCGCCATCACCAGCCCCAGTGGGGCGAAAGAAGCCGCGGCCGAGACAGGGTTCGGGCGTCGTAGTAGAAGTATGCCAATGGTCGCCCCCATCAAACTCGATCGCACGTCAATCGACCGGAACCCGCACGCCGTCTGGAACGCCTTCGTGGAAATCGCCCATTCCCCGCCCGACGATCTCGACGCCGTCCCGCGCGTGGCCCATCACGCGTTCCGCTACCTCGGCGAAGTGAACAACGACGGCCACCTCCAATACACCGAAAACCGGGGCACATAGGACCTCGAGTCCATCGTCGCCGCCCACGAATGGAAAGTCCCGAAAAACACCGACGAGAAGCAACCGGACGAGTGACGGCGGCCGCATTCAATGCGGATCTGACAGGCACCCATGATGCCTGAATAATCACCTCCGGCTCGCTAAAGCGACACTCTTTGCTCGGGCGCCAATGCCCCACCTCTTTTTGGGGTACACCAGGCCTGTTCTCCGCGCGAACCCAACTCCCCACCGTCGCGAGATGGGCGCAGAAAACTCTGTCGGTTTCTCTTGAGTGAAAACCGACCCGGGGGTCATTTTTCGCTGAACCTGTTTTCCTTGGAGCAAAACCGGCAAGATGCCGACTCAAACGAAGGGTCCATGCGAATCAGCGGTTGCAAATCAAGACTATCGGCGGCGATGGTTGTGGTGTTGATGCACACGACGTTCGCCGGCTCGGCGCAGAATCGCGAACCAGCACCGGAATTGCGCGGGGCGGATTCGCCGGGGTCGTTTCCCGCGAAAGCGTGTTGCCTGCCCGACGATTCCTGCTTGGACATGCCCACACGGGAATGCTACAGCTTGGGAGGGACGCCTCAGGGCTTGAACTCGCTCTGCGCAACCACCACGTGTTCCGAGGCCTGCTGCTCCTACTACGGGTGCCAGGAACTGCCGGCGAACGTCTGCTTGGATGACTTTTATGATGGCATCCCGCAGGGCCGCGGCACGCATTGCGAGTCCATCAATTGCCCGCTCCGAGAGTGCTGCCTGCCAAACCGGGCCTGTGCCGACTTGTCGCTCGATGACTGCCGGGCGCAGGGAGGTTACTGGGGAGAAAGGGACTCGGCTTGTTCCGCGACCCTTTGCGAACCATTCGAGGCCTGCTGCTACACAACCGAATGCCTGGATCGGCCGCGCATCTACTGCCAGCGGCGTTGGGGCTTGCCTCAAGGCGCGGGGACGCTCTGCGCGTCCACCAGCTGCCCGCCCACGGAAGCCTGTTGCTTTGACAACGGGTATTGCGGCGACCGTTTCCTGGAGCATTGTTTGTCGCAGCTCGGCACACCTCAAGGCCCCGGCTCCAGTTGCTCCACACTTCCCTGCCCAACTCTGGCGTGCTGCCTGCCCGACGAGTCTTGTGAGGACATGCACGCGGACCAATGCTACGATCTTGGGGGCCATCTAGGAGGATTGAACTCGCTCTGCGCGACGACCATGTGTCCCGAAGCGTGCTGCACCAACCACGGGTGCTTCAACCTGCCGGCCGACTTGTGTGTCGGGGGTTATTGGGGTGGCATCGCGCAGGGCCAGGGCACAAATTGCGAATCCGTCGCTTGCCCGCCTCGGGCGTGCTGCCTGCCCGACGGTTCCTGCGCGGACATGACCATGCGGGAATGCTTCGAGCTTGCAGGTCATCCACAGGGCTTGAACTCGCTCTGCGAAACGACGATCTGTCCCGAAGCCTGCTGCCTCTCCTACGGAGGATGCTACGACCTGCCGGCGGACGATTGCCGTGATCATTTTGATGGCACTCCGCGGGGCAAGGGCACGCATTGCGGAACCACCGATTGCCCGCCCCAGGCCTGTTGCCTGCCCGACGGGGCCTGTGCTGATTTGTCGGTCGACGTCTGCCAGGCGCAGGGGGGTATTCCGGAGGGAACGGACTCCGCTTGTAACGCGACCACCTGCGAACCGTTCGAGGCCTGCTGCTATGGCTTCGGATGTTATGATTCGCCGGGCAGCGACTGCCAGATGTATTTGGGCCTGCCTCAAGGCGCGGGGACGCATTGCGCGTCCACCACCTGTCCACCCACGGAGGCCTGTTGCCACGACAGCGGGATTTGCTCCAACGAATTCCCGGATATCTGCGTGGCGTGGTACGGCATGCCTCAAGGCCCCGACACCCACTGCTCTACCGTTTCCTGCCCGCCCCAGGCGTGCTGCCTGCCCGATGGATCGTGTCAGACCATGCCGGCGGATGACTGCTATTATCCCGCTAATGGGTTTCCACAGGGACTGGGAACGGACTGCGTCGCCACCGTTTGCCAGGCTTTTCAGGCTTGCTGCGAATTCTACGGTTGTCGCGACGCGCCGCCGGACTCCTGCATCACCCATGGCGGCTCTCCCCACGGAATCGGCACGGACTGCGCGACGACGAAATGTCCGAGCGAGGCCTGCTGCTTTGCTCTCAACTGCTTCGATGGACCGCCGGACCTGTGCTTGAGGTCTGGCGGCGATCCCCAGGGGCCCGGCACGGACTGCACGACGACGATCTGTACGATTGTCGGCGACATCAACGGCGACGGCGTCATCGACCTTGACGATTACGCGACGTCTTACCTTTGCTCCGCCGATCACGAAAACGAGCATTGCCCCTTCGCGGACCTTGATGGCGACGACGATGTCGATCTGCTTGATTGGGGGTTACTACAGTCCCTGTTTCCGGCAAACCGGGAGCCTGTTTCAAAAGAGCGGTTCCGTTCCGAGCCGCGACCGTAAGAACGTAGGGCGGGTTTCACCCGCCGTGACTCCGCCCGCCCGGCGCCCGCGGCCCCGCCACGCGCGCGCCGCCGCATACCGCCGCCCGTCCGCGCCTCCCCTCGTTCACCCATTTCCGCGCGTCCGCCGTTTCGCCTTTCGAGTTTCGCCTTTCCCTCCGTCCCTCCGTCCCTTTGTCCCTTTCCCGTCCCGCCGTTTCGCCTTTCCCCTCCACGGTCCCCTATCGCCTTTTGCGACCTTCGCGCCTTGGCGTACCCCTTCCTCCCCAACTGTGTCAATCTGTGCAATCTGTGGATCCTCTTCCCTCGCTTTCGTCCGATAAAATGGTGTCCCACGCCATCGCCCACCGCTGATCGACGAATCCGAAAAATCTTTAGCGCGCTGCCGGAGTTATTTGGGTGACGGGGACCGACGCCGCTCGCTGCGGCGTCGCCGCCCGCCGGAATCCCTAGGGTGGGCACCGCCCACTGGATCGTGGGGTAAACGCCTCATGCACAGACAACTCATCAATCGGGGACTTATCGAAACCAGCCCGCGCGGATTCGCGTACCGTTACCGCCCCCGTGACCGTTGGTGGGCAGTGCCCACCCTACGAACGCTACGACGTACCGATGTGCGGACGTTTCGCTCTTTCCCTCTGCGCCCTCTGTGTCCTCTGTGGCTGTATTCCCCCCTCTTCTCGCCGCATGAGCCGGGGCGAAAGCCATTGTCCCAATCTGCGAAATCTGCGGACTTTCCGCCGTCGCGCCCTTCGTTAGAACAGCGTCGAATTGGTCTTGGCCAGGTTGACCATCTTCAACGCGGCCGGGCCCACCAGGACCACGAAGATGGCCGGGAATATGAACAGGATAAGCGGGGCCATCAGCTTGACCGCGGTCTTCTGGGCGCGTTCCTCCGCCCTCTGGCGGCGTTTCACGCGCAGGGCGTCGGCCTGATTGCGCAGGGCGCGGGCGATGCTGGTGCCGAACTTCTCGGCCTGATTGACCACCGCGACCAGCGATTTGATTTCGACGAGATTCGTGCGCTCGGCGATGTTGTTCAGCGCTTCACTGCGCGGGATGCCCATCTGCACCTCGCGGGTGGCAATCTGAAACTCCTCGCTGAGGTCCGAGTGGACGTGCCGCAGTTCGTCACCCACGCGCTGCACGGCCCCGTCCAGCGCCAGACCCGACTCGACGGTGATGACCAGAAGGTCCAGTGCGTCGGGCAGCCCGTTGCGGATGCGTTCTCCGCGTTGCTTCATGTTCAACGACAGCCAGATGTTGGGCGACATGAAGCCGACCGCGGCGCCGAAGACCGCCAGGCCGATGACCCGATGCGCCTCCGAACCGATGCTCCAGACGTACGCGCCCACCGCGATGCCGAGGGACAGGCCCACGACGGTCTTGCTGCCCAGAAAAATGGCCGGCGCCGTGTCCTTGCGGAATCCGGCCGCGGCCAGCTTCAAACGCAGCTTGGACATTTCCGCGCTGCTCCTGGGCATGACCGGACGCATGGCCAGCGGCGCCACCCTCTGCATCATCTTCGAGGCCACCGACTCGCGGGCGCGTTCCTGAATAAGCCGGCCGTCTTCCTCGGCGCTCTTGCCGGTCATGCGCCGGGCAAGCGTGCTCTGCTGGTCCTCTTTCCGGGGCATCATCGAGTAAATGACCATGCCCACGGCGGCGACGGCCATTACCAACAGCAGAATTAGTTCCGTCATGGCGATTTCCCCAACAGATATTCCAGTACGATTCCGGACATTCGGCCCGCTGCATCAATGAAACCATTCGGACAAGTTGCGATGCACTTCCTATATCTTGATGTTCACGATCCAGCGGATCATGGCCAGACCCATCAATTGCATGCCGCCGGCGACCATCAACATGATCTTGCCGGCCGTCTCCTCGAACAACGTGCCCGCATAATCGGGATTCAAAACGTTGACGGCCGCGAAAACGACCATGGGCAGCGCGAAGAGCACCCAGCCGGACAGACGCCCCTCGGCCGTCAAGCCCTGAACCAGGCCGAAGAGTTCGATGCGTTCGCGGATGACTCCGCCGATCTTATCAAGAACCTCGGCCAAGTCACCGCCGGTCTGGCGTTGAATGAGCACGGCGGTGACGAAAAACTTGACGTCCAGCGAGTCGACGCGTTCGGCCATGGAGAGCAGTGCGTCTTCGATCTTGATGCCCAGGTTTTGCTCGTGGAAGACGCGTCCGAATTCACTCGAGACGGGGTCGGGCAACTGGTCGTTGACGACCTCCAGGGCGCTGGCCAGCGAATGGCCGGCGCGGAGCGCCTGGGCCATGATTTCAAAGACGTCGGGCAGTTGATTGGTCAGGAGCTTCATGCGGCGGACCCTGCGCATCTTCAGCCAGAAGACGGGGAGAACGAGCGCGCCGACGGCCGCGAGGATGGCGACGATCAGATGCTGGTGCAGGATGGGCAGTCCGAAGAGCAGGCCGATGGCGATGGCGACCTGGTTGACCATCATGCGCGACGCGGACCAGCCGAGGTTGGTCTGGTCGATGAGGGATTGCAGTTTGGGCGTGAAGCTGAGCCTGGCGATGTGCTCGGCCATGAAGCCGCCCGCGTCGGCGAGGGCTTTGTTCCGCATGATGGACTCGCCGGGGCCGATCTTGACGTCTCGGGCGCCGGCGCGGCCGCGAAGACGGTCGGCGAGACGACGGCGCTGACCGTGGCGCGTTTCCATGACGGCCTGATAAATGCCGTACGCGAGGAGAATGGAACCGACCATCGGGAATACGATGAACGCGAGGGTCGCGCCCGTCTGTGCGAGCGGTAGAGTGGAGGTCATCATGACTGTTTGCACCTCATATCCTTCTGTCCGGCGCCGGCAAGAGGGCGACAATGCGACGGGTCGGATGCCCGCGCCACGAATGTCCGGCCCCTACCCATTGGGATCATCCACGGACATCACCTGTCGTTCGAAAATACGGGGATCGACGTTGCCGCCGTGGGCCCGCAGACGGTCGAGAAAACTTGGGCGCAGACCGGTGGCGACGAACTGACCGTACACTCTGCCGCTGGGGGTGGTTCCGAGCGGTTCGAATTTGAAGATGTCCTGCATGGTGACGATTTCGCCTTCCATGCCCTGGACTTCGGTCACGTTGGTGATTTTGCGGGCCCCGCCGGTCAGACGTTGCGCGGAGACTATCAGATGAATGGCGGAGGCGAACTGATTGCGGATGGCGCGAATGGGCAGCTCGAAGCCGGCCATCATGACCATGGTTTCGACGCGCTGGACGGCGTCGCGGGTGCTGTTGGCGTGAATGGTGGTGAGCGAGCCGTCGTGCCCGGTGTTCATGGCCTGCAACATGTCGAGGGTTTCGGGTCCCCGGCACTCGCCGACGACGATGCGGTCGGGGCGCATGCGCAGGGCGTTGACGAGCAGGTCACGAATGGCGATGGCCCCCTTGCCCTCGATGTTGGGCGGCCGCGATTCAAGGCGGACGACGTGCGGCTGGCGCAACTGGATTTCGGCGGCGTCCTCGATGGTGACGATGCGTTCGTCGGCCGGGATGAACGACGAGAGGTTGTTGAGCAACGTGGTCTTGCCGGAGCCGGTGCCGCCGACGATGAGGATGTTCAGTCCGCCGATGACGCCGGCCTCGAGAAAGAGGCGCATCTGCTCGGTGCAACTGTTGAAGCGGATGTAGTCGTCCCAGGTGATGGGGTCGGCGCCGAAGCGGCGGATGGAGACGCTGGGCCCGTCGATGGCCAGTGGAGGGATGACGGCGTTGACGCGGCTTCCGTCTTTGAGACGGGCGTCGACCATGGGGGAGACTTCGTCGCAACGCCGGCCGACGGAGCTGACGATTTTGTCGATGGCGTGCATGAGGTGGGCGTCGTCACGGAACTGGACTTCGGTGAGTTCGAGTCGTCCGCCGCGTTCGATGTAGATCTGCTGCGAGCCATTGATGAGAATGTCGCTGATGGACGGGTCGGACAGCAGGACTTCGAGCGGTCCCAGTCCGAAAGTTTCGTCGAGCACTTCGCTGACCAGGCGTTTGCGTTCGTTGAAGCTGAGGAGGCTGTCCTCCTGATCGGCGAGTTTTTCAACGACGGCGCCGACCTGGGTGCGCAGGGCCTTGTCGTCGCCTTCGAGGGCGGTCAGGTCGAGTTGCTCGACGAGTTTGCGGTGGACTTTCATTTTCAGGGCGTTGAAGGCGTCCAGTTTGGCGCGGGCGGGTTTGGAGGATTTGGCGGCGGCGGCGTCCATCTTGGGTTTGTGCGCGGATGGCGGCGTTGCGGACGGAGCGGTTTTCTTGGGCGTCGCGGGCGGCGGGGCCGGCGGCGGTGTCTGTCTTGTTCCGAACATATCAGATCCCCTCAATCTAGAAGCTAGAGACTGGAAACTGGAACCAAGAGGGTGAGTCGCACGTCGTCTTCAACGGCGTCGTAATCGACCCGCCCACCGCTGAAGCGGCGGGCCACCCGTCTGGTCTTAATCGCTAAATATCTTGCTCAATAGTCCCGGTCCTTTTTTCGCGGACTCTTCGGCGGCTCCGCCGGATGACGGGGGCACGTGAATACGTTCGGCTAATTCGCGGATGGCGTTTCGCACGCGGGTTTTCGGTCCGTGGGTGGACAGCGGCTCGCCGAGGTTGATGGAGGCGCTCATGGTCGGCCAATCGTCGGGGATGCTGAAATAGATTTTCTTGTTGAGGGTGGCCTCGACGTCGGACGCGGGCAGGGTGGCGGATTCGCGGCTCATGCGATTGCAAACGAGGCGGGTGCGGTCGAGATTGAAGCCGGCTTCCTGCATTCCCTGGAGAATGCGTTGCGCATTTCGGACGCTGGGGACCATCAACTGGATGACGAGCATGGTCAAATCGGCGAGGTCGAGTATGGCCGTTGCGCCGACGTCGTAACGGTTGGGTCCGTCGACGACGACGTAGTCGCTCATGCGGGCCAGTCCGGTGAGGACACCGACGCAGTTGGCGGCGGTGATGTTGTCGGACTGGACGAAATGGGTGGGGCGGCTGAGCACGTGCACGCCGGAAGCATGCTGAACGAGGGCGCGTTCGATAACATGGGTTTCCAATTGTTCGGGCGAAGAGGCCAGATCGGCGATGGTGTAGGTCGGCGAGACGTCCAGAAACGTGGCCACCTGCCCGAACCGATAATCGAGATCGACGAGGGCGACGCGTCCGGCGGTCATGGAGGCCAGCTCGACGGCGAGATTGGACGCCAACGAGGTGGCTCCGACGCCGCCGACGGTGCCGAGCACGGCGATGAGTTTTCCCTGCGGGGGTGCGTTTTCCTGTTGGACGGAGATTTTGCGGAGCGCGTCCTCGAGAATGCCGGCGTCTACGGGCTTGGTGATGAATTCGCGGAAGCCGCGGCGCATGACGGAGAGGATCAACTGCCCGTCGGTGGATTCGCTGAGGGCGAAGACGGCGAGCTGCGGATTGGAGACGGCCACTTCACCGGCGATGGGCAGCACGGAATCGGGCGAGGGGTCGAGGTGCAGAAGAAGTACGTCGGCCTGAAACTGCTTGACGACGTGGGGGAGGATGGCGGGTTCGTCGACTTCGGCGACGATGCGGACGAAGTCAAACGAGGTGAGGGTGGCGCGCAGCGTGGGCGCGTAGGATTCGTCGGCGTTGAAGACGATCACCCGCAGGGTGCTCATCGTTGGCTGTCGCCTCCCACTTATGCCGCCGTCCGTACAAGACGGAATCCGGACCTGCACGGTTGGTCAGCCCTTGAGAGGCCGATCCGACCGCACCGACCCGGAGGTAACAGCGGATTTAGTGCTCCATTCCCCGACTGCATTTTTGACTCACTCGCCGGCGGCGGGCTGCGTCCCGGTATCCGGTTACGATTACGTCAGACACGACGGCGACGAACCGCATACGTATTCAACGATTTCCGTGGCGCATCCTCCGCCCCTGCCGGGGCGGGATATCATGGACGACGGTAACCACGGGTTGCGCGATGCTCTGCATCGCTCCACCCGTGGCTACAGTCCGCCGCCCCGCCGGGGCGGAATCACCCACACGGCGCGACGCTTCACCATGCACGGACAACGGAGTACCGTTGTCCGTGCCGCCCGCCGCTCTCTCACGGTCGCGGCTTGCGGAAGACCGCTCCCTTACGGTCGCGGCTCGGAAAGAGACGCCGTTGAGCCGCACAAGACACGGACAACGGAGTACCGTTGTCCGTGCCACCCGATCGTCAAGACATGGGCTGGAAACCCATGCCACTCGGCACGGCCGAGACGGCCGTGCCACGACCAGCCCCGGAACGATCAGTTGATCAGTTCGACCGGGCGTTTTCCGCCCAGGCGAATGAAAATCTCTTCGAGCGCCGCCTGATACTCACTGATATCATTGCTGGTGGCCGTGAGGCTCTCGCCGTTTCCGATGGCGGCGACCTGGTCCATCAGTTCGGAGTCGGCGTTGGCGCCGACGGCGACACCGAAGATTCTCATTCCCAGGCCCGCGGCGATGGCCGCCTGATTCAGCGTGTATTGGCGGGCCTCTTCGAGAATCTCCTGCTGGTCGGCGTAGGAGCCGCTGGGCCACTGCCCGGCTTCGTTGATGTTGGCCTGACCGTCGGTCAGGAGGACGATCATCTTATGGGCGGCCGGACGGGCGGGTTCCTCGGTCAGGGTTTCGATGGCTCGTTCGAGCCCGCCGCCGATGTTGGTCCAGCCGTCGATGTGGCCGGCCTGCATATTGGACAGGCCGTTGGGCCCGGTGGTGATGTCGTCCAGATGCGGGCGACTGGTGAGCGGCACCCGGTGCAGCGCGGTATAACCGTAGACCTCCAGTGAAATCTGGTCGTCGTTTTCGAACTGACTGACCACGCTGACTAACTCTTCCACGGCGTCCTTGACGGCCTGCATGGGCTGGTGCGGCGTGCCGGCCAGCTCGGGGGTGTCGGCATTGGACCAACGGCTTTCGAGCAGGTAGTTGGTGAACGTCTTGGGTCCGAAGGCGTTCTGAAATTGGGTGTTGGCTCCGGCCATTCGCGTCGTCGAGGAAGTGTCCCAATAGATGTAATCCAGCCAGCGATCGCCGGGTTCGTCGAAATAGGGCTCGAGCCAGGTGAGTTCGCTGGAGTCGACATTGTTGTCGCCGTTGCCGGACGGTGAGCCGGGGATGGAGGCCCAGGCGCCGCCGGCCTTGCCGCTGTTCCAGCGGGCGAGACCGAGGGCGACGGCCACCTGTCGACGATAACGGGTCGAATTGCTGTGCAGAGCCGTGTTCTTGATTTGCGTCAGCTCGGTGGCCGAGTACTGGGCGTTGTTGGCAAAGGTCAGGTTATCGAGATAGGTCGCCAGATCGGCGCCGGCCCAATCGCTCGTTCCCGTGCCGTAGCGCGGCAGATGAATCAGCCCGGCGTCGGCCGCGGGGCTGTAACCGGCGGTGACGTCTTCCTCGCCCCATTTGAGGTTACGGAAGTAGCCGTAGGCGGGGCCCGCGGTCTGGGGGTGGAAGTTGTTTTCGTCGACGGGGACGCCGACGAGGCTTTCGGGAGTCCAGGTGGTCTCGGCGGAATCGGAACCGCCGGGCAGTTTGCCCCACACGTCCCAGATATTGATGGTGGTGTCTGCGTAGGCGCCCAACTCGCTGTCGTCGTTGTGCGACGCGGAGAGGTCGCAAACGATGGCGATGTCGCGGGGAACGAGCAGGGCGGTGGCCTCGGCTTCGAGCGTCTTGTAATGCTTGCCGAGGACGGGCGCGAAGAACAGTTGACGGGTCACGGATAGACGGATGCGTACGGAGTCTGGGAACTGGTCGTCGCCGACGCCTTCAAATTGATATTGGCCGTCGACCAGCGTTGAACGGCCCAGTTCGATGTCGTTGACCGCCAGAGTGACGCCTTCGTTGAAGACGTCGTTGTTCTGGACGAATTCGGTGGCTTCCAGCCGGGCTTTGTCCGCGGGACTGTCCAATTCGGCGAGACTGGCGGCGGCGGCGAGGGCGGCGGCGTCGGCTGTCCGCTGCAGGTCGGCGCGCACGTTCCACAAGTAGCCGATGTCGACGGTCAGGGCGGCCATTCCCATCAATGCGGTTAACAAGACCATGACCTGCACGGCGACGACGGCTTTGCGGCGCGAACGGACGCGCGGGGCGCCGTCGCGGCGATCGGCCCACGACCTGAAATCCAGACTACCTGACATGTTCATCACCCTCCCATGCACCCCTGCCAATAGATTGCGGCACCTTGTCCCCACCGTCGGTTCCCCATCTCACTCTACAATTCGCATCCGGGCGTGCGGCGGACGAATCGGCGAATAAGTGGAGAGGTTGGTTACGCGGACGTGGGCGGTCGTGCACGGACAGGGAAGATGATTGCGGACGACAGGGTTATCGACCCGTGTAGGGCGCGGCGGAGGTCACATGACTTGAGCGAATGCGCGGGGAATGGACAGGATTTACAAGATTGACAGGATGTTTCAAATCCGACCGCCGTGGTTTTGACGTCTGATGTCGTTCGTGGTGGGCGGTGCCCAGCCTACGGATTGCGGTATCGGCCAATGGTCGGGTGCGAGAAGGGATTCTCGCACCAGCCCGGAAGGGATTCGCGCACCGGCGGAGGAATGGACAGGATTTACAAGATTGACAAGATGTTTCAATTCTGGTCGCCGTAGTTTTGATGTCTGATGTCGTTCGTGGTGGGCGGTGCCCAGCCTGCGGATCGCGGGATCGGCCGATGGTCGGGTGCGCGGGTGGCGGGGGTTGAGGG
>JABFSN010000130.1 GCA_013140575.1 Phycisphaerales bacterium | reverse complement strand
GTTTCGTGACGTCGATCGCGACGTCCCCAACCGGATTCCCATCTTGTCAATCTTGTCAATCCTGGCCAGTAACTCTCATCAATCCTGTTCGTTCCCTCACCCGCTAATTCCTCCGCCCCGCCCGACCGATAACCATGTCGGGTGGTTGACCGAACGGAACCGCTCCGCCCGTTTGTCGCATGATGGATTCACTCGTAAAACAGGTCCGCGCCGTCGGCGGTAACGTCTATCGCCGCCACCTTCGCCGCGACGTCCCCATCCTGTGCCTGCACCGCATCCGCGACGTCAACGGCGCCGGCCCCGCCAAACTCGCCGAATTGCTCGACCACTGCGCCGACCGCTATCAGACCATCACGCTCGGCGAATTCGCGACCATCCTGCACGCCGGCCGCGCCCTGCCCCGCAACGCCGTCGTCATCACCTTCGACGACGGCACGATCGACCACTTCACGCTCGCCGCACCCGCGCTCGCCGCACGCGGTCTCAGCGCCACCTTCGCGCTCATCGGTTGCACTTTGTTCGAGCGCGCTCTGCCCCCGTTGCACGCCTACATGCACCTCATCGAAACGGCCGCCGGTCGTTCATTCCGTTTCGGGTTTCCCCCCGTCCTCGCGGAACGTGATTGGATTCTCGACGCCGACGGAAAACGAGTCTTGCTTGCCGACGATTGTCCGCTGCGCCGCATCGTGCAAGCCGGCGACCCCGCATTGGCCGCCGACGTCGTGACTGCGTTGGGCGAAACCCTCGGCATCCCCCTGCCCGACGCATCCGACTTGTTCGTGACCCTCGACCAGGCTCGCGCGCTCGTCGACGCCGGCCACGAACCCGCCGGCCACTCCCTGCGCCATCAGGATGTCGACGAACCCGACCGCAAGACGTGGCTGCGCGATCTGCACGCCGATTTCGACGTCATGAACGACGCGTTCGGCCGCCGCCCCCATCCGTACATCTATCCATTCGGACGCACGCGCTCGCCCGACGTACACGCACGCATTCGCGATGCCGGCTTCTGTTGCGCCGCCACCACCCAATGGGGCGCCAACCGCCGCGGCGACGATCCCTTCGCCCTCCGCCGCATCGGCATCGACAACCGCACCCCCATCCCCTGGCCGCCGATCTACCGTTGACCCCAGCAAACCGTCGCGCTTCGGTATTCGGACAGCCCCGAAGGGGCGGCAGTCAGTAGCCGGGGGCGTCAGCCCCCGGACCCGTCATCCCCCACCAAAAGCCCCGGAGGGGCGGCAGACCCGCAGGCTACGTTGCGTCCGATCACCCGATAGCGAAGACGTGACAAACCACTACTGCAATACCGACCGTACCCGCGGAGTCGCCGTTACCCCGATCCGCCGATCGCCGCCAATGCGTCGAGAATGCGCCATTGCTCCTCAATGCGCCGCCGCAACAGATCAATGTCCACGGTCTTATACCGGCGCTGGCGGGACACGTATTCACGGATCGCGTCGCGGCCGACCGCCGTCGGCCGTTCGTTAATGCAATACCACACGCCGTCGAAAACCTCGTACAACGGATACAGCCCGCACGCCACCGCGTGCCGCACCAGCTCCACGCTGTTTTCCGGTTCCGATTTCCATCCCGTCGGACACGGTGAATGCACCAGCAGAAACTTAAACCCGTCCGTCCGGCTTGCCGTCCGCACCTTCCGCAGATAATCCGCCCGATGCGCTAGCGACAGGGTGGCCGCATACGGAATGCGATGCGCCGCCATAATGGCCATGATGTCTTTCTTGCGTTCCAGCTTGCCCGCCGGACTGGTCGTGGTGGCCACTCCTTCCGGCGTCGCGCTGCTCCGCTGCCCGCCGGTGTTGCCGTAGATTTCGTTGTCGTAACAGACGTAGATCATGTTCTCGTTGCGTTCGGCCGCCGCCGACAGCGTGGCCATCCCGATGTCATACGTCCCGCCGTCCCCCGCCCAGCAGACCACCGGCGTGCGATCACCGTTCAACGCCGCCACCACGCTCAATCCCGTCGCCACCGCCGGCGCGCTCGCGAACGTGCTGGCCGCGACCGGCGCCGCGTACGCCGTCGTCGGAAACGCGCCCGCCGTCACGATCCCGCAGCAGGCCGGTATGACCATGAACGGCATTCGGCCGTCCAATCCCTCGCCCAGCCATTGCAATCCCAGCGACATGCCACATCCGGCGCAATTGGTATTCCCCGCGCGCAGCAGGTGTTCGCATCGGCCCGGTTCACATTCCATCGTCGCGGTGGTCATGCGCTCACCTCCTGCCACATCGGCTCTTCGCTGCAATTGCGAATCTGCAAATCGTCCACAATGCGGTCGATCCACTCCGGCGTCACATCGCCGCCCCCCAGCCCCACCAAATAATCCTGAATCACAACGTCCGAACGATGCCGCAACGCCGTAACCACTTCCGGCCAGAAGATCCCGCCCGATCCCGGCGAATGATTGCGGTCCAGCACCCCGATCCGCCGAACCCCCCGGGTCAGTTCGGCCAGCTCCGCACGCGGAAACGGACGGAACATCTTGCACTTGACCATCCCCACACGCTCCCCGTCCGCCCGCCGTCGATCCACCACGTCCCGCAGCGTGCCCGCCATCGTGTTGCACGCGATCAGCGCCGCCTCCGCGCCGTCCATGCCATGGGGCGCCAGCGCCCCGTGCGGACGCCGACCGAATACCGCTTCGAATTCGTCGATCGCCTGCGCTAGGACCGCCGGCACCCGCTCCATGGCCTGTTGAATCTCGATGCGATGTCGCTCCGTCTCCCGCGGCCAGGTCAGACCGCCCACCGTCGCCGGATGGTCCACGTTCAGCCGGTGCGGCACCCGACACGCCGGCAGATACGCATCCACCTGATCCTGTTCCGGCAAATCCACCACCATCTGCGTGTGCGACGTCACGAACCCGTCCATCGCCACCATCGCCGGCAGCAAAACCCGGGCGTCCTCGGCCACGCGGAACGCGATCAACACTGTGTCCACCAAATCCTGGTGCGTTTCGCAATAGAACTGCATCCACGCCGCGTCGCGCAGCATCAGACTGTCGCCCTGGTCCACCCAGATATTCCACGGCGGCCCCAGCGTCCGGTTCACCGCGATCATCACGATCGGCAGCCGGTAATACCCCGCTGCGAATACGTTCTCCGTCATGTACGCCAGACCGTTCGACGAACTGGCCGTGAACGCCCGGGCCCCCGCCAATGACGCCCCCATGCACACCCCCATGGCGCTGTGCTCCGACTCCACCGGCACGACCGTTC
>JABFSN010000196.1 GCA_013140575.1 Phycisphaerales bacterium | reverse complement strand
ACAACGCATCCGAACAACGCCAGCGCTTCGCCACTCCCGTCCCGTGCATCCCTGCACCTGCCTTTCCGGGCCTTCATGCCCGGAACTGTATATCGGCGCGCGACCCGTTTTTGGGATAGGCCCTTAGACGACTTCGTCGTCACATAGTCCTTTCCAATCCATGGAATCGCTCGTTCGATAGCCTTTCTTCGCACGTCGTGGCGTAGTGCAATGTCTTTCACAATCGGCGTATGGAAGTGAAAAAACGAATGCCAATATGTGCCCGACTGTTCGATTCCATGAAGAACACGAATCGCCACAAGCTCAATCGAGAATAGACTCGCGAGTTCCGCCGATAACATCGAAACAGGTACGCATATCTGCTTCAATCTTAGCTTCGTGCCGGAAAGAGTTCGTTCAGAAACTATCGAGTGAAAGAGTGGAGTTGCCCCATCTTGAATCTCGACAACGACACTGGCCATGTCCAGTTTTTGAATGCTCCGTGTGCGATCCACCAAGCCGTGGCGACCTACGTTTTGATGTCCACTCGGACGGTACGCCATCACCACGGCGGTGGCAAAATTAAGATAACTGTAATATTGAAGGACGGCGCGAACTCGATGGTCAGGAACCAAGCTTGCCTCATGGAACCGAATGCCTTGGTCGATGTGGTTCGCAAGTAGCGGTGCAATGCGCTTTGACTCGGACTTACTCAACTTGAATTGCTCGAACAGTAGTGTTTGTACAATGGCTGGCCGTGCTGCATGGCGGAGGTGTGCGACATGCGCCTGAACGGGTAGCATGCTCGTGGTCACCGAGCTCGACGGGCCAACGACTGATTCCAGCTCTCTACGCACCATTGCACCTACAACGGATTCTCCCACAAGGCGATTGAGATTTCAACGTACGTTTTCGACTGCGCATCGGTGCGCCATCCCTTGCACAAAAAAAGGGGCAGAGCGGGTGACATGCTCTCGCGGTACACCGCGTGAGCATGCTTTCCATCCGCCTGAGCATGCCGTCCATTCCGTGGCCACAGGATCAGGTGCGCGTGGTTGGGCATGAACACGTACGCCCAAACGTCGAGTGCGAATCGCTTCCGGGCGCGGTCCCATGCATCGACCAGCCTTTTCCACACGACACGTACTGGCCGGTTGAGCGCATGTAGGGTCGATGACCCGACCCACATGACCGATGCCCATGTACGACGCCTTTGTCGGAAAAACGCAAGCAGGCGCAAGGGGGCCGCGAAATGTCCGATAAAAATAGCGTTGGCGGTGATTTCGGGCGGTGCACATGGAATCTGGCGAGTGACTTCGCTGCAACGTATTGAAACGCGCCCCTGGTGCGGTTGATTTGCTGCAATCTCCGATGGTATTGTTCAAGGGGTCTCGATAGGCTTGGATTCATTCGGAGAATTGAGGTCGCCGTGGTTCCGGACTCGATGAAAGGTCGCGACAAGGTCAGCAATGTTTGGGCCAACCTGTGGGGGGGCGCGGGGACCATACTGCTTCCAGTTCTTCCGCTTCACGGTTACCAGTTCCTCCCTGGAGTATTGGAGGTTTCCGATTCAGAGGCCACCTATGACGATTGGCAAATTGTCGGCGGGTGTTTACATGACGCGATGGACAACGTAGGTTCGCAATATGGGTTCTCGCCGGCCGCCCAAACCGACCACGGGGAAGGGATTCGCGATTGCTCCGCTTCCCGGGGGTCCAGTAGAGCCTCGTCCAAACATCTCGCAAATCGCGGCTCTTGAGACAAAAGAGGTCCACGAGTTTCGCGGTCCGATCCCACCGCCCGAAGTCTTGGCCGAGTACAACAAGATTGAGTCGGGATGAGTCAACAGAATTGTACGAATGGCGGAAGAACAGGCGGCGCATCGTCACTTATTGCAGAACTCCATACTGAGCGCCCAAATCGATGATGCGAAGCGCGATCGAACCGAGCGCCGGATTGGCCAATTCCTGGCCTTCGGAATCGCGATCATGGCATTTTCGGCCGGCACTTACGCGATAGCGATCGGTGCGGAATGGCCGGGCGCTTTGCTCGGCGGTACCGGAGTTACGGGATTGGTAATGGCGTTCCTGAATCAACGACGCAACGAACGACCCAACGCTCAAGAGACAAGCGCATCGCAGGAGTCGGACAACTCAAAACACGCATAGAGCCGCGAGTTCAACCGCGGCCGGGTGGCATGCTCTCGCGGTACACTGCGTGAGCATGCTTACCATCCGCCCGAGCATGCCGTCCATTCCGTGGCCACAGGATCAGGTGCGCGTGGTTGGGCATGAACACGTACGCCCAAACGTCGAGTACGTATCGCTTCCGGGCGCGGTCCCATGCATCAACCGGCCGGGGGCGGGGTCGTGCCACTTCCGACGGCGTATTCCCAGCCGCGGGAGCGGCGGCCGTGAATAGCCCACGGCGGAAGCCGTGGGGGTCGAGCGCAAGGAATGCGAAGCCCCGGCAGGGGCGACCGGGGCCGGTGCGGACGAGGACCGAAGGGTGTTCGATCGATCGCCCCTGCCGGGGCTTTATGAGAAAACGCGGTCCCCGGAATCCCACGGCTCCCGCCGTGGGCTGACGACGATTGCCCCTGCCGGGGCTGATGAGTCGCCTGCCGCGGGCAGTATCGTAGGTCGGGTCATCGACCGGACGCCTTTTTCACACGACACGTACCGCCCGGTTGAGCGAATGTCGGGTCGATGACCCGACCTACCCGTTCCCCGCTTTGCGATCGGTTGGAACGTGCCGAGCGTGCGATCCTTCAGGCCGAAGGCCTGTTCGTCCGTAGCCGGGGGTGGAGGTTGCGGGAGCGACCGACACCCCCGGACCCCGCGCCGCGCCGAATCCGACGCCGACGGGGTCGTCGTGGTGCGAACGGGGGCGGGGTCATGGTCGGAGTGCGAATGTGGCCTGGGTCAGGGTCGTGTCCGGCCGGGTGCGTGCCGTGGTTCGACATCCCGCGCGCGGTCGGTCGAATGCGATCGGCCGAGTGACGACCACCCCTTCGGAGTGGGCTCTATTGTGACGACCCGTTACCGGTGTTCGCGCATGACCGGGCAATCGCCGGCATCGGTCCCCAAGAGATTTTTCCTGACACGTTTTTCACCCCTGATACCTTTTTCGCCCCGTTCCTGCCCGTAGGGCGCGGTCTCCCATGCTGTCCTTTCATCGGCGCGAATCGATCGGTTACAATTCGGAGTTGGCGGGACGAGTAATCGGGCGGCGGGGTTTTCGGGAGGAGAAATCAATGGAAGGGCGGCGGT
>JABFSN010000232.1 GCA_013140575.1 Phycisphaerales bacterium | reverse complement strand
CACGAAGGCGCGGGCGGGTATGCCCGCGCCTTCGTGAGCGTCGAACCGGGCGGGACTTATGATATCGTCGTCGGGCTTGGCGGCATAATGGGAGCCGGCAGTCCCCCAAATTCGCCGGGCGGAAGCGGCGGTGCAGGCGGAGTTTCGTCCATACGGTTGAGTTCGGGAGGCATGATACTTCTCTTAGTCAGCGGAGGCACTGGCGGCGGACCCGGGGGTATACAGGGCGTCAACGGCCCCGCGGGTGTTGGCGGAGGCTTGCTTTTCGGTCCGACCGATGCGCTGAATTACATGGGCGGCTCGGGCCTCTTTGGGAACGGTACGATCAGCGGCGGAACGGGCGGGACGCTGGTCTCCTACACCAATCCGCCGATCGGCGGCACGTCCGAGGGCGGCAACGGCGCCGCCGGCGGTTCTTTCCCGCTCAACTTCGGAAGTCCGGGCATGCCCGGCCGGGCCGGCTTCGCCATTATTCACTGGTGGTAGGTGGCGACTGTTGAAGCATGGAGGGCGCCCGATTCAGTGTGGGCCGCGGCGTCCGCGTCCGAATGCAAGAAGGATGACGGCGTTCGGCCTGCGTCGTGACCGGAAGGTTGCGATGCGCCGCATGGCTCCGTTGATTGCGGTGGTGTCGTTGGCGGTGACGACGGCGATGAATATGGCGAACCCGACGACGCCGGGCCGCCGGATGCGCAAGTTCACCACCGCAACGACGGCGGCGGAGCCGGGCCGGACGGCGACGATTCGGCGTGCGACTGGGCGCGGCAGTGAACGTGGCGGCGGAACGGACGTGATTTCGGAAAATCGAGTTACACGATATCCACTATAGGATATTCTGGGACCATGCCAACGACATCGGACATCGCGGGACGGTTGCAGGCGAAAATCGACACGTCGGGGCGGAGCCTGTTGGACATCGCCAAGTCGGCCAAGCTGGCCTACGCCGCGGTTTATCGAATTGCGCATCGGGAACGCGATGGAATGACCGTTGAGACCATGCTGCGGCTGGCCGGGGCGCTGGGGCTGACCGTCGATTTCAAACGCGGGCGGAGCGCCCGATCGAAAGCGTAGGTGCATCGTGGCAAGGGTGTTTCGGGCGAAATACACGACCGGGGGCCGGGGAGGGCGAACGGGTCACGCGGACGGCGCGGAAATGGTACGTCGAGTACCGCGACGCCGACGGCATCGTGCGCCGCAAGGCCGGGTACACCGACAAGGCCGCGACCCAACAGCTTGCGGCCGGGCTGGAGCGGAACGCGGAACGCCGCAAGTCGGGGCTGGTTGACCGATTCGAGGATCATCGCAAGCGGCCGTTGGCCGAACACGTCGCGGAATGGGAAGCGGCCCTTCTGGCGAAGGGTGGAACCGAGTCGCACGCCCGATTGTCCGCGAATCGCGTACGCAAGGTGTTGGCCGAATGCCGAACGGCCCATTGGTCGGACCTGTCGGCGAGCGGAGTGCAATCGTGTCTGGCGTCGATGCGCAAGGCCGGGCTGTCGGTGGAATCGGGCGATCACTATCTGCGGGCGGTGAAGGGGTTCTGCCGGTGGATGGTCATGGACGGCCGGGCCGCGAACAGTCCGATGGCCCATTTGTCGTTGACCAACGCCGACGCCGACCGTCGCCACGACCGGCGAGCGTTGTCGGCCGATCAACTGCGGCGACTGCAGGCGCCGGTACGCGAACGCCAGCGGGCGACGGGGACGTGTGATATCGCGCCGAAAAGCTTGGCGTCCAGCTTGGCGTTTTCCTTGCCGGAACGGGATTCACGGAGAGCGACGCCCGATGCGCCAAGCTGCACGACGGACGCGAATGACCGACACGCCCGACCAAACGTAAACACCGGAAAAGACGGGACGTTATGCGCCGACGTGCAACGAAAGTCACGGGCTGACACACTTCAAGGGGAACTGGGCAGAGGCGGACTTGAACCGCCGACACACGGATTTTCAGTCCGTTGCTCTACCAACTGAGCTACCTGCCCATCGGAGCGCCGGTTCGTCGCGATGGGTGCAAGCCCGCCGCGCGCGGAGCGACACTTCCCGCCGACGCAATGCGGCAGCGGTCGCAGTTTAGGACGGCCTATCGATCGGGTCAAGGAATCGGAAACCGCCCGTCGCGAACACCGCGTGGTGACTGGGCGACGGTCCCGAATCGCATGGCGGGCCCCTTGGAAGACGGTTGGTCGACGCGCCCGGGAACGTCCACTTTGGAATCGCAACGGATGCGTCATTCGTCGCCGATTAAACGTTTATTGGTTGCTCCGGAAGGGAACCGCGCCCAACACGCAACATCCCGGCACGCATCGATTGCCAAGTCCCGGTGGGGTGGTGGGTCACGTCGCTGACCTTCCCACGATGATCTTATGGATGCGTTCCGTCGGGTCGGCGTCGGCCCGCGACGACACTTCTCCCGAGCACGAGCCAATGACCCTGCCGCCAGGCTGTCATATTGGCGGATGCGGACGAGACCCCGGCGACATTCGAGCTAATCACAAGTACGGTATCTGCATATAGTTACGTTAAAGCAAGTGCAACCGTCCGTCCTGGCACGGCGAATGCCTGTTACCACATCGGGCAGCGACCCATCGGGGGTCGTGGGCTGGGGCGGGGGTTTTGGCAACTGGGCAGGAGGAAATACACCATGTTCAACGGGATGAGGTTGACGAATCGGTTTGAAGACATGCGCCGGGAGATGGATCGACTGATCGATGGATTCGGGATCGGCATCTTGCAGTCGCCGTTGCGGGCGGTCGGCGGTTATCCGGCCGTAAACGTGTGGGACGAGGGAACGAGCGTTTGCGTGGAGGCCGAAGTGCCGGGCGTGAAGCGCGAGCAACTGGACCTGTACGTCGTCGGCAAGGAACTGACCATCAAGGGCAACCGCGAGGTTGCGACGGGCGAAAGCGTTTCGTATCAGCGGCGGGAGCGCGGCACCGGCGAGTTCACCCGCGTGATTCCGCTGCCGGTGGAGGTCGATTCGAACACGATCGAGGCCAAGCTGTGCGACGGCGTGCTGACCGTCCGCCTGCCCAAGGCAGAGAGAGCCCGGCCGCGGCAGATCGAAGTCAGGGTCGGATGAAGACGGGACATCAGGCCGGTGCGATTCGATGCGCCGGCTCGGGCTGGAGACGCGCGCAGGAAAGCACAGAATGACGAACACACGAGAGGAGAACACCATGAACACCGAAACAAATGTTTGCTGCAATCAGGAGACGAGGTCGATGCCGGCCGGGCGCGTCCGACAGGGTCGGACGTACGTGCCGGGCGTGGACATCGTGGAGAATGAACGCGAGTTGCTGCTGATGGCCGACATTCCGGGCGTGAAGGCCGGGAACTTGGCGGTCAGCTACGAACGGGGCGTCCTGACCATCCGCGGCGCGGTAGCGCCGCGTCAGGATGCGGAGAAGACGCAGTTCGTGATTCGGGAATACGGCGTCGGCGACTACTGCCGGACGTTCCAGATCGGCGAGGCCATCGACGCGACGAAGATCGAGGCGGAATTGCGGGACGGTGTTTTGACGCTGCACCTTCCCAAGCATGAGGAGGTGCTTCCGCGGAAGATCGCCATCCGCACGAACTGATGGAGAGGGCGCCGGGCGCGAAACCGAAGCGGATTCCGGTCAAGGCGGAGGAAACCGAGGAATCGCACGAGCGTCGGCGTTTGATTGACCGATTCAAGACCCGTGGACGATAATCCGTCCACGGGTCTTTTTTCGTCGTCGTCGGGCGCGGCGTTCTGTCCGTTCCCGGCACAATGGGTGGCGACGTGTCGGTAAAACCGGTTGCGGTAGTCAATGCGCGCGGGGAGCGGACGTCGACCGGTCTTTTCGGCTGGCGGTCCGCGCTGTGGGCGGTCAACGGGTTTTTCCTGCTGATATCGCTGTTCGTCGGTTCGACCGGGCGAGAAGAATCATTCCTGAGCCCGTTCTATCTGGCCTACGAATCCAACATCGCGACGTGGTGGTCGGGCGCGCAACTGATGTTGTTCGGTTTGATCGCGCTGTCGTTGGGGTTGGCGGAGATGCCGCGCGATCGAGGCGGCGGACAGGCACTGGTCGTGCTCGGCACACTGGGTCTGGGTTTGTTCGCGGACGAAATCGGGTCGGTACACGAGCGAGTCGATTTGTTTCTACCCATTGAGGGCGACCTGGCGTTGGCGCCGTTTGCGCTGGCGGGCGCGGCGGCGCTGGCGTTTGCGTTGTGGGTTCTGCGGGCGCGGCGCGATCGATTGGGGAATGCGTGGCTGGCGATTCTCGGCGGATTCGCGGTGCTGGGCAGCACCTATCTGCACGAATTCGCCGAGCATCGGCTGGCCTGGCCGGAATGGGCCCGCGGTCTGCGGGTGATGGCCGAGGAGGGCACGGAACTCGTCGGGATGTTCATTCTCCTGAACGCGGTCGTCGCGCTGCGGAATCGCGTCAGCGCGGAAGGAGGGACGGCACGAAGGCACGAAGCTGAGGGCGACCGAGAAGGGAGCCCGAAGGAGGCACGGAGAGCGGAGGAAAGACCGTCGCAGACGGAAACCAATGGGATGACGGTCGCCGAGGCGCCGGACCACAGACCGCGAATGGTGGGGAGCGATGATGTTGGAGCGGGACATGTTTGTGCGATCGTTCGATCCGCGGTGAATGAGTTGGTGCCGTCGGGGCGGGCCGTGGCGGTCGTATTGTGGGCAGCGGTGATGGCGGCCGTTCCGATTGCGGTGTTGAGGGGCAGTCTGTCGAACGACGTGCTCGATCTGTGGAGGAAAGGCGATTTCGGAAACGTGGTGCCGGTGCTGGTGTTCGCGTGCGGGGCGGTGCTGGCGGTGCGGCGCGCCGGTTATTCCAGCGGCTGCGGGAAGGGACTCCCGCAGGAGATGGTGCGCGAAGGGATTCTCGCACGAGCGGCGGAAGACGGCTTCCTGACGGTCGCGGCTCGGAAGGAAACGGTCGCGGTCGGCCATCAAAACTATTCGTGGCGCTGGTTCGTGTTGGCGTGCGTTATGTTGTTCCTGTCGGTGGATGCGGAATGCCTGTTTCACCACTACGTCGCACGTGAAGAGGCGTATCGGTGGCGGGGGGAGTTTGGGCTGATCTGGGGCGTGCCGTTGTGGTGGGTCGGCGCGATTCTGATTCCGTCGTTGAACCGCGGGCACCTATTGATTGTGGGACTGGCCGCTGCGGTGCTGGTCGCGATCGGGGCGACGAGCGATCACGCCGTCGTGTCACGGCTGGTCGGGCAGGTTGTTCCGATTCTGATGGTTCTGCCGTTGTGGCGGGTCGATGGACGCGCCGGACAGGACATAGGGGGCGATGACGGACTTGAACGCATCGGAGTCCGGGCATGAACGCTTGACGTAGTAGTGTTCGCCCGATTCGGCGCTGCCGTTGCGCGGCACGACGCCGACGAAATCGTAATCCGCCCGTTCGACGAATTCGCGCAATGTGCGTGTCATCCGCAGCCAGCCGGGAAACCAGTCTTTTTTTTGATGCACGCCGGTCATGTACGCCGGGGCATGGTACATGACGATTTCAGGGGCTTCCGATTCCATGCGGGCGAACGTCAGGCCGTGCCGGGCGATGGCGCCGTCGGTCAGGCCGTAGGGATCGATGTGCCGCCATTCGGAAACGAAGGGCACCAGCCCCGCTTCGGAAACGAGCATGGTGTAGCCGCGGTCGGCGTAGTCGCGGAGCTTTTCGGCGATTTCACGGTCTTCGCGAACGGTCTTGTCCTGCACGTTGGGGTCGCGGGTCAGGGCGTGCCGAACGGTCCACAACACGGGGTACGCGGCCATCACCGCGGCGATGCCGGCGGCCAGTCCGCGGCGAGCCCGGACGGGCAAATGCGCCGTTTCGGAGATTCGGGCGTACAGGACGTCCAAGGCCATGCCGGCGCTGAACATGGCCATGACCAGCACGGGCTGCTCGAACCGGTCGTACCAGTTCATGATGAATTCGAATCGAACGAGAAACGCGTACTGAACGACGACGAACACGACGAAAATCAGCGCGAGCGTGCGCCGCGCGATGCGATCGGCGAATCCGACGCCCAGCAGGATCAGTAACGCGAAGGGAGCGATGGTCGAGGACCAATAGTCGCCGAGGTCGCTGAGCGTGGCGAGATTGAGCCATTCTGCGCCGCGTTTGACGTAATAGGTGTTGGGGAAGACGTCGCCGAAATAACGGAATCGGACCCACAGATAGATCGCCAGCGGCGCGGCGAAGCACACCCCGTGCAGAAAGGACGTCAGCACCGGTCGCCGGGCGACAGCGAGCAGGCCGACAACCAGCGTGCCGCCGATGAGCACGCCTTCCGGCCGGGCGGCGCCGGCCAGGAACATCACCAATCCAAGCCCGGCGGCCTCGTGCCACCGAAACCGTTCGATCAATCGGCCGGCGACAGCGCCGCCGGCGACGAGCAACAGACAATAGGTGGCCGTTCCGTAGCCCATGGCGGACAAGATGGGTAGCGATGAACAGTAGGGCACCAGGATGGCGAGCAGCCAGGCGCCGGGCGAAGGCGGCCGCGACGAACCGGGGACGCGGCGGCTGACGATGATCGTGACGCAAACGGTCGCGACCGTGGCGATGGCCACCAATGCCGTTCGCGGATCGAGTCCGAGACGAATCAGTCCGGCGGCGAGGAGCATGGGCAGGAGCTCCGTGACGCCATCGCTGGGCGGCTCGCCGATGTTCCAAACGTAGCCATCTCCATTTGCGACGTGGGTCGCGTAGCGGGCGATGATGAACGTGTCCTCGGCCAGGTCGGGCATTTGACGGATGGCCGCGACCATGGCGCCGACCGCGAGGAGCAGGGGAATCAGGTTCAGCACGCGGTGGCGCCATCCTCCGGCGGGCGATTCATGTGGGCCCGGCGCGCGCGCCGCGCGCGCAACCGTCGCCAAAGCGCTCGGCGGGGACATGGCGAGTGCGGGTGTTGACGGCGTGCCAGTCATGGGTGAGTTCGTCAGCCCCGCTACGCGACCGCGCTGCGAGCATCCCCCAATAGTGACGTTGGGCGGCATCCGCGGGTTCGCCGTGTTGCGTCACGGGTGATCAGCCGGTGCGGCGGTCACGAAGTCGTCGCCCGTCGATATTCGCAGCAGGTTGGGGATCATATCCGCGATGGACCGGACGACAAGTTGGCCCCGAGTCGATGCGTGCCGGAGTCGATCCGTCACGCCAGGGGCAATTCCGGTTGATGCTGACGGATGTAGCCCTTCTGGTGGAAATGGGTGAACAGCTCGTCGAGGCTCGGGAAGACGCGGGTGGCCGTCGCGGTGATGAACGGCGACGGCTCGACGCGCGGCGTCCACACCACGTAGACCTCCTTGGTGGTTTCGTAGGCGTGGTGCAGCTCGCGCTCCACGCCGGAGGACAGTCCCGGTTTGCCGCCGGGAAGCGTGGGGATGTAGGTCACAATCATGTCCGACTGGTCGATCAGCATGAAATCGCGGGCGTAAATCTGGGCGTCGATGTCGCGGGCCACGTGGGTCACGTCGGCCGCCCGCAGGGTCACGTCGCGGCCGTTCACGTGCACGGTCAGTTCATCGCGCCCGTGCTGAATGGCTTCGCCGGCCTTGAAGAGCAGATCCTTTTCGTCGACGTCGCCGGGATCGAAGGTAATGAACACCTCGGCCAGCCGTTTGCGGAAGTGCTCGATCTCGGCCAGCACGTCGGGCATGTCCATGACGTGGGTCATGGGGAACGACGGGTAGACGCGCTTGTGCCGCGGCTCGAACATGAGTCGATACAGCGCCGTCGCGGCCGCCTCGGCGTCGGTGCGCGAGACGATGAAACAATGCCCGTAGCCCTTGACGGCCTCGGCCATGGCCCGGGTGACGACGATTTCCTCCTCGCGCCAGACGAGGATGTCCTTCAGCGTGTGGCGGATGTCGTGCTCGCGCTCGAGGCGTTCGTGAACGGCGTCGACGTTGTCGATGAAGGTGACGTACAAATCGGCGTCGAGGCGCTGCATGTCGGCGTGGTCGTAGGCGTGAAACAAACCGTGCTTCCAGCGGAACGTCGCGTGGGTGTTGACCACCAGATTTTCGACTGTGTCGGCCAACCGCAACAGGTCCTTGAAGACGCTGCGGCGGAGTTGCTCGAGGCCTTGGCGGGGCAGATCGAGGATGCGCCCCTTCACGATGTCGGGGGCTTGGGCGTACATGCGCTCGCCGACGTGGAAGACCGTGACGGAATGGGCGCGGGCGGCGGCCATCGCGGCCAGGCGATCGATCACTTCTTTTTTGTCCAGCCCCACCTGACCGGTGACCACCACGCGCACGCCGGGGTGACGCCGCGGCCGTAACAGGGCATGGGCGTCCCGCGCGGTCATGGGTCGATCGGCTTCAGGATGTGCCGAGTCGTGACCGGGATCATTCCGGGCGATCGGCGAGGATGAGGACACAGTAAACGCCGTGGGCGCCGCCGTAGCGAACCGCGATTCCGGCGCGTGAAAAATCGGTGTCGAGCAGCACCTGCCGGTGCGCGGAACTGGAAATCCAGCCGTCGGTGATCTCCGTCGGGCTCCAATAACCGGCCGCCAAGTTTTCGCCGGTCACGGTGAAGACGTACCCGGCGTTGGACAGACGGGCGGACACGTCGGCGCCGGTGACGGGGTGCTCGTGGGCGAAGAAATCGTCCTGAATCATCTGACAGGCGTAGTCGCCGGCCACCTGCGTCAACGCCGGATCGGATTGCACCGAACCGAGTTCGAAGCGCTCCATGTTGATCAACCGAATGATCTGATCGGCAATTTGATCGGCGTCGTCCGGAATGCGGCACACGCGGGCCTGATCGACCGGCAAAGCGTCCTCGACCGCATCGCCCAATGCCGATGCCCCACCCAACAGACCGGGACCGGTCCCGTCGCAGCCGGCCAATGTGGCTGCCAACGGCCAGATCGATAAAAACATGGTCCAACGTTGGGTCATGGAAATCGACACTCGCGTTTCGGTCTGGTCGCCGCGGTTCAACGACGCCAAGTCAAGCTACATCCGTAGTTTATCGTGCAACCAAGGGTCGGACAAGCAACACCCCCGCCCAATTGATATTGTTACATTCCGGTTTCGCGGGCCATGCGATGAAACAACAAGATCGTGATATCGTCCGGTTGGCGGCCGTCCCTGAAGTAGGCGGCGTGGTCGCGGACGAGTTCGTCAAGTGCCACTGAAGCCATTTGCCCGAACCCGTCGCGGATGTTTTCGACCATTCCGTCGTGCCCCAACATCCGACCCGCGGCATTTCGGACGGTGCAGCAGCCGTTGGTGAACAACGCCAATGTTTCGCCGGGCAGCAACCGGTCGGTGCCGGCCTCGAATGGGTGCCCCGGTGTTTTTCCGACCGCGGGGGCTTCGTGGTTGGTCAGGTCGCGGGAATCGCCGCGGGCGTCGACGATGAGGGCGCCGACGGCGCCGGCCGAACAATACTGCAATTCGCCGGTCAGCGGATTCATGGCCGCTGCCGCCGCGTTCAGCTCGCAGCGCATGCGATCGTCGCACAACAGCCAGTTCACGCCGCGCATGAACGCGTGCGGGGCGTCGACGTGCAACGCGGCCATTCGAAACGCGGAGCGCACCTCGGCCATGGCCACCGCGGCCCGCGTGGTCTCGCCGGAGATGCCGCCGAGGAAGACCATGCCCAACCCGTTGGGCAGGCGCAGCAGATCGTAGACGTCGCCGGCGCGCTCGCGGCCCGGCTTGCAATAGACGGCGACCTGCACGCCGGGCCATTGGGGGACTACTGCCGGGTCCATGCGCGCCTGAATGTTGCGAACGAAGGCCAGTTCACCCGCGGTCGCGGCCCGCTGCACCTGTTCCTGCTGGGTGAGCAGCTTTTCGAGCCGGTCGGCGGCGACGGCGGCGACGATGGCCAGCCGGTCGAGATCGGTGCGTTCGAACGGGTCGGCGTCGGGCTTGCGTTCGGCGATCAACATGCCGAGTGCCCGACCGTGGCACATCAACGGGGCGACCACGGCGCTTCCGAGGCCGGTCTTGAGCTCGGCGGGCACGAGAATGAAATGGTCGCGCTCCAGGCAGCGGTACACGTAGGAATCCAGGTGGGGCGGATCGTCGGCGCGGCGTCCGTCGGCCGTCCGGCATTGGACGAATTCCAACGCGGCCAGCTCGCTGCGGCGCACGCCGGCGAACGCGCGCCGGGCTCCGAATCGGGTGAACAGCTCCTCGAGGAGCCGGTCGATCAAGCGGGGCACGTCCATGCACCCGGCCAGCGCCTCGATCAGTTCCAACAGGTACACGGGGGCGCCGCCGGGCACGTGCAGTTCGTCGCGGACGGTGCGGGACTTGCTGCCGGCCGGCAGGGGGTGGGCCCGCAAGTCGGCCACCTCCTGCGACACGACGGTGCGGGCGTGGCCATTCTCCTGTTTTTCGCCCTGACTGCGATAGACGGCGATGGTGAAGCCCTGGATGCCGATTTCGTCGTTGTGCGTGATCGCCGTGGGCTGGCGAACCGAGCGGCCGTTGACCGTCAGCGGCACGCCGTCGTGGGCCGGTTCGAGCAACCAGTTGGCGTCGCCGTCGGGTTTCAAAACGGCCAACCGCGACGGCAGCCGAAGATCGGGCAGCTTGACGTCGCAGTCCTCGCCCGCGCCAATGACCACCGGCTGGTCGGCGAAGACCTTGGTGTCGATCAGATCGTTGCCATCACGAATCAGTAGGCGCATGTCGGCTCCGATGCACCGGTCACCGGGCGTCGGGGATGACCCTGCCAGTAAGTATAGTCCCCTATTCCCCGCCCGACCACCGATTCCCGCACCAGCGTGGCCATGACAGATTTATCGCCACGTGCCATAATGCCGACCGGCGACGCATACTGGTCGCGCGGCGCCGCGCGGTTCGCGGGATCATTCCGACTACCAAGGAGACACGACCATGCCGGTCAAGCCCATTCCTGACGGGTATCACTCGATCACGCCCTACCTGGTCGTGGACGACGGGGCCAAGGCCATCGAATTCTACACGAAGGCGTTTGGGGCGACGGAGTTGTTTCGATTTCCAGGGCCGGGCGGAAAGCTGGTGCACGCGGAGATGAAGATCGGCGACTCGCCGTTCATGCTGGCCGACGAGAATCCGCAGATGGGCGCGGTCAGTCCCAAATCGCTGGGCGGTTCGCCGGTGGGCATCCTGATTTACCTCAAGGACGTCGACGCGCAGTTCGCCACCGCGGTCGCGGCCGGCGCCAAGGTGGTGAGGCCGTTGCAGGACCAGTTTTACGGCGATCGATCGGGAACGGTCCATGACCCGTTCGGACATAAATGGACGCTGGCGACCCACGTCGAAGACATTTCCGTTGAGGAGACCAATCGGCGATTCGACGCCATGATGAAAAAGCCGGATGGCAAATAACGGTACGACACGCACACGTTTCCGGAGGAGACGGGCAACCGCACGCGCCGGCTCGTGGCTTCCGATCGCCGGCCATTGCGGGGTCGCGCCGGCGCCGGCGCGCCGCATCCACGGACAACGGAGTACCGTTGAACGTGTTTAGCGTCTCCGTGGGTTGCCTGCCGCAGGCAGGACTGAATGTAGCCCCGCGTTTCACAGGATTTCGCGCCAAGCTTGATGAGGTTGCGTGTAAGTATGTATGGCTGCCATAGTTACAACTCCAAATGTTGGTTCAGAACATGGAGGTGTACGATGGACAGCCA
>JABFSN010000139.1 GCA_013140575.1 Phycisphaerales bacterium | reverse complement strand
CCCACAACGCATCCGAACAACGCCAACGCTTCGCCACTCCCGTCCCGTGCATCCCTGCACCTGCCTTTCCGGGCCTTCATGCCCGGAACTGTATATCGGCGCGCGACCCGTTTTTGGGATAGGCCCTTAGCCAGGGACTTCAGTCCCTGGTTGACGATCTCTCTATCCCCCCCGCCCGGAGGGCGGACGAAATGTGACGATCGACCCGCCGCTTCCAGTCCATTGGTTCATCCCCGATCGGGCCCCGTACCATCGCATCTCCCGATCGCAACGCCATGCCCGGAACCGGCCTCTACGGCAGCGTTCCCAGCATTTCCTGCGTGTAGG
Organism: Phycisphaerales bacterium; assembly: GCA_013140575.1. GTDB lineage: Bacteria > Planctomycetota > Phycisphaerae > UBA1845 > UBA1845 > JABFSN01. The sequence continues at coordinate 11,343 of JABFSN010000139.1, read as the reverse complement.
TCAGCATCCGGTTGGCGATCCACGGAATGAAATACGACGCCGCCACCACCATGGCCGCTATCTTGGGCACGAACGCCAGCGTCTGCTCCTGCAACTGCGTGACCGACTGCACGATGGAAATCAACAGTCCCACGACCAGCCCGATCCCCAGAATCGGCGCCGACGTCGACAACGCCATGAAAAACGCATCGCGCCCGATGTCTAATGCCTCACCAAGATCCATACTTCACGCTCCATTTAGCGCCGCGGCACCATGTTGCCGCTCTGTCGTACCTCCGTCCCTATGTCCCTCCGTCCCCATGTCCCTTCCCCAATCACGTCACCGCCCCCAGGTTGTCAAAACTATACATCAACGTCTGCACGATCAGACGCCAGCCGTCCGCAATCACAAACAGCAGGATTTTGAACGGCAGACTGATCAAAACCGGCGGCAACATCATCATGCCCATCGAAATCAAAATGGTGGCAATGACCATGTCGATCACCAGAAACGGCAGATAGATCCGAAACCCCATGATGAACGCGGTCTTCAATTCACTCAAAATGAACGCCGGAATCAACGTCGTCGTCGGCACGTCGTTTAGTACCAGCGTCTGACCGACCGGCATGGCCTTGCCTGCCGCGTATTCCTGAAACAGGTAAATGTCTTCGTGATTCCCATTCCGTTCGATCTGCGCAAACATGAACTTCCGCATATGGTCGGCGCCGATCTCCATCGCCGTCAGTTGCGGCATGTTCTGGTTCAGATAGGGCTGCAGCGCCTCCCGGTTGATGCGGCCCAGCGTCGGCCCCATGATCAGCAGGGTCATGAACAACGCCAGACCCAGGATCACCTGGCTCGGCGGCAACTGCGGCGTCGACAACGCCTGCCGCAACAGCGCCAGCACGATCAGGATCCGCGCGAAGCACGTGGTCATGATCAGAATCGACGGCACCAGCGTCAACACCGTCATCAGCACCAGAATCTGAAGCGAAATGCCCATCCCCTCGCGATCGACGGCCTTGGGAAGCACGCCGCGCACGTCGGGCACGTTCAACGGATTGTCGATCGGGGCGTTGAAGGCGGACGGAAGGGACGACGGGCCGGACGTAAGCGATGTGGCAGTGTTGGCCGGCGCGGACGTCGCCGCCGGCGTTTGTCCCGGCCCGCCCCGATCGCCGGTGAATGGTGATGGCGCGGTGGGACCGGGCGCGGACTGGCCGAACGCGGTGCCGGCGCCCGCCGCGCAGACCGCGATCAGCGCCACCCGGAGCGCGACTCGAACCGCGACCCCGGTCGCAGCGCGAACCGCGAATCCGGCCGCGGTTCGATCCGCGACGCTTCTTGAGCCTCCATGCTCCCGCACAGCGCCTCTCCATAAGCGCCTGTCCAGCGACACAACGTGGCACGGGCATCCTGCCCGTGTGTCCGTTCGCCGGAATCGTGGCACGGGCATTCTGCCCGTGTCCTAATTTCACGGCACGAGCATCCTGCCCGTGTGGTAATTTCGTGGCACGGGCATCCGGCCCGCTACATGCTCTGCGTCCCGCAGGGACGCGACGAATGTAGCCCAGCACTTCAGTGCTGGGGTTTCGTCCCCTCTTTGATTTCGTTAGTCCCGGAGGGACGGCTGAATCTGAAAGCGGCGTCTCAGCCGTCCCTCCGGGACTAGCGCCATCAGGGCGCCCACGTACCCCGCGTTGAAACGCGGGGCTACATTCAGGCCTGCCTGTGGCAGGCAATCCGCGGAGCCGCTAGACAGGCATCTTGCCCGTGTTCTTACAAGTTCAGTGCCGGGCAGCTCACCCATTCCAAGTGCGCGCGCCCGACCCCCCTCCTCCTCACACCGGCTGCGCCGCACCGCGGCCGCCAATGGTCCGCAGACGTGACAAAAGCCCGCTCACGTCGCGTTTCGCCGCGGCCATCGGCGACGCCGGCGCCCCCGTGTTTTCCGAAAGGCCGATGAACTCCGCCGCCTCACGCTCCAGCCGCGCGTCAAACCGTTCGCCCTTCACCGTGGCCAATCGGCTCCCGCCGCGCAACATCGCCGCCTCCTGTGCGTCACGGACCGTGCGTAACGTCGTCATGCCTTGCGGCGTAATGCCCACGAACACCATGCGCGCCCCCATCTGCACCAGCGCGATGCTCTGCTTCGGCGACAAATACGTCCGGCTGATTACCTGCAACCCCTCGGTACGGCCAAGCTTCGTTCCCCGCACCAGACGCTTTACCAGCATGGCCGCGACCATGATGACCGCCAACACCGCGCCCAACGCGACCGGTCCGCTACGGTACCAGGCCACGTCCGACACCGGCCGCGTCGTTGCGTCACGCACGGGGCGCGGAATCGCCGGGTCCCGACCGGTCGATTCGACCGCTCGCGACGACCGCGTGTCCGCCACCGTTTGTGGCGCGGACGTGTCGTCGGTTGCCGTATTCGCCGCGGACGGCTCCTCGAATACTCCGTTCGCGCCAGCCGCGCGCGGCTGATTCTCCTCGACCACCCCGACCCACCCCACCGAAATCGCGCGGTGACCATCGTCACCGGTCACGGTTGGCGCGACCGAATCGTTCCAATCGGTGGGAACAATCTCGCCAAACAGTCTCGGCAGCGATTCAACCGCCCCCGCCGGTTGCAACACCGCGCCCTCGCCCATCGCCGGCGGCGGAATTACGCCAACCACGACAAAGAACATTGCACCGGGAAGCCCCTGCCTCCGCGCGGCGCAGCGCCTCACCAGACCTCGCATCGCCGCCCCGAGTGTGATCTTTCGGTTCCCTTGATTCATCACGCTATGCCACCGACACCCGCTGCGGCCCGGTCACGATTTCATTGACCCGCACGCAAAAATTGTCGTTCAACACCAGCACCTCGCCGTGGGCCACCAGTCGATCGTTCACGTACACGTCCACCGGGTCGCCGGCCAGATTGTCCAACTCGACCACGCTGCCCTCGCTCAGTTTCAACACGTCCTCGATGAACATCATCGTGCGGCCCAGCTCGATGTGCACTTTCAAATCCACGTCGCGCAGAATCGAAATGTCCTGCGTCGCGTCGGCGATCTTGGCGGCGCCGAAATCGGGAAGATCAAACGCCTTGACGTCCACCGCCGGCGATTCCGACGACGATGACGACCCTCGCGCGGCACGCTCTTCCGCGATCGCCGCCGCCATCGCGTCGGCCGCCGCATCGAACGGGCGGCCTCCGGAATCCAACCGTTGATCCACCGTCGCAACGGGCGCGATTGTTCCCGGCGCCGTCATCGGACCAGCCGATCCCGCCAGCGCGGCGTCAATATCCGCCTGCGAGAACATGGCCGCGGCGCCAAGCGCGTCGTCAGTACCCGAACCAGCGACGGCGTCGGCCGTCACGCCGGGCCCGACGATCGCTGGATCGGCCGGACTCGCGCTCAACGCTTGCGGCGCCGCGACGGATGGGTCGATCGCACCGCCCGCGGCGGCCTGCAGCGTTTCGATTTCTTCCTGGGTCAGCGTTTCAGCCGTAGGCGGCTCGGCGGGCGACAATGTCTCCGCGCCGTCCGATAATGGCGGTGGAGACGAGGGCGTCGGTCCGGCGATGACCGCCCCTTCGGCATCGGCCGGTTGACCGTCCGGTGCGGCGTTCGCATCAGGCGCGTTGGGGTCCAGCGGCTGCTCGGGCATGAACGCGGCTCCTCTCGTGCGTAACTATCGACGGCGCGCGTTGTTCGCCCGTAATCAAAGACTGCTGCGTGATTGCAGCAGCTTGGCGATCATGACTTCCTTGATCAGCTCCTTGCCTCCCAGCAGATTGTTCAACTCATGGCCGATTTGCCGCTTGATTGATTCCAGCCCCGGGTCGTTGAAATCCGCGGGGTCGGCCGACCGAATCACCACCTGCACGCGGTCCTTGATCGACAGTTCCCGGGCCTTGATGAACTCGGCGATCCGCTCCTGGTCTTCCGTCGCTACCAATACTGATATCTCGGCGTTGTAGACGTAAACGCGGCCTTCCTTGCGGTTGAACGTGCTGACTTCGCAGACCACCAGTTCCGTGTCATCTTTGATCTTGAACGGATCGCTCTCGTGCTCTTCCATTTCCTCAGCGTGGGCCGCGTGCGGCGCGGGGCTGATAAGCTTCATCACCACGAAAATGCCGACGGCCTCCACCAGCATCAACCCGCCGACAATCATGAGGGGCTTCATTTTGCCGCTGCGACCGGTCTTGGCCGGCTGCCCTTCGCCCTCCTCTTTGACTTTTTCTGCGGCCATCTCCCGGATCCTTTACGCTGTGAATTGGGTGTTCCCCGCCTCGTCGAATTGGGGTTCCCCGCGTAGTCATCGACGATCCCCCGGATGACGATGACTTCCGCCCGGCGATTCCAGACCCGGCGATCGTCCGCATACGCATGCGCGATCAGTTGTTCGTACCCACCAGCGCCGATAACACCGGTGCATTACCGTCGGAATCTTCCATCGAAGATTCGTCGGCCATTCCCGGCGTTTCGCGCAGCTGCGGAGCCCCGGAGGGGCGGCGGTCAATAGCCGGGGGTGGAGACCGCGACAGCGGACGACACCCCCGGAAGCCGTGGGCCCCGTCCATTAAAGCCCCAGCGGGGCGAAAGCAGGCATGACCGGACACGCCCTCTTAGCGCTGTGGTACTCAATCGACGTCTGTCAAACGACTTGAAAACTCCGAATCTGGCGCGCGTAATCGACCGCCCGCGCCACCACCTCTTCCACCGTCTCCCGCACCATCAGGTGATCGCCGTCCACCAGCGTGATCAGCGTGTCCGGCGTCGATTCGATCATCTTGATCATCTCCGCGTTGACCACCACCGCCCGATCATTCAAACGCGTCAGCATGATCATCGCCGTCTCACCATCCGACTCCCCGCAACCTCCCCCTTCACACGCTTCTCACCTTCTCACGTTGCTTCACGCTCTCCGCTCTGTCCCTACGTCCCTCCGTCCCTTTGTCCCTTCCTCTACTGGATCAACAACATCAACTCCTGAAGCATGTCGTCCGCGGTCCGTACCGTCCTGCTCGCCGCCGAAAAGCCCGTCGACGCCGTAATCAACCCGATCAGCTCCCGCGACAAATCCACGTTGCTCAATTCCAGCTCCCCCGACAGAATCGCCCCCGCCGACCCCGTCCGCGGCACGTTCACCGTCGCCGGACCCGAGTTCGGCCCGATCGTGTAAATGTTCTCGCTGCTCGCCACCAGACCCTGTTCGTTTACGAACGTCGCCAGCGGAACCTGACCGAACACCCGCGTCTCCGCGTTCGAAAACGTCCCCGAAATGATCCCCTGCAGATCGATGGCGTAACCCGTCAACGTCCCCTGCGGAAATCCGTCCTGATCGGCCAACGCCACCGTCGAAACGCCGTCCACCGCGGTCAGACCGGTCATCGCCGAAAAATCGACCTCGAACGTTACCGGCGCCGCCGCCCCCGAATCCGCCCCCGGAACCGACAACTGCGTTCCGGTGGCCGTCACCAGCCGCCCGTTGGTATCGAACGCGAGCGTCCCTCCGTCCAGAAACGTCGCGGTGCCGTCGGTCGTCACCGACTCCGCCCGGAACCTCCACGTGTTGCCCGCGTCGCTTCGCGATTCCAACGCCATCCGCAGCCGCACCTCGACCGGCGTGCCCAGCGTATCGAACACCAGAAAACTCGTGGTCACGCCATCCCCAATCGCCGGCGTCGTCGTAAACGAAAACGGCTGCGTGCCGGTCGTCTCGTTCCGGATCGACGCTCCGTCGATGTCGATCGCGTTCACCTCCCCCACGTTGGATCGGATCACCATCGCTCCCGCCGGCGCCGACGTCCCGTCGCCGATCGTCACTCCCGGCGTGCCAATCTCCGTCTCCGACACGCCGATCCCCAGCGTCGTTTGCACGAACGCCGCGAGGTCGCCGTACGTCGACCCGTCCGTCCCCACGATGAACTGCCGCGGCGGCACGTCGCCCGCGCCCTTCTGTATCCCTCCCGCCCGTGACTCGTCGTCCGGTCTTCCGCCGATGAATAAAACGTCCCCCGCATTGAATCGCGCCACGCCGTTCCCGTCGGTGATCGCCGTCAACGCCGTCGCCGCCGTCGCCGCCGCCCCGCCGGTCGTGGTCAACGGCGCGCTGGTCGACACCGACCCCGCGACCGCCAACTCGCTGGTCGCATTCAGATTGCCCGTCAACGCCGCATTGGTCGTCGCCCCGGCCGACGTCAATTCGCCGATCGGCAGGACGATGTTCCCCAGCGCTCCCGTGTCGATCGTCCCGTCTTCGCCCGCCGAATACCCCTGCACCAGTGCTCCATTCGACGTCACCAGCGTTTGATCGCTGTTCAGGCTGAACGCCCCGTCCCGCGTGTACACCGTTGTCCCATCCGGATTCTGCAAGACGAAAAATCCCCGGCCATCGACCGCCAGGTCCGACGTCACCCCCGTGCGTTCCGTTCCCCCCTGATTGAAATTCCGCTGTGTCGTCGCCAGCGTGCTGCCGTATCCGAATTGAATCGGATTCGTCCCGCCCGTTTCCGCGCTGGGCCGCGTGCCATCGCTCGTCGTCTGAAACATCAGCGTCTCGAACAACGCCCGCGAATTCTTGTACGCCGTCGTGTTCACGTTGGCCACGTTGTTACCGATCGTCTCCACCGCGAATTGATTGGACGTAATCCCCGTGAACCCGGTCAGAATGGCGCTGGTCAGTCCCACGATTGCGACTCCCTTTGACGGCCGCCCGCGCCGCACGAAAACCGCGCGAGCCGCAGCCCACTTGCCCAGAACCGTCGCCATCCTGGCCCCACCCATCGCGCCGCTCCGCTCGCGATCAACAATTCAAACCCCGATATCCACCCGTTCGCGTCCCCTCCCCCTTCCCTATTCCCCGGTCACACCATTTTCACCCCCTTCACCCTTCACACTCTTTCGACTTTTCCCCTCTTCACACTCTTCACTCTCTTTTCTCCGCGCTCTCCGCGCCTCTGCGGTGAACTCTTCCCTCTATGTCCTCGCGCCTTCCGCCTTCCTCACCGCCCCGACATCCCCAACAGCTCCGTCAAGCCCAACGACTCCCCCGTATCCAACTCCGCCTCCGTCCGCCCGTCCGCGCCCGGCGTCAACGCCGTTACGATTCCCTCGATCAACGACGCCGGCCGACTTCGCTCCACGCCCCGCACCGTCCGGCCGACTAACGCCGCGCCCGCGTCCTTCACCGATTGCACACGCTCCAACGCCAATTCCTGACCACTGTCCAAATCCAGCGTCACGCGCCCGGCCGGATCGAATCGAACCCCGGCTACTACTCCCTCGACCTGTTCGACGCCCGACGATTCATCGCCAATCGTTCCCGTCACCCGCTTGCCGATCAACGTCGCCGCCGACGCGTACCGTTGCGAACCCGTCAACGTGTTCATTGAATCCACCAGCGTGGTCGAAAGCTGAATGTCGCGGATGGACGACAACTGCGCCAGCAGGTCCTCATTGCTCGTCGGATCCAGCGGATCCTGGTGCGTCAATTGCGTCACCAGTAGCTCCAGAAAATCATCCGCATTCAGTTCACTGGACACCGCCGGGGGATCGCTCGCCCGCGTCCCCACACTCCCGATCGTTCCTATTTCCATCGTTCACTCCTCATCTTGTTTCAACCGCGCCGTTTCTAATCACGCTGGTGCGAGAATCCCTTCTCGCACCCATCCCGCTGGTGCGAGAATCCCTCCTCGCACGCATCTTCGCGGGAATCCCCTCCCGCGATCCCGCTACCCCACTACGTCTATCCCCGTCATTCCATTCCTCGACACAATTCCATTCACCAACTCGCCCGAATCCGCCCCGTCAAAAACACCCGGCCGATCTCGATTCTCCAACGCCCCCGACCTTCCATCACCCGTACGATCGCGCGTTCCATCGCCATCCGCATTCCGGTTTTCCATCGCCCCCTGCGATCCCCCGTCCCCGTACACCGCCGCATGGGAATCATTCGCCTCCGGCCGCGATCCGAAATCGATCCGCTCCACCCGCAACCCCTGCTGCTCCAGCGCCGAACGCAACTGGTCGCTGTGCGTCGTCAGTTGATCGTGCCCCTCCGCGCGATCCGCCGTCATCCGCAGCCGCAGCGCGTCTCCGTCGATCTGCAATCGCACGCGAACCTGCCCCAGTTCCGGCGGATCCAACCGCAGGTGCGCCACCGTCTGATTCGCATTCGCACTTGCCCGTATCACTTTTGCGATACGCTCGATCATTTCAGCGGGCCGCGCCGGCGGCGAACTCGCCGCCCGCCCCTTCGCCGTCCGCGTCGCTCGACCTTCGCCGTCCGCCGGCGCGTCTTTACCCCGAACCGGCGTCCCCGCATCCTGCCGACCGGACGACGGCCCACCCACACCGCCGGAACGCACCGCCGCGCGGACCGTCGCGGCACCCGGCGACGCCGTTTCCCCGCCGGTGCGCGTGACATTCGTCGCCGCCGTCGCCGCTTCACCCGCGGCCCCGTCGGCCGCTTTCGGCAAAACCGCCGCACCATCATCATGCGGACCCGCCGTCCGAACAGGTCGTCCCCCCAACAACGACGGATGGGCTTCACGGATTCGCGGCGGCGCCGTTTCGCCGGACTGCTCAACCCCGCCCGCCGCGCTTCCATCCGACCGGGCGGACGTCGTGTTCAGCGACGCCCGCGTCGCGTCTCGGCCGCTGTCTCGCCCCCCCGCTTCTGAACGCACCGCCCGTCCGGCGGGCTGACCCTTCGCACGGGACTCACTCCGGTGCCCCTCCATCGCCGCCTCGCGCGCATCGCGCGTCGCCCCCGCGATCCGCGAATCACCCGCCGCTTCCGTCGCACCGAACCCCGATGTCGCCTCGGTTTTCCTTCCCAACCCGTACCGGGATTTCTCCGCCGGCTCAAATCGATCAGGCACTGCCGAAACGCTCGAAACCCGAACCCCAAACGCCAACGCCGCCGCGACGCCCGCCTCAACCCCCGCCGAATGGCGAGTCGATTCCCCCTCCCGTTCCACCGCACCGCGACCGGCGCGCACGGACCGGCTCATTACCACCGAACCCGCACTCTCCACGCCGTTCACCACCATCGCCCTATCCCGTCGCCTCCTCGGCCCCGCCCCTGCCGTGTCATTGGGTGGCATTGGCAAGCGTACTCGCTTGCCAGTGCTTTCAGCACTGCGTGCGTACCCCTCGTTTTGGTGCTTCTGCTCGCCACACGACCCGAAAAATCACTGGCGTCAACGCCCTATCCCGTCGCCCCCTCGGCCCCGGCCGTCCCGTTCCCCGGTTTGAAATCACGGATCAATTGCCGCACAGTCGTCAACTTGGCCCGCTCCTCTTCCGTCCGTGCCGATTCGTAGATTTTCTTCACCTTCCGCGTGCCCAATTGAAACAACAACTGCGCCGCGTCCCCATCGCTCATGCTCATGATCTGCCCCAGCGCCGCGACCGGCGACAAAGCCGACACCAATTCCAGTTCCTTCTGATATCCCGGCTGCGATTCCGACTGCGCCCGTTGCTCGCGCGCCAACCGCTCCTGCTCCTTGACCAGCTCGAACGCCTCGCGTTGACGATCCAGATCGACCCGCGCCGCGTTGATCAGCTTCAACCGCTGCTCGACCTGCGCCCGATACCGATCGATGTTCCGCCACTCAATCTCCTCTTCCACCTGCGCGTCTTCGCCCGACGTCGCCGCCTCCATCTTCTCCTCGTGGTCGTCCGCCGCCGCCGAATCCGGCGCCGGCATGGTCTCCATCTCCGATTCCCCCCGCAGAATGGCAATAATTGCCCGCGTACGCTCGGCCGTCAGACGTCCCGTCCCGACCAGATATCCCACGCCGCCCAACGCCGCCACCACGTGCAGCAGCGCCATCCCCACGATCAACCGGTACGTCGTCTTAATCGTCCCCACGTCTCGCTATCCTCTCGCCGCCAGTGCGTGTCACTATTGGACTGTCACACTTCGCTTTTCGAGCAGCCCCGAAGGGGCGACAGTCAATAGCCGGGGGCGTCAGCCCCCGGACCCGTCATCCCCCACCAAAAAGCCCCGGAGGGGCGGCAGATCGATCGGGCAACCCATGCACCCATCACCCGAAAGCCGAAGCGTGACTCACGACGAGTGCGAGAATCCCTGCTCGCTCCCGCCTGAGCGTTAATCCCCTTCCGCGAATCCCACGCCCCGTCTCGCCACATACATCTGCACCCCAACTTCATCCATCTCCACCCGCTCACGCCGATCCACTTCCGCCTGGTACGCCGCGCGCCGCTTCTCCCGCAGCTTCTCCAGCACCTTCACGTCTCGCGCTCGCGCGACCAGCAACTCTCTTGCTCCAACCAATGCCCCCTCAGCGATCTTCAACGCCTCTGCTTCACGCACCATCCGATTCGCCAGGTGAACACGCCATTGCAATACCTGCATATGCCCGAACGCATCGACCCGCCGCTCTTCGCGCATCCGCCGTGTCGCCTCGACCGCCTCCGACGCCTGCTCCTTCACATCCGTCAGAACAACCTCGCGCCGCTGAACGTCCCGAACCTGTTCCGCCACAGCGCGTTGTTGCACCGCCTCTCGCGCCTTCAGCACCGTCAACCACGGGTCCAGCCGGAATCGGAACGCTTTCGCCATCGCTTGAAAAGTCTCTACGCCGCCCCGCGCAACCGCGTCTCCGCGCCGTGGATCATCTCGTGCAGTTTCAGCAGCCGCGTGCGCGTCTCCTCCAGCGCCGCCCGCTCACCCATCGCCTGCCGCAGAAACGCGTCCACCGTCGGTTTCATCTCCACAGCCACGTCAAACCCCAGGTTCGTCCCCCGCGTATACGCCCCCAGATTCACCAGGTCTTCCACCTGCGCCCACGCCGCCATCACCCGCCGCACCGCCCGCGCCGCCGCCTGATGCGTCTCGTCCACGATGTCCGTCATCACTCGGCTGATGCTCTCCAACACGGCGATCGCCGGATAATGCCCCCCGTTCGCCAACCCCCGGCTCAACCACACGTGCCCGTCCAGCGTCCCTCGCGTCGCGTCCCCGATCGGATCATTGATGTCATCCGCCTCCACCAGCACGGTATAGATCCCCGTGATGCTCCCCTGTTCCGTTCGCCCCGCCCGTTCGATCAGCCGCGGCAACAACGCGAACACGCTCGGTGGATATCCTTTCGTCGTCGGTGGTTCGCCGGCCGCCAGTCCGATCTGCCGCTGGGCCATCGCCATCCGCGTCACCGAATCCATCAGCAACAGCACGTCCGCCCCCTGGTCCCGGAAATACTCCGCGATCGCCGTCGCCGTGAAACACGCCCGCACCCGCAGCAACGGCGATTCGTCCGACGTGCTTACCACCATCACCGTCTTCTTCAAGCTCGTTTCGTCCAGTTCCTTCCGCAGAAAATCCCCCAC
>JABFSN010000001.1 GCA_013140575.1 Phycisphaerales bacterium | reverse complement strand
CGTCCGCACCACCCGGCACACGTGCCCCGAACGCCCGAACGCCCGCGCCATCGCCGCGGCCTCCTCCGCCTCCCCCCCCACGATCAACACAAACGCCTTCTCGCCCATAGCCCTGCCATTCTACACCCCTTTCCATACGTGCGTTACTCCCGCCATCAGCGGAAGTTGTTCGGATAGCGTCAACACCACTGCTGCTCCATCGCAGCCGATGTTTCGAGTCGGTATCGCCTCTTTCCGAGCCGCGACCGTCAGGGAGCGGTCTTCCGCGTGGCGAAACGCGTCCGTCCTCGTCGCACCGACCCGAAGTTTAGGCTGCGTCGAGACACAACGCCTGGACGATCCCGGACACGACCCCCGGAACGCGGCCTGGCCGTGGACTTCCGGCCCCTCTTTGCCCCGGAGGGGCTACAGTCAATAGCCGGGGGCGGAGTCCGCGACAGCGGACGACGCCCCCGGAATCGTCCGCGGCGTATATCCCAGCCCCAGCGGGGCGACAGAAACCATGACCGGAGACTCGCGCATGGCGCGGTATTTTTGATACCGCGGACGCAAGACCGCGAATGACTTGGGCAGGCAAAACCCCAAGCTGGCGCCCGGTGCTCCGATCGCCGCGTTCTTCAATTCAACCCCGCGCGATCACCCGCTGCGCCGCCGCCAGTCCCACCCCCGGTTCGAGTTTGTATCGCTGTTCCAGCAGCACCAATTCCAACGCCCCGATCACCGACAACGCGTCGAACACGTCGATGTAGCCCATGTGCCCGATGCGGATGATCTTGCCTTCCAGATGGTCCTGTCCCCCGGCGATCTGCATTCCGTACTTGCTCCGCAGCGATTTCCGCAACGTCTTCTCATCGACTCCCTCGGGAACCCACAACGCCGTCACCGAATCCGACGGGTCGGCCGCGAACACCTTCATCCCCATCGCCACGGCCGCCTCGCGCGTCGCTCGCGCCATGGTCGCCACCCGTTTCCAGATCGATTCCAGCCCCTCCTCCTTGACGCGGTGCAACACCACCTGCAACCCGAGGATCATCACGTTCGCCGACGTGAACGGCGTGTCGTTGCCGGCCATTGATTTGCGATAGGCTTTCAGATTGTTGTAGTACGTCGGCGTCGTGCCGCCGTCGATCCGTTTCCACGCCCGGTCATTGACGGCCACGAACCCCAGCCCCGGCGGCAGCATCAACGCCTTCTGCGACCCGGTGATGATCACGTCCACGCCCCATTCGTCCATCTTCACCGGAATCGCCCCGACGGCCGTGATCCCGTCGACGATCAACAGAACGTCGCGCTCCCGCGTCACCTTGGCAATCCCCTGCACGTCGCTGACCGCCGCCGTCGACGTCTCGCTGTGGGTCACGATGACCGTGTCGATCGATTTGTCGGCGTCGAGCATCTTCTTCACGCCCTCGGGCTTGAACCCGTGCCCCCAGTCGAGCTTGTATTTCGTATTGGCGATCCCAAACGCGTCGCAAATCTTGCCCCACCGCTCGCCGAACTTGCCCCCGTCGCACACCAGCGCCTTATGACCCTTGGGCAGGCACGAAACAATCGCGGCCTCGGCCGCACACGTCCCGCTTCCGGTCAGCGTCAAGCAAGCGCCTTTCGTGCCGAACAAATACTGAAGGTGCTTCGTAACATCCTCGAACACCGCCCGGAACTGGGCCGTCCGATGGTGGTCCACCGGCCGGGCCATGGTCAGCAGAACTTCTTCCGGCACCATCGCCGGACCGGGCGTGAACAATCGCAGTTTCGTCATGGTGAACCTCGCTTTCCTATGAACTCAACGGGTGTCGATACGCCAGGGCAACATTATACGGACAAGCCGAACGGCCGAAAAGCCGTGCCGGTCCGTGCTAGTGTTCCGTCGCAGCTAATGATTCGGGGCGGGTGGCACGGACAACGGTACTCCGTTGTCCGTGTGCGACCGGTCGGGACGTCGAAATCGCAGTCCACGCCGAAAGTCGGAGACCACGGGCAAGCGAGTACGCTTGCCCGTGCCACCCCGAAGAATTAGGTGCGACGGAGCACTAGTGTTGTGACGCAGATTAAGTTTCGGGTCGGGTGGCACGGACAACGGTACTCCGTTGTCCGTGTGAAACCCGCCAGCGCGTTGAAATCGCAGTCGAGGCCGAAAGTCGGAGGTCACGGGCAAGCGAGTACGCTTGCCCGTGCCACCCCGAAAAATTAGGTGTGACGGAACACTAGTGCGAGAACGTGCTGGTGCGAGAATCCCTTCTCGCACCCACCCTCGCGGGAATCCCGCTGGTGCGAGAATCCCTTCTCGCACCCACCCTCGCGGGATTCCCTTCCCGCGCATTGCATCGACCTTGTGACGCCCGCGTTACTTGGTGCCGGTGGCGGCGAAACATAGAATGGTCGCTGTCCCGGTGCGGCGTTTTCATCGCGGACCATTCGAAATCAGGAGGTACGCACGACATGTTGGTTCGATTCAGCATCATGGCGGTGTTGGCGTTCTGTGCACAGGCGATCGGTCAGGATCCGTCGACGACGACGCCCAAACAAGGTGAAGGCCCCGCCCCCTCCACGCCCGGACCGCAACTCTTCGTGAAGGAACGCACCGTGGACATGGGTCGCATGCGCGAGGGCGACAAGGTGCCGGCCAAGTTCATTCTGGAAAACCGCGGCGACGCAGTACTGCAGATCATCGAGGTATCCGCCAGTTGCGGTTGCACCGTTCCGCGCCCATTGACCGACGACGAAAAAAAGATGGAGCCGGGCGAAACCCTCGAAGTCGAGACCGAATTCAACTCCACCGGGCGCCTTGGCCGCCAAAACAAAACCGTGACCGTGCGCTCCACCGACCCCGCCGAGCCGGTCATGCAGCTCATCCTGACCGGCGAAGTCGTCACCATCGTCGAAGTGCTGATCGACGGCCGCATCCAGGGCACCATCCCCCTGAAACGCACCCGCGTGGGCGAACGTGCCGATGTCAAGATCGAGGTGCTGCCCACCGATCCCGGCCGCACCCTCGAATTCACCACCGCCGAACTCCGCCACGACTCGCTCGCCTATGAAATCGTCCCGCTGGCCAAGGACGACCGCAAGGGGTTCGAGGTGGTGCTGTCGGCCACCACCGACGCCGTCCCCGGCCCGGTGTCGGTCGGTTTTCAGATCAACGGCAAGATCGGCGACGAGGGGTCGGGCAACCACCTGCGCATCACGGGTGAGATCGTCGGGGAAATATCATTCCTACCCACGGAAATCCGCCAGACCGCCCCCATGATCCGCGGCAGCAAGCTAACGCCGATCAAGGTGCGCTCCGAATCGCGGGAGCCGTTCGAATTGCTGAGCGTCACCGTGGACCCCAACATCGCCTTCGAGATCAAACCGCACGACGAAAAAATCGAATACACCATCATCCCCAGCATCGCCGAAAAGGCCAAATCCGGACCGCTGGGCGCTTCTTTCGACATTCGCACCAACAGCGTGTCCCAGCCGTCGATCGTCGTTCCCATCTTTGTTCAGGTACGCCCCGCCCTCGAATCCTACCCACAGGCCGTCTTCCTCCGCGCCGACAAGACGGACAAGCCGCGCCACCGCGTCGTCAAGCTCGAATCGGCCACCCGCGGCCCCTTCGAGATCACCGCCATCGACGCCGGTTCGCCCTATCTGACCGCAGCGCAGGAAACGACGCGCGTCGAATCGGAAGTGGGCATTCGCCACGTCCGCATCGCCCTCTCCGGCGAAGTCCCCTCCGGCCGTCACCAAGCGACCGTGCGAATCATGACCAACATGGCCGATCAACCGGAAGTCACCGTCCCCGTAACCATCGAAGCCCCGTAGCCCTCCGCCACGGATGGAATCCCGGATTGGGTGGCCACGAATGGAATACCGGGTCGGGTGGCACGGACAACGGTACTCCGTTGTCCGTGTGCCGCGGGCGCCCATGATGAATCGGGGTGAGCACGCGAGCGTGCCAATTCACTGGCGAGCGATTACGCTTCCCCGTGTCACACGAAACCTCGACTGGGTCTGACCACTGGCGACGCCCTGGACACGAAGGGACTGCACCGCGTGAACTCGGATTCGGACCGCCATCGCCCGCTCGAATCGCCCCCGCGTCCCGCAGGCCCCACGTTCGCCGAGGCTTTCCGCTTCTGGCTCAAGCTGGGATTCATCAGCTTCGGCGGACCAACCGGCCAGATCGCGATCATGCACACCGAGCTGGTCGACCGCCGGCGATGGATCAGCGAATCGCGGTTCCTGCACGCATTGAATTACTGCATGTTGTTGCCCGGCCCCGAAGCCCAGCAACTCGCCGTCTACATCGGCTGGCTGTTGCATCGCACCTGGGGCGGAATCGCCGCCGGCGCCCTCTTCGTCCTGCCGTCCGCATTCATCCTATGGCTATTGAGTTACATCTACGTCACCTTCGGAAACCTGCCAGGGATCGCCGCGACCTTCGACGGCCTCAAGCCCGCGGTCATGGCCATCGTGGCCGCCGCCGTCATCCGCATCGGCAAACGCGCGCTCAAAAACGCGGTCATGTGGACGATCGCGGCCGGGGCATTCATCGCCATCTACTTCTTCCACGTGCCCTTCCCGATCATCGTCCTGACCGGCGGACTGGTCGGGCTCGCCGGCGCGCAGTGGTCGCCCCGATGGTTCATCGTCATCAAATCGCACGGTGCCGGGCGCGGCGCGAACGAGGTCATCGGCGACGCCGACGAATCACCCGACCATGCCCGCCCCACGTGGGGCCGGGCGGCGCGGGTCGTGGCGGTCTCCGGGTTGTTGTGGTGGATCCCGGTGCTGATCGTCGCCGCGTGGCTCGGACCCGATCATGCGCTGGTGCACGAGGGCGTATTCTTCAGCAAGGCGGCCATGGTCACCTTCGGCGGCGCCTACGCCGTCCTGCCCTACGTCGCCCAGCGCGCCGTCGATCATTACGCTTGGCTCGGAACCGGGCAGATGATGGACGGGCTGGGCCTGGCCGAGACCACCCCCGGCCCGCTGATCATGGTCGTGCAGTTCGTCGGATTCCTCGGCGCATGGAACCATCCCGGCCATCTCTCACCGCTGCTGGCGGCCACGCTCGGCGCGGCCATCACCACATGGGTCACCTTCCTGCCGTGTTTCCTGTGGATATTCCTGGGCGCGCCGTTCATCGAGACCATGCGCAGCAACGAACGCGTAACCGGCGCGCTGTCGGCCATCACCGCGGTCGTAGTGGGCGTGGTCTTGAACCTGGCCGTCTGGTTCGGTCGCGGGGTCATCCTTCCCGCGGATGGACGTGTCGATTGGTTCGCCGTGGCGCTTGCGGTCGCCGCATTCGCCGCCCTGGTGTGGGCCAAACGCGACGTAATCGCCGTCATCCTCGCGTCCGCGTCCGTCGGGTTCATTCGCTTCGCGTTTGCTTAACCGCCCGCAGCCGACGGGTGGCATGGTCCACGCTCGCGTGGCCATGCCCGCACGTGAACGGCGCCGCTCCAGACTTCACCGCGGAGGGCGCGGAGAAGAGGCCCACCCTCAACCGTTTCATTCGCCACGAGTCTGATTCTTGAAATGGATCCAATCAGATTCCGCTAGATGTTCACGCGCCGCTTTTTCCCTTCACACCTTTCACACCCATCGCCCCATTCACACGCTTCACCCTCTTCCCTCAGCGTCCTCCGCGCCTCCGCGGTGAATGTTTCGAATTATGGGTGCAGGAAACTCATGTGCAATCGGCATAGTTTTCCCGTTGCGATGCGGCGCCCTCCCCAGCCCCAACGGGGGCGGCAGTTAGTAGCCGGGGGTGTCGTCCGCGACAGCGGACGACACCCCCGGATTCGCCCGCCCCAGCAAGACCAGCCCCAGCGGGGCGAAAGAAGCCACGACCGGAGACCCACTCGTAGCTTTGCAGAATTAAACGGAATCCGTCAAATGCCCACCCGCCGCCGGACCATTCCATCCTCGCCCCTCTGCGTCCTCCGCGCCTCCGCGGTGAATGTCCGAGCTACGGGTGCAGGAAACTCATGTGCAATTCGGCATGGCGCAGATTCAATGCAATGCGATCATCGACGCTCATTCTTCCGAACGCCGGGCTGTCGAACTTATTCGCCTCACCCGACTGGAGGCGCTTCAACGCCCGCCGCAGCCGGTCGGCCCCTTCCTTCGTGTCCAATGGATCGAGCGCAAACGTGCCGTTCGCAACCCCCGGAATCCGCACGCCCGACGGCATCCCCGCGCGCAGATACGTCCCCTTCTTCGCCCGTAGTATCCACCGTATGAAAAACGGCGGCGGCTTCATCGGGTATCCCTCGTACGCATAGTTGATCCACGCGGCCACGTGCCCGAACACCTGCCCCGCCGTCCAGTTCCCGGTCCGCCGCAGCTTGCCGGCCGTGTCGGCCGCGACGATGCGATCGATGTCGGCCAGAACTTCGTCGATGGATTTGAATCGCAACGGTCGCCGATCGCGAATTTCGGCGGTGTTCACGCTGGTCATGACCGTCCTCCTGCACGATGTCGAATCCGCACCTCGCCGACGGACTCTAATTCCGTTTCCCGTCGATATACGCCCGGGCGCGCTCCGCGTAAGCGGGCAGCTTCAATCCCACGGTCTCGGCTTCCCGTAACGCTTCCTCGTACGGCAGCCCGCCGTCGAGCACCCGGTGCGCCAGCCACACCGCCCCGACGCGATTCGCGGATGAGCAGTGCATCATCAGCGGCCGGCGGTCCGCGTCGTTCAGCAGCTCGCGCGACCGGTCGAACACGTCGTCCGTCAACTCCTCCGGCGATTTGAACGGGATGTGCTGGTATTCCATCCCCAATCCTTCAACATACGCCTGTTCGTCCCAGTCGAGTTCGCCGTGCGGACGGAGATTGACGATCGTCTTGATTCCTCCGTCCTTCGCGTGTTGAAAATCTTCGCGCTGCGGCTGACTGGCCAGAAACACCCCGTTCATCGTGTGCAGCCGCTGCACCGAACCGCATTCGTAGGGCTCGAGCTTCTCGGTTCGGACGAGCCCGCGACGCTCCGTCGCCGTACACGAAACCAGCCACGCGGCCGCCGTCACCGCGACCACGACCGGGACCAACCGTTGGTGAAACATGGAAATCCCCTTTCAGGACAAAACTCGCGATTCACGCACGCGGTTCATGCGCGGACAGATCGCGCCATTCCTTGCACAGGCGGTGAAACAGCCCCGGCGAATCGTCGGCCACTCGATTCCATTCCAATTGCGTGTACACCCAGACGTCCGCATGAACCGGCAGGTCGTCGGGGTAGTAATGACGCTGGCGTTCCAACGGCGGTGTGGACGTATCCGATAGAATCACGATCACGTCCAGATCGCTGCCCACGCCCCAGTCGCCTCGCGCGTACGATCCGATGTAACCCACACGCACCACGGCCGCGTCGCGTTCGACTAACGCCGCCGCCCATTTCTCGGCGGCCCCGACCACCGCGTCACGCCTTGGCCATTTGAACACGGCAGTATTCAACGATCTGACGGGCACGGGCGATTGCCTCCGCCGTCTGCGGCGCGGTATCGCAGCGTAGCACGGAATGGAAACCGGTTCAATCGCCCACACCGGCCCCCCACCGGGAGCGGTTCGATCTCATACGCCCGATCTTCGCCCGCTCCGCACGTGGACGCGCTTCAAAAAGCGCGGAGCGGTTCGATCGCATACGCCCGATCTTCGCCCGAAGCCCTCGCCGGGGGCGGTTCGATCTCATACGGCTGATCTTCGCCCGGAGGGCGCACGATCTTAGCCAGGGACTTCAGTCCCTGGATGACGACCCCATTTCCATTCCGCCCGGAGGGCGAACGAAACCTGTTGCTCGGTGGTGCATTGTCATTGAGCGCACGAAACCCATTCGCCAACCCGCGACAACCCATCCGCGAATCCGTTCACGCCGCCCGCCTACGCGAACTGCACGTCCTCTTCGCGTATCCGCGGCCGATACGCCCCCGTCATCGTTACGACCACCCCCGGCAGCGACCAAAAAAGGTTCAGCGCCCGCACCACCATTGCCAGGCACAGCAACTGCGCCAGCGTCCCGTGCGAATCGAGCAGCGCGTGCTTGTAAAACGCCTCCATCGTACCCAACCCCTGGAACGAAATCGGCACCGCCGCGACGACCACTCCGCCGGCCAAATACGTGGCATAGTCATACACCGACGATCGGCTCCATACCATTTCCAATGCCCGCGCAGACAGAACCATCGCCGCCAACGCGACCACCTGAAGCACGACCGTGCTCCCCAACGCGCCCAGCAGCAACCGTTTGTGCCGCACCAGTCGCCGAGTGGCCGCCTCCGCCCGCTGCCAGTGCGATCCGAACGGCAACCGCGCCAGCAGCCGGTGCAGATTCAACGCCGTTCGCACTCGTTCCGAAAACAGCGCCGCATACGCGATCATGCCCGCGACAATCACCGCGGCCACGACGTACTGCAGGTAGGCAATCTTCGGATCGCGGCCGCGAACGACCGCCAGCGATCCCATCAGCAGAATCAACCCGTACAACCCCACGATACGGTCCAGCACCACCGTGGTGACCGCCTCCGTCTTGCGCTCGGTGTGCAACGACACGTAATACATCTTGAACATGTCGCCGCCGGTGGTGCCCAGCGCCGTGATGAAATTCAAAAAATTACCCGCGTAGCACAGCTTGATCGACTCCCAAAACGTGACGCCGATCTCCTGCGCCCGCAGCAGCAATTGAAACCGCAGCGCCTGAAAAAAAGTCACCGGCGCGAAGATCAACAGACATGCCAGCAGCAGCGGCTTGTTCGCCGCCCGCCACGTCGTGCCCAACCCGTATTCAATCCGCAACTGCCCGTCGGCGCCCCGCGCGATCCGTTCCATCGGCACGAATTGTTGCGCGGTCACGACGCCGTGCCCGACTCCCGTTGCCGCCTCCTCGACGACCACCATCACGCCTTCCGGAAGTTCCTTCGTCATCCGCACGCGTGTCCCGTCCGTCAATGTCACGTAGTCGTGCAGCGTCACATTGTGCAACACCCACCACAACCCGGCCGTGCACACCGCCAGCCGCAACCCGTTCCACATCCATTTCCGCGCCGATTTGTTCATGCCGATTTCGCGAACCACGTCGGACACCGGACGCTGTGATTCGACTGCCGGTCGACCAACGCCGATCAAACGGTAGGGCGGGTTTCACCCGCCGGCGAATGGCCGACGACCGGCCGACGACGGTCTACCGATGCGCCCCCCGCCACGCCGACTCCAGACCGTCATACGACATCCCGAACCGGGCGTTCAACGCGTCCGCTGGCGCGACCCCTTTCTTCACGTCGTCGACGAGCCCCCGAAATGCATCACCATCGCGGCCGATCAAATACGCCACCACGCTGTGCGCGATCGGATAATACCGCGCGTCCAACGAATCCGCCTTCCAGAACCCCTCGCCCAGTGCCAGGTCTCGCCCCGCGAACGCTCGCGCCCCCGCCTCCGCCGCTTCCGCGTTGAAACACCGATCGCCCAGAACATCTTCCGCGACCACGTTGGCTAGCCCCTCGTTCAACCACAACGGCACCCGCCGCGCCGACCGGTAGCGATGCAGAAACGCGTGGCTCAATTCGTGTACCAGCGTGGACGCGAAAACGTCCCGCCCCGCCTCGCTCCCGCCCAACCGGCATACCACCACGTGTACGTGCCCGTTCGGTTCCGAAATCGTGTAGCCCAGCGCGTTCGACACGTCGTACCGGTCCAGCGCCCCGGCCACCTCGCCGAACCGCTTCTTCGAACGCAGACAGAACACCGGGCACTTGCCCGCGAACACCGACGCATCGGCCCGCAATCCGAATCGCTCCGCAACGACCGCGTACATTTGCTCGCACCAGCGCTCCAGATCGGCATGTTCGGATTTCGCCCAGTCCGTCCAAATCAAAAAACGCGCCGTCTCCAGCAGCCGAATGTCCGTTCCCACCCGCGCCCGCAAACGCTCGCCCACCTCCTTGTATCCCGCGATCACCGCTTCCGCCGTCGCTGACGATGCCGCATCCGGCCACGCCGCCCGCGGTTTGGATTCCGCCCCGACCGCGCCGTCCATTCCGCCGCCGGTGTCCGTCCCTTCGCCCGTGTCGCGCGATGCGCCGCCGTTGGCCCTTCGCGCGTCGACGTTTTCGTCCTTGTCCTCGGCGTCGTTTTCGGCCGCTCGCGCCGATCGTCCGGCACGATACTCGGCCATCGTAGCGTCCACACGATCACGGTACGCAACGTCCCGCCCCATCGCCGTCGCAAAATGCCGCCGTGCCAGACCCTCCTGATTCCGCCGCAAACAAAACCGCCCCAGCTCAAACCGATCGGCCGCGGACCATCCATCGGCCGGACCGCGCTGCACCTCCAAAATCGCCGTCCGCGCGCGGTACGCCGACTCCGGTTCCAATTGATCGTAACTGATCGCCGTCGGAAACCCGTCGACCTCCAACACGAACACCCCGTCGCGGGCGTCCAGCAATGGCCCGCGCACTGTGTCCCCCGTGATCATCACCACGCCGATCTCCGTCGGCGCAACGGTCGGTATTCCACCGCATGCGAAAATGGCGAACAACTTGACTGCCGACATAATGACATCTTCGGTGGTCGGATTCGGATGGGCAATGAAACTGGAAGCCCGGCTCGCTTCGCTTTTCGGGTAGCCCCGGAACTGTAAGCCCCGCACGCCGCGCTCTTCGAGTAGCCCCGGAACTGGAAGTCCGGCACGCCGCGCCCTTCGAGTAGCCCCGGAGGGGCGACGGCCAGTAGCCGGGGGCGTCAGCCCCCGGATCCGTCACCCTGACGAATTAGCCCCGGAAGGGGCGGCAGACCCGTGGGCAATCCAACGTCCCGTTCAACCCAAATCGTGAGCGCGATGGAACACTAGCTTGGCTGCGCCGCTGCATCGCCCTCGGCCGCGACCTCTAATTCCGGGTGCTGACCCGTCAACCGGTCCAGGTGCCTGCGTTCCATCCGCACGTCCAGCTCGACCACGTCCTCCAGGTAGCGCCGCTCCAGCACCTTCGCCTCCCGGTCAATCAACGCCGCCAGCCGACCGTCGCCGGCCGGCACGCGCAGCGTGACCCGCACCGTATCCGCCGTGGCCGCGCGCCGCACCGCCTCCGCCAGCCCGTCGATTCCCTCGCCGGTCAACGCGCTGAGGCGCACCGCGTTGGGCAATCGCGTGACCAGTATTTGCTCGTTGACCGGATCGGTCGATGCGTCGATCTTGTTCAGCACCGCCACCGTCGGGATTCCGCTGCAACCCAGTTCGTCCAACACTTGCTGAACGGCCGACACCTGCCCCACCGCGTACGGGTTCGACGCGTCCACCACGTGCAACAGCAGATCAGCGTGCAACGCCTCCTCCAGCGTCGCCCGGAACGACGCCACCAGGTGATGCGGAAGATCGCGCACGAACCCCACCGTGTCGCTCAACAACACCGTCGTGGATTCGTCCACCGCCCAGCGCACCGTCTTGGTGTCCAGCGTCGCGAACAGCATGTCAGCCACGAACTGCCCCGCGTTCGTCAACCGGTTCAACAACGTGCTCTTGCCGGAATTCGTATAACCCACCAGCGACACGGTGAAACACTCCCGCCGCGATTGCACCGTGCGCATCTTGCGTTCGTTGATCGTCGCCAGTTCGCGCTTTAACGCGCTCACCCGGTCGCGCACGATCCGTCGGTCGATCTCAATCTGCTTTTCACCCGGTCCGCGCGTCCCGATGCCGCCCACCGCCCCCACGCCCGTTCCGCCGGCCGCCCC
>JABFSN010000244.1 GCA_013140575.1 Phycisphaerales bacterium | reverse complement strand
GGAGGATCTGTTGAACACGGTGTTCGAGTGGCTCGAACACCGCAGACCATTTGAAGTCGAACGCCATGCGTATCTGCGTTCCAAGGCGGCATAGACCAGTTTCCCTATTGTGGGGAGTTATTTAGTGAGCAGACATCGTGGTCGCGAATTGCCTGCCGTCTTGAAAGAGGAGGGACGGTGCATTCGGTGTGGTTACAAGATATCCAACACCGGGGTCAATGTCTGTCCTGAATGCGGCAACGCAGTAATCGACGGCTTGAAGCAGGAATGATTCTCAGCATCGGTATTTCGGAATTCGCAACACAACGAATCGCACCCGCCGTACATGGAGCCGGCCATTCGGACAACATCTGGTTTGGTCGTCCTTTTTCTCTCCGCGCCCTCCGCGCCTCTGCGGTGAATCATCCGGTCTATACCGTCGTGTCTTCGGTTTTGGTTTGAAGCGATGCATTTCGTCCGACGATGCGTTCCAGATGGTGCATCGCGTTTTGCAGCGAAATGAACGCGTCGTACGGGCTTCCGAACGGACTGAAATAGGAATGCACCGCCCCGTCTTCCGCGCACTTCGTGGACATGTAATAGAGGTGGTCCGACGTCTGTAATTTCCGCCACGCGTCGATGACCGCGGCATCGCCAGTGGCCAGCACGTCGTCACGCATGCCGTAGAGCCGGTCCATCGCCGCTTGTTGAATCCGGTTGCCCGCCCAGGCCGACAGGTCGCGCTCCGCGTCCGCCCACGACATCGTCCGGCCCACCGACAGTTCGGCCGCCGGCGCGTACGCCGCCACCACCTCCGACGGCGTGGCGAAGTTCCAGTCCGGTTGAGTGAACAGCGCATCCGGGAAATGCCGAAAGAAGTGAAAAATGCCCGTGTCTTCCCATTGATGCTCGCCGAATGTTTCGAAGTCCATGAACAGATTCACCTGCGTGCCGTTTCCGCTGGTCTGGTGAACCCAGTTCGCGAAACGGTCGGCCGTCAACGGAAATTCACTCCACCGCCGGTCCGAAAATCGAAAAGCCACGTCGTCCGACAGTCTGTAATTTCGGAGCATGAGCCGGATCGGACATTGCGGGTGCGTATAGACGTAATTCGGACTGCGCCACCCCAGAATGTCGTCCGCCCCCTCGGCCATCACCGCTTTGAATCCCATTTCCGACGCCAACCGCCCGATGCGATCGTCGTAAATCAATTCCGTATTGCGAAAGACGGCCGGCTCCACTCCGAACACATTGCGGCACATCTCGCGATGCACGGCCACCTGCGCGCGGAATTCCTCTTCGTGCCGCACGGCTGCCAGCGAGTGGTAATACGTCTCGCCCAGCAACTCGACGCATCCCGTGCGTACCAGCCGTTGAAAAGACTCAAGTGCGTCCGGCGCGTACAGACGCATCTGCTCGACGACCGTGCCCGTGATGGACATGGCCACGCGGAATCGCCCGGCATGGCGCTCGATCAGCTCCAGCAGCAGTGCATTGGCCGGCAGGTAGCACTTACGCGCCACTTTTTGCGTGATGATCGAGTTCGCGTCCGTGTCGAAAAACTCGTGCACGCCGGGACTGTCGAAGATCCGCGACTTCCGCAGCCGAAACGGCTGGTGAATCTGAAAATACATGCACACCGACGGCATTGCGTTCCCCGATCAGCCCGACGCCAACTGGTGGCACGGGCGTCTCGCCCATGTTGACGCGGGCGTCCCGCCTATGTTGACATGGGCATCCCGCCCATGTTGGCATGGGCGGAGTACGTGTTCAGCGTCCCGCAGGGACGCGATGAATGTAGCCCAGCACCTCGTATGTGTTTAGCGTCTCCGTGGGTTGCCTGCCGCAGGCAGGCCTGAATGTAGCCCCGCGTTTCAACGCGGGGTATGCCGGAGACGCCATGGCGCCTAGTCCCGAAGGGACGGCTGAAACCCAACGAAGCGCTTCAGCCGTCCCTTCGGGACTATGGGTTCCCGGCGGTGCCGTCATCCCAGCACTGAAGTGCTGGGCTACACTCACAGCGTCCCCAAGGGACGCTAAACACATACAGCACTTCAGTGCTGGAATGACGAACCGTCTTCGTTGGCGATAGCCGGTAGGGCGGGTTCCACCCGCCGTCTTTTCGCCCGTAGGGCGAACGATTCTAGCCAGGGACTTAAGTCCCTGGTGGTCGTTCACCTCAATCTCCTCCCGCCCGGAGGGCGGACGAAACCCGGTGTCCCATTTCTGTATTCCTATACTGTGGCATGGGCGTCACGCCCATGACGGCGCGGGCAAGATACCCGTGCCACGTACGCCTACGCCGCAAAACGCCCATACGCCTCTTCCAGAAGCGCCGCGGACGCGTCCCAGCGCATCCGCGACACCTCTTTCATGGACATTTCCACCAGTTGACGGCGCAGTTCCGGAGACCGCAACGCGTTTATCATCAGATCGGCCAATCGTTCCACGTCCCAGAAATCGACCCGCAGACTATGCCGAACCACTTCCGATACACCCGACTGCTTCGACAGAATGCACGGTACGCCCGCGCGAACGGCCTCGAGCGCCGTCAGCCCGAACGGTTCCGAGACCGAGGGCATGACATACAGCGACGAGGCCGCATAGGCCCGTTCCACGTCTGCCCCCTTGAGAAACCCCGTAAACAAAACGTGACGCTCCAGACCCAGTGCGTGAACCATCTCGATGGTGGAAGCCAGGAGGTCGCCGGCGCCCGCCACGACAAAGAGCGTATCGGGAAGAAACCGCCGCACAATATCCGCCGCGCGGACGAAATAGTCGGGCCCTTTCTGATACGTCACCCGTCCCAGAAAGAGGACCACCGGTCGATTGCCAAACAACGGGTCCGCCTGATAATCGGTCGCCTCGAGCGGGTAGATGCCGTTGTGTACCACGCAAACCTTCTCCGCGGAGACTCCATATTGGCCGCAGACGATGGACTTGGTGTAGTCACTCACCGCGATCACCAGGTCGGCCTCCGTCAATCCCCGCCGCTCGACGTCCACGATGGCCGCGTTGCCGTGTTCGCCGGCACGGTCGAACTCCAAACTATGCACGTGTACCACAAGAGGACGGCCCGTGCGCCTCTTGATCGCCATTCCCGCGGGCATGGTCATCCAGTCGTGGGCATGGATCAGATCGAACGACTCGCCCGCCAGACCGGCCGACACGCGCTCGGCGTACGAGGCCACCTCCATTAAGAGATTGCGGCTGTATTGCACCGCGGGCGACCCGCTTGAACGACCCTCCGCCGTCGATGCCCACGGCATCGCGTGAACGTCTGTCGCGGCGGCCTCACCATAAGGCAAAAGATGGGCCGCGTAGCGCGACGTCTGTAATGATCCTTCGCCGCCGGGAACCGGCGCCAACAGACGCGCATCGGACAGCACGAAATCCCGCGCCGTTTCGTCGCCATACAGAGCGGGCACCACAAAATGAATCCTGTGCCCCCGGTCGACCAGCGCCCTCACAATGCCTTCGCACGCCACGCCCAGACCTCCTGCGATGTGCGGTGGATATTCCCAACCCAGCATGGCGATCCTCATTGCCGCCGGTCCCGCATCAGATCGGCTTCCCGGGGCGCCGGCATCGTCGGCGAACCGGTATCCGTCGTCGCATTCTTTCCGGAGAGCCTCGCGCCGGACGAAATAACCCGCAGACCGCCCAGCAGACACGCGGCCAGTCCGGTCCACCCCGTCTGATGAGACGCGCCCAGCCCGCAACCCGAATCGCCGTGGAAGTACTCATGGAACGGCACATAGTCGCGGAAATGGGCATCGCTCTGGAGCTTATGGCGATCGCCGAACACCGCGCGGCGGCCTCGCCCATCGCGCAAGAGGGTCTTCGCCAGGCGATCGGACAATTCCTGGGCAATTCCGCTCAACGTCATCAGACGGCCCGATCCCGTCGGACATTCCACCTTAAATTCGTCGCCGTAATAAAGATGAAAACGCTGTACGGACTCAATGATCAGGTAATTCACCGGAAACCAGACCGGTCCGCGCCAGTTCGAGTTGCCGCCGAACAGACCGGAAGACGACTCCCCCGGCTCGTACCGCACCGATACCGGCCGGCCGGCACAGTCAAACACATACGGTTCGTCGCGATGCACCCGCGACAGCGCCCGCACGCCGTAATCGCTCAGAAACTCGTTGGGGTCGAGCATCCGCCGCAGCAGACATTTCATGCGGTGACCGCGCAACAGCGACAGGAGCCGCTGCTCGCCCCGGCCGCGGACGTGCCATCGCGAGACCAGCGTCGCCAGTTCCGGTCGATTGTCCAGAAACCACTCCAGACGCCGCGAAAAATTCGGAAGACGATCCAGAAGTTCCGGCTCCAGCACCTGGACCGCGAACAACGGCACCAGCCCGACCATGTTGCGGACCTTCAGCGGCACGTTCTGATCGCCGGGCAAATGCAGCACGTCGTAGAAGAAACCGTCTTTGTCGTCCCACAGACCGATGCCGTGGTGCCCGACGTCGCTCATGGCCTTGGCGATGTACAGGAAGTGCTCGAAAAACTTCGTGGCGATGTCCTCATAGACCCGGTTGTGCAAGCCCAGCTCGAGCGCGATGCGCATCAGATTCAAACTGTACATGGCCATCCACGCCGTGCCGTCCGACTGGTCGATGTGCCCGCCCGTCGGCAGCGGCGCGCTGCGGTCAAACACGCCGACGTTGTCCATGCCCAGAAAGCCGCCCTGAAAGACGTTGCGGCCCTCAGCGTCTTTTCGATTTACCCACCACGTGAAGTTGATCATCAGTTTGTGGAAGACCCGTTCCAGAAACGCGAGGTCGCCCGGATGGGACGGGTCATTCTGGCGGAGTTGTTCGCGCTCGATCTGAAACGCGCGCCACGTCGCCCACGCGTGCACCGGCGGATTCACGTCGCCGAACGCCCATTCGTACGCGGGAAGCTGTCCATTGGGGTGCATGTACCATTCGCGCGTCAGCACGTCGAGTTGCTGCTTCGCAAATGCCGCGTCGATCATGGCCAGCGGAAGACAATGGAACGCCAGATCCCATGCCGCATACCACGGGTATTCCCATTTGTCGGGCATCGAGAGAATGTCGGTGTTGTTCAAATGCTCCCATTCCCGGTTGCGGCCATTCTGGCGGCTCAGCGGCGGCGACGGCTGTGCGGGGTCCCCATCCAGCCAGCGGGACACATCATAGGAATAGAACTGCTTCGACCAGATCATGCCCGCGAACGCCTGGCGCTGCACCAGACGCGCGTCTTCGCTCTTGATATCCCTCTGTATGTCCGCATAGAACGCGTCGGCCTCGCCGCGGCGGGCGCGAAAGATGTCGTCGAAGTCCGCGAACGCCTTGCCGTTCTCGCGGTCGGTCAGTCGCAGACGCACTTCGATCGACTTGCCCGCGGGAACCGTCCGCCGATGGTGCGCCGCGGCTTTTGTGCCCGTCAATTGCGGGTTGACCGCCTCGCGTCGCCCCTGAACGACGTAATCGTGAAACGCGTCCTTGGCGTGCCTGGGCCCGCCGTCGGCGCCCCACACGCGCCGGACGTTGGTCTCGTTTTCGCAGAATAGAATCGTCGGATCGCCGTCCGTGTACCAGTAGCGATCCGACAGCGTCGCGTGACGCGCGACCGTCGCCCCGTCCGCCGCAAGGCGCAGGTCCGGGCGCGTCGAACCGCCGGCCCACGACCATGTGTTCCGGAACCACAGTTGCGGCAAAACGTGCAGCGCGGCGTCCGTCGGACCGCGATTATGAATCGTGATCCGCGTCAGCACATCTTCCGGACCGGCCTTGGCATATTCGACGAAAACGTCGAAATACCGATCGTCTTCGAAGATGCCGGTGTCCAGCAACTCAAACTCGGGTTGATCCCTCCCGCGGCCGCGGTTCCCGCGAACCAGCTCCTCGTAGGGGAACGCCCGCTGCGGATATTTGTAGAGCATCTTCAAATAGGAGTGCGTCGGAGTGGCGTCGAGGTAGTAATACAGTTCCTTGACGTCCTCGCCGTGATTGCCCTCCGCGTTGGTCAGCCCGAACAACCGCTCCTTAACAATGGGGTCGTTGCCGTTCCACAACGCCACGCCGAAACACAGCAGGCACTGGTCATCGCTGATTCCCGCCAGGCCGTCCTCGCCCCACCGGTACGCCCGGCTGCGGGCGTGCTCGTGCGGAAAATATTCCCACGCCGATCCGTCGGCGCTGTAATCTTCCCGAACGGTTCCCCACTGCCGTTCGCTCAAGTAAGGCCCCCACCGTCGCCAGGGAACCAACCCGCGATCGGCCTCTTCCAGCCGCACCTTCTCCGCATTCAACTTCGTCGCGCTCGACACCCGCAATCTCCACTCGATGCGAACCCGACTATCAACCTTCCACAAGCTCGCGAATGCGCAGCAATTCGCCCAGTGACCACGCCTGGAACGGACAACCGCGGGGAGTGTGCGGCCCATCGCCGTCCGCGATCTCCGAAACGTGCCCCAACCCGGCCGTTCCCAGATGGTCTAGCAACGGTTGAAGGAACCGCCGTCGCGCTTCGACCCTTGCGCGCTGGTTATCGCCGCGCACTCGCAGCCAAGCTTCAACGAACGGCCCCAGCAGCCACGCCCAAACTGTTCCCTGATGGTACGCGGCATCGCGCTGCGCCGCATCACCCTCGTAACGGGGCTGGTAGCGTCGTTCGCCGGGCGCGAGCGACCGTAAGCCGAGCGTGGTCAACAGTCGAGATTCAACGGATTCAACTACGCTTTGTGATCGTCGTTCATCCAACAATTGAAACGGTAAACCACCAACGGCTAAAATCTGATTGGGTCGAAACGACGTATCCGCATATCCGGATATATGGTTAACGTCGATTACGTCGAACAGGCAACCGCCTTCGGCGTTCCAGAAACGCTCATTGAACGCGGCGAGCGCCTTCCGGCGGCGGTCTTCCCATTTCGGATTGAAACTCGCGCCGATTTGCAGGGCATTGATCCACAGGGCCTGCACCTCGACGGGCTTGCCGATACGCGGCGTCACAACCCAATCGCCGACCTTCGCGTCCATCCATGTTAACTGGACCCCGGGGACGCCGGCGGCGAGCAGGCCGTCGGTGTCCATGTGGATGCCGAATCGCGTGCCGGCGGCGTGGCCGCGGAGTATGGCCTCGACGGCGCCTTCCAATTTGGTGCGGACGGTTTTCGAGACGCGAACACGGGCGGCGTTGGCGCGTTGCAGGTAGTCATGAACGGCGACGACGTACCACAGCGAAGCGTCGACGGAATTGTATTCAGGCGTTTCGCCGGCGTCGGGAAAACGATTGGGCAACATGCCCTCCGACACGGCGCCGGCCCATTCGACGAGAATGTCACGGGCTATGTCGAGCCGCCCGCGTGACAGGCACAGCCCGCGCATGGCGATGAATGTGTCCCGACCCCAGTCGGTGAACCACGGATAGCCCGCGACGATGGTCCGCCCGGAACCACGGCGGACGATGTAGGCTTCGGCGGATCGGTCCGGAATCGAACCCAGTTGGCGACGGCGATGGGATTCCTGTTCGCGAATCCGCGTGGTGTATTCGATCGGTCCGGCCTGCCATTCCGGCGGCGTCCGACGGTCGGTGGTGGCGTGCAGGACCATGATGGCGTCCTGATTCGCCAAGTCGAAAGAAAGCACCCCCGGCGAGGCCAGGTCTTCGAGATGGTTGAATCCGCGGCGGCGCTCCTCGATGTAGGCGAAGCGGCGGTACCAGTCCGGGGCGTGGCGATATGTGGCGTTGGTCAAGACCGCGATCGCGGGCAAACCGTCGTAGGGTTGCCACACCACCGTTCCGTCGTGGACGTGGGCGTCGAAGCGAAACGCGGCGTTTTCGAGGTGCAGGGCATGGTAGTCGCGCCCCGACAACAGCGGCCGCACTTCCAGCGTCATCGGCGATCGCCCGTTTTTTACGCTCCAGCGGATGATGGTTTCGCAGCGGCCGGGGCAAATGAACAATTCCTGCGTGATGATGGCGCCGTCGTCGAGGCGGAACGTCCACGTCGGCCAGGGGTCGTAGTGGAAGTCAATGATTCGCGAGCAACCGTCGGGGTGGATGATTTCGGGAGCGTAGCACTGCGAAGTCAGCGCCTGTCGTCCGTGGGGCGTGACCATCCACGCTTCCAGCCCATTGACCAGCACGACGCGGCCCGTGGGCGGCGAAGTGGCGGTCAGCAATAGCGCGTGATAGCGTCGGGTGCGGATGCCGGCCGCGGTTCCGGATGCGAAACCGCCCAATCCGTCGGTTTCGAGCCATTCGTCGTGCAGCGCCGCGTTCGGTGCCGGCATGATTCGTCTCCCCACCATCGTTCGATGATCGGTGCGAGGGGCAGGTTACGCCCGCGGTGTGCAATCGCCAATCGCAGGGGTGGTGATGCCCGGTTCCACCTCGCGGGGTGACCGGGGTCGGGGATGTCGGAATTTGCATGGAATGGATGAATTGCGTTGACAGCCTCCGACGGATGTAGTAGGCTGGTGTGGTGCGTGCGGGGCGGGGTAGGCGGCGAAGTCGGGGGATGCCCGGCGGTTAGCGAGGTTTTTGAATGGGTCAGACGGAATTCGAGTTGGGCAGCGCCGAGTTCGAGGTGTTGCGGGTGCTGTGGGAGCACGGGCCGATCACCGTTCGGCAGGTGCTGAACCATCTGCACGAACGGTCGCGGCGGGTGGCGTATACAACCGTGCTGACGATGCTGACCCGTCTGGAACAGAAGGGGTACGTGGCCAGCGACAAGTCGGACGTGGCGTACGTCTACCGGGCTGCGGTGACGCGGGATTTGGTGACGCGATCGAAAGCCCGGAAGCTGGTGGATCAGTTGTACGACGGGGCGGCCGGGGCGCTGGTGCTGCACCTGGTTCGGAACGAACGGTTGTCGGCCGACGAGATTACGGAATTGCAGACGCTGATCGAACGGCTGGACGAGCGCGGGCGGAAGAATCGTAAGACATTCTAAAACGCCATGAAAACGACTCGCGCCATCCCTTCTTTCGCCCCGCTGGGGCTGGTATTTGCGACGGGGACGATTCCGGGGGTTACGTCCGCTGTCGCGGACTCCACCCCCGGCTATTGACTGCCGCCCCTTCGGGGGCTGGGAAGGGTAATGCGCTACCGCGGTCCATATTCCGCCGATGGTGCCCGGAATCGTGATAGCGCAGCAGTACTAACTAGATAGTAGCGCACAAAAGGGAAACCGGGTCTCGCCCGTCCTCCGGACGGGAGGAAATGGGGAACCCAAACCAGGGGCTGAAGCCCCTGGCTAAGACCGTTCGCCCTACGAGCGGAGACCCGCGCGTCATGATGAAGTCGGTTTCCCAATTCCGTGGTTTTATTTAGGGCGATTGGTCATGGGCTGGTGGTCGACGGTGGCTGCGGAGGAGCTGTGGCGCCATGCGTTAGCGGCGGTTCCGCTGTCGTTGATGATCGCGGTGATCTGCCGATTGTTGCCGGGTCGGCCGCTGACGCGGCACACGTTGTGGTTGGTCGTTCTGGTGTGGCTGGCGGTGGGGCCGGCGTTGCCGGGGTTCGCGCCGGGCGAGGGCGAACCGCGACCGACCGTTCTGGTCAAGTCCAACACTGAATTCACGATCGACGAATCGAGCGACACGCCGTTACCGCCGAACGAACGGGTCGCCGACGAGCATCTGCGTGACGATGTTCAGCAGCCGATCGGGCGCGAGCCGATTGAGGATTCGGCGCCGAGAGGGAGTTCGGATTCGACCGAGCCAGCCCACGTCGGTGCGATGGACGCCGGATCGTCGGACAGCGCTGATCGCCCGGCACGCGACGGTGTCGCTTCGACGATTTCGGTCCGCGAATCGAGTCCCCCACCGCTGAAGCGGTGGGGCACCCCGCCTCGAAACCAGAAACTAGAGACTGGAAACGGTAACGCGCGACACACGTCGTCTCCGGCGACGGGCGAATCGAGTCCCCCACCGCTGAAGCGGTGGGCCACCCCCATCGTTGAGCCGGTGGCGAGTCTCCGCCGCCCCGCGGGGGCGGAAACGGGTGCGGGAAACGAATCGTCGCCAGACGGATGCGCCAGCGCGACGGCCCGTAAGGGGGCGGTTGAGATTCGTGATGCGTCGGCGTGGCGGGCGTGGTTGGTGGGGTTGATGAATGTGCGGGACGCGATCGGGCGGTTGCCGGCGTTTCCGGTGGAGATGTGGCTGGTCGGGGTGCTGGTGCTGGCGGGTTGGTATGGGTTGAGGTTGGTCGTCGACGGGTTGCGGATGCGCGGATCGATGCCGGCCGACGGGATGGTGATGACGGAAGTGGCATCGGCGGTTGCAACGGTGGGTCTGCGACGGACGCCCGAGGTGGTGATGGTGCGGCGACGGTGTTCGCCGATGATTGCGTGCGGGCTGCGGTGCCGGCTGGTGTTGCCGATCGGATTGTGGACGGAGCTGGACGCACGAGGCCGGCGGGCGGTGTTGTTGCACGAGCTGGCCCATCTGGCGCGGCGGGATCATTGGGTGTGCCGGCTGTCGCTGGTGGTGTGCGTTTTGTATTGGTGGCATCCGGTGGCGTGGTGGGTTCGGCATCGGCTGGGCGAAGAGGCCGATCATTGCTGCGATGCGTGGGTCACGTGGTTGCTGCCGCGGGCGCGGCGGGCGTACGCGGAGGCGTTGTTGACGACGCGGTCGTACTTGAGCGGAGGCGTCGCGGCGGCGCCGGCGATGAGCATGGGGGTGTTGTCGGGGCGGGGTCGGCGGTTCGCACGGCGGCTGTCGAGCGTGATGACGCAGGCGTCGTCGCCGCGGCATTCGTTGGTGGATGCGGCGATGGGATGCGCGGTGGTCGCGGTGTGCTGGCTGGCGACGCCGGCGGCGTCGCGGGCGGACAATCAGGTAAAGGCCACGCCGGAAGGTGTGTCCGAATCCGTGGAGACGGCGCTGGCGGCGGAGGGTGAAAAGGGTGAGAAGAGTGTGAAGGGTGCGGAGGTCGAGGAGGGCGCGAAGGGGGCAGAGCGCGCCGCGGCGCCTGTCGCGGCTCGCGCGGCGGTTGATGCGGCGCCCATGAGCGCGGGGGCGAGAATGGCGCGGCTGGAGCTTCAGATCGCATCGATGACCGACCAGATCGCGGCGATTACGAATGCGCTGGGATCCCTACGAGACATGTCGGCAAATGGCGTCAACGATATGCCGGCGCCGGAAGGGATTCCGGCGGCGGAGGGTGCGAGAAGGGATTCTCGCACCAGCACGGTCGAAGCATTGATGAATTCGGTCAGCGCGCTGAATGGCGCGCTGCTGGAGGAGGCGGCGGCGCTGGATGCGCGGGCCGGGGAATTCGAAGAGACGGCGGATCGATTCCACGCGGAGGCGGCGCGGATTCGAGAACAGGCGGGCACGCTGGCGAATGACGCGGAAGCGCTGCGTCAGGCGGTCGTCGAGCTGTATGGGCGCGTGGCCGACGCGTATGTCGAGGTGAAGCACGAAGGCGAGATACCGAATGACCCGCGGGAAGCGGCGCGAGCGTTGGCGGAGCGGGCGCGGCTTCTGGAGGGGCAGGCGATCGCGGCCAACGCCCGGGCGGTGACGCTGGAAGAGCAGGCGGCGTGGATCGGCGATCAGGCGCGATATTTTGAAATGGGCGCAAGCGGGTTCCGGGAGCGGGCCGGTGGGATTCGCGAGCGGGTTGAGTCGTTAGGCGGTGCAATAGCGGTTCGGTAGAGGGACGAAGCGAGAGGTTGGACCTCGCGTTGGCGGTTGGGGTGCGCGCGAAGGGTAGGAAAAGGCGAAAGAGGTTCACCGCGGAGGCGCAGAGAGCGCGGAGGGAAGATATCCACAGATTTCACAGAGGGGCACAGATTGGGGAGTGAAGAGGGGGAGAACAGTGTGAAGGGTTTGAAGACGGGGAGAAGAGTGGGACGGGTGGGAAGGGCGAGACGGATGGTGCGGGAGGAGTTGGGACGATGAGTGTGGAAAAGAGCGGTGGTTCGCAGC
>JABFSN010000121.1 GCA_013140575.1 Phycisphaerales bacterium | reverse complement strand
CGCGATGCGTTGCGCTGCCGGGTGGTCGGGTTCGTCTTTCAGTTCTATCATTTATTGCCCGAATTGACGTTGTTGGAAAACGTGTTGCTGCCGCGGATGGTGGATGCGTCGATCGGCGGATGGCCGGCGCGGCGCGGCGCGGCGCGGGCGCAGGCGGAGCAGGTGATTGGGGAGGTGGGGCTGTCGCATCGGCTGCGGCACCGTCCGCGGGAGTTATCGGGCGGAGAACGGCAGCGGGCGGCGATCGCGCGGGCGATGGTAAATCGTCCGAAACTATTGCTCGCGGACGAACCGACCGGTAATCTGGATGGGAAGACGGGGAGGGGCGTCCTGGAGGTGTTGTCGCGGCTGAACGCCGAGGGTCAGACGATCATCCTGGTGACCCACGATCATCAGACCGCGTCGTTCGCCCATCGAGTTTGCCAGTTGGAGGACGGTCGGATTCAGCCCTGTTGAACGGACCGCGGTTCCGTGATCGCGGTCGATTGGCCGGGCGAATCGCGGCACAGACACGAACGGGGAGAATCATGATCACCACACGGAGACCCAAGACGATGAGGTTGTCGGATCGCGTGAACCCGTTCACCCCAAACCCCGAGTTGCGGATCTGGATCGACGGGGATTTGCGGCCGTCGGCCGAGGCGTGCATTAACGTATTCGATCACGGGTTGTTGTACGGCGACGGGGTGTTCGAGGGCATCCGCGTTTACGGCGGGGAGATTTTCAAGGAAGGCGAGCACATCGACCGGATCTTCGAGTCGGCCGGGGCCATTCTGCTGGAGATGCCGCTGACGCGCGACGAGTTGAGCGCGGCCATGCACGAGACGATCGAGGCCAACGGCGTGGAGGACGGGTACATCCGGCTGTTGGTGACGCGCGGGGTGGGGGCGTTGGGGATTTCGATCGACAAGGCCTCGTGCCCGTCGGTGATCATCATCGCCGCGACGATTCAGTTGTATCCGCCGGAATTGTACGATCGCGGTCTGCGGTGCATGACGCCGGGGACGCTGCGGAATCACCCGTCGACGACGTGCGCGCGGGTGAAGTCGTTGAATTACCTGAACAACGTGATGGCCAAGGCGGAGGCGAAGCTGGCGGGGTACGACGAGGGGATCATGCTGAATGCCGATGGGTACGTCACTGAGGGGACGGGCGACAACGTGTTCATCGTCAAGAACGGGGGGCTGTTCACGCCGCCGTTGTCGTGCGGGATTCTGGCGGGCATCACGCGGAAACTGGTGATGGAGCTGGCGCTGGTGCGGGGCTACGTGTCGCATGAATCGTTGTTGTTGCGGCATGACGTATACACGGCCGACGAGTGTTTCCTGACGGGGACGGCGGCGGAGATCATCCCGGTGGCGTCGCTGGACAAGCGTCCGATCGGGGAGGGGCGGCCGGGGCCAATCACGAGGCAGTTGATGGCGGATTTCGCGGATTATCGCACGCGGCGGCGGGATTAGAGTCGACGCGACCGTTCCGCGGTTGACGCACGTCCGTTTGCAGTGTCCACGCGGGGTTTCGCGCGGCCCGCCACTTGCGTGGCGGGTTCTGATGCGGGCGAGTCCGCCGGTTCGATGGACCCGGTGAAGGGGTACATGTTGCGGCGCGCGGGGTCGCACAGGCCTATGGTGTTGTAGGGGGTCAGGAGGTCGGCCACACGCTTCGTGAACGCGGCCGCGTCCAATCGACTGATGTTCCCGACGGCACGATACATTTCGTCCGCGATTTCGCCGAACCGATCGTCCTGAGCAAGCAGGAACCCGTGGGCGGAAACGTCCACGCCGGCGCGGAGGCGCTCCTCGGTGAAGGTCGCGGCAGCGAAGTAGGCCATGGTTACGCTGGTCATCACGTCGAAACATTCGAAACTGCGCATGCACGCGGCGACGAGCCGGTCAATGAGGTCGAACGAACGGTTGACGTTTCGGTCGTAGGCGGCCAGTGCCCAATCACGGTGCAATGGATCGCAGTCGCCGGTCAGGATCGGCGCCAGGCGTTCGATTCCGTCAATGGTTTGGGCGATGCCGGTGCTTAACCAAGGGTCAACAAACCCGGCCGAGTGCGGCAGTAACGCCCAATCGTCGCCGGCGGTCCGGTCCAGTCGGCGTTGCAGTCGATTCGTGCGAATCAACGGGAACACCGGAGTCGCCTCGCGGAACTGGCGAGCGATGGAGGGGTAGACGGCCATCAAACTGCGCCATTGTTCGTCGGGCGAGCCGGCCGCATCCGGTGGATGCGTCCGCGGGTTCAGCGAGAACCCGGCGCTGGTGATGCCGTTGTCGAAGCGCAGCACCCACATCCATCCACCGTCGATGACGTGATGAAGGGCGGCCGCGTCGCAGGGGTAGGGGTGGTCGTCGGTCGAGCCGCCGAGTTCGGCGAGTACATCGGACCAAGGTGCGACGTTGCAGAAGTGGCTGTACAGGCCGTAGGTACGTGTTTGCATAGTGTCGGTCCGGTCGATCGCGTCAACGATGTCGGCGATTCGCCGGCTGTCGCCGGTGGCGTCGATCAGAAATCCGGCGGTGACGTCCATTGGGCCGGTGGGGGTGGCGACGCGCAAGCGCCACGGTGGGCCGCGATGGATTTCGATTACGTCGCACCGATCGACGTAGGTTACGCCGGCCGTGCGGGCCTGTTCGACGAGGAAGGCGTCGAAATCGGATCGGTACCAGTGGGTGTCGCCGCGTTCGGCGTCGGGGTTGGCGGCGACGAGGAGTTCGTTTTGGTGATCGGTGTCGGGTTTGAACGGCCGACCGGAACGGTGGTGGAAGAAGCTGAACCCGCGTTTCAGGCCGCAGGCGATGTGCGGATGGGACCGCTTCCAGGGGCCGTATTTGCAGAGCGGTTTGAGCGGTGTCAAATGGTAGCGATCGGCCAGCGCGGCGAGTTTCAGGTTGGCCAGCGGAGTGGAGGATTCGCCGATGGCGAAGCGGGGATGGCGGCCGCGTTCCAGCAGAAGAACGCGTCGGCCGGCGGATCGGGCGATCCACGCGGTCAGGCTGCCGCCGAAGCCGGCGCCGAGGACGACGAGGTCGTAGTGATCGGGTCGCGTCATGCATTGGTATGGTCGCATGGAAAGGCGAAAGGCGAAACGGCGAAAGGCGAAAAAAAGAGGATCCGCAGATTGCGCAGATTTTCGCAGATTGGGGAAGAGGAGAAGGATCCACAGAGGGCACAGATGGACACAGATTGAAGAAGAAACGGGAGAAAAGAGGGAGTGGCACGCAAAGGCGCAAAGGACGCGAAGGAAGAGTATTGGCAACCGCACGTTGGACCGTTGTTCGCAGTTTGGAACTGGTGACTGGAACCAGGAGGATTCAACTGTCGGTGTTCGACTGTGGAATCCGCAGCTTAATAATTGGACCGTGGGGAGGGGCAGGTTGGGAAGCACGTCGGACAAGGGATCGCGGGTTGGGGACGTTGTAAGAGGTTGGTGCGGCGGAGGCGGTCGATGCGGGCGGGGGCGCAGCGGTGACAGGCGGTCAGTTTTTCGATGTCCCACAGGTCGGCGAAGACGCGGCCGCGGTGGAGTTGGAGACCGCGATCGAGGGCGGATTCGAGGGTGTTCAGCGACGGGGGTGCGAATTGGCCGGTGGCGGCGAGGGATTCCATGGCCCCGTTTCCGCCGCGGGTGGGAATCAGGACGCAGCATTCGACGCCAGCATCGAACGCGAATTGCATCGATCGGACGGCCCATTCGAGGCCCTCGTCGTCGGTCATGAACGGCGGGCGAACGAGGATGAAGGCGCGCACGTTGATTCCGCGGCGATTCAGGGAGGCGACGGCGCTTTCGAAATCGACGAGGGACATGCGTTTGTTGAGCCGGGCGAGCACGTCGGGTTGGGCGGTTTCGAGGCCGATGGCGACCTGCAATCGGCCGTTGAGCAGGTCGCTGAAATCCCAACAGCGGCGGCCGATCATGCGGGGGTGGGATTCGACGACGACGGTTTCGAAGCCGGCGACGAGGTCGGCGATGGCGGGGTAATCGTCGGGCGGGATGGCGTGGGGATCGAAGAAGTTTCCGCTGTTGTAGAGCTTGATGTGACGTGCGGGGGGCAGGCGATCGAGCGCCCAGCGGATTTGGGTGGGCACGGCCCCGGCGGGCACGGGGTGGTCGGTGGTGTTTTTCCATAAGTCGCACATCAGGCAGCGAAAGGGGCATTCGCGGTTGGTGATGAAGACGGTGGCGACGTCGTCGATTCGGCCGGGGGCGATGTGCTCTTTTTCGATGATGAAGGCGTAGGGGCGAAAGGGATCGACCGGGTTTTTGGGCGGTCGGCGCTCCAGGGCCCATTCATCTGAGAACGCCGGTGGGGCGTCATTGATAGAGGGCATGAAAGGATTTCCGCAGTTCGCCGGGCGGGGTGGTGAAGAGGCGGGAGTTGGCGGGTCGGCCGACGGCGCCGTGTTGGAAGCGGCGTTTTGGGAATACGGGCATGTCCAGACCGGTTACGGCGCGAATACCGCGGGCGACGATTTGGCCCTTGAGCGCGTAGAGGCGATCGTGCCGCCAGTCAGTTAATTCGATGAACGGGATGCCCTCGGCGACGGCGATGACCGCAGGCGAGGTGTAGGGGCTGAATGCGGAGAAGCTGAGCGTGGCGGTGGGGGCGTAGG
This sequence comes from Phycisphaerales bacterium, assembly GCA_013140575.1. Taxonomy (GTDB): domain Bacteria; phylum Planctomycetota; class Phycisphaerae; order UBA1845; family UBA1845; genus JABFSN01. The sequence goes on along the minus strand of JABFSN010000121.1, from coordinate 7,371 downwards.
TGCGGGCGTAGGCCCGGCTGTGGCCGCCGGAGTAAGTGAGCGAATGTTTGATGGAATCGACGCCCCAGCCTTCCTGGTAGAGCATGGAGTTGTTGAGGACGCTGCGGATGGTGAGTTCGGGGTTTTCCTCGATGGGGTAGTCCTTGAGATTCTCGTCGCCGCCGTCGCCGTCGAGCAGAAATCGCCATTCGGGGTAGCGGTCGCGGATGCCGCGGCACAGTGCCAGGAGCATGGCACCGGACTGCACGTCCAGCGGTTTGTAATCCTCGAGGACGCGGACGGCGCGGGTTGGGTCCAGGTCGGCGGCGGTTGTGTTTATTTCCTCGAGAAAAAGACCGAGGCCGAGGCGTTGGAGGAAGTCGCGAGCCTGTTCGGCGTCGTGGCCAGCGCCGTCGACGGTCAGGACGAAGGCCTTGAGCCGGGCGGGGTTCATTCCGAGGTTCAGCATGGCGTGGTAGGTCAGGAGGAAAACGGCGCCGCTGTCGATGCCGCCGGAGAAGCAGACGCCGATCGGTTCGTGACCGGGAATGAACTGGAGCCATTTGCGGATTTCGTCGTAGAGCGCCCGGACGTAGATGTCGCCGATTTCATCCACGTCGGGGGGCAGGGTGCCACGCGGGGGATCGAAAAAGCGAAGATAGGTGGGGTTGGGATCGGGGCAGCCGAGCAGGCGAATTTCGACGAGGTGGTGGGCCGGGACCATGCGGGTGTAGGAGGGGTGGAATTGATCGGCCAGCGCTTCGTTCTGGAGCCAACGGTGAATGGCGTCGATGCGATCGGCGACGACGAGCACCGGGCCGGAGTTGCGCTTGGCGATGAAGTAGCGCATGAGCCGGCCGATGGTTCGGGCCATGCGCGCGGCGTCGCCGTCGCGGGCGACGAGGGCGAATTGGCCGTCGATTCCGCGGATGGCGGCGGTGTCTCCGCGGCCGACCAGGGCGCGGGCCTGTTCGGCGGTGGTGTTGAACAGGATATTGGCGCGGGGGTCGAGCAGATCGACGAGGCGTGAAACGGTGTGGGTCGGGTGCATGGTTTGGATTCCCGTCGTCGGCGCCCCGGATTCGGCAAGGGCGGCGCAGCGCGGCAACATGATCGCACGATCGGCGCGGTTCATCAACGCCGGCGCGGAAAAGACCGGGTGACGCCAGACCGGAGGGGGTGTCGCGGATACGGCCGAAACCGGCGACGCAGCCGAGCCGATAATCAAGTTGGGGGGCAGGACGGCGCCGACCGTTGGTGGAGACGCCAACGGATGGGCGCGCGTTGCCGTTTGACAACGATTCGCCCGCCCTCCTGGGCGGGAGTTGGACAGTCGTCCAGGGACTGAAGTCCCTGGCTAAGATCGTGCGCCCTGCGGGCGAAGATTAACGCGTCATCAAGCAACGGCGCGTCATGATGGAATCGGTTTCCCTATTCCGTGGTTCTGTTTAGCCGTCGAAACGCCGAAGCGGAATTTTCGACGCAGCGCGGGGGAGCGAAGGGGATGAGCGGCGTCGAGATAGTCGTGTATGCGGTGGTCATCGGCGCGGCGGTGCTGGTATTCCTGAGCGTGATGGCGGACGATATGGGGCGGGTGAATGCCGTCTTGTCGGCGCGGCACCGGGTGTGGCTGAAGAAGCGGGAGGAGGAGATGGAAAACGACGCCCCGGTGATGACCGCGACGGTGGTAAGCGACGGTGATGAGAATCAGGAATGAACGGTCCGGCGCGGCCGGCGGCTTTCAAATCACTTCAGAAACACCATTCCAATCGCGTAACGGCCGGCGTCCATTCCGGCGATGGATCAATGAGATCGGCTTGAGCGGTGTACCGTGTCGCGAATGGCACAGGGCGAAGCGGGAATCGCAAAGTTGCTAGTTGACCGGCGTCGTGGTGAGCCATAGATTTTCGGTGGTGGGGTCGGAATCGGTTTCGCCTGAGAGGCCACGATGATGAGTGATGCCCCGGTTCGGTTTTCGCGGATGCGATACGTGGGGACCGCGATTGCGGTGGTGGGAACAGCCGGCGGAGTCGTGATGCTGCTGTGGGCCTCGATGGGAGCCGGCTGGGGCGCGATCTGGGCCGCGATGCCGATGGCGGCGATGATGATCGCCGTGTCGGTGGGCATCTCGGTGTTGATCCGGCTGGCGCTGAAGATCGAAGCGAACACGTCGCGGCTGCACGGCGTCACGCACGAATTGTGCGAGCGGTTGGAAGACTACCATCGGACGCTGACCGCGATCGCCGAGAATACGGCGTTGTCGGATTCGGCCAAGTCAATCGTGAGCCGGGCGAAGGAGCGGGAAGCGCTGCGCGGGGTCATTCACGAGGAGATTCGCAAGGAAGATTTTGAATCGGTGTTTCATCTGATCGACGACCTGGAGCAGCGCCTGGGCTACCGGGACGAGGCCGAGCGTTTGCGGCAGGAGACGCGGGAGGAATGCGCGGAGGCGTTTCGGTCGAAGTTGAAGGCGGCGTTGGAGCACGTTACCAAGTTGCTGGGCGCGCGGCGGTGGGGGCACGCGGGACGGGAGATCGAGCGGCTGGAGAAACTGATGCCCAACGAGCCGCGGGTGCGGGAGTTATGGGAGTTGCTGGAGACGCGGCGGGACGAATACAAGCAGGTTTTGATGGGGGAGTGGAACAAGGCGGCCGGCGAAAGCAACGTGGAGAAGGGGATCGAGTTGCTGGGCGAGTTGGATCAGTATCTAACCGGCGACGAGGCGCGGGCCTTGCAGTCGACGGCCCGGGAGTTTTACAAGGAGCGCTTGCAGCAGTTGGGGGTGCAATTCCAATTCGCGGTCAAGGAGAAGCGCTGGCGCGACGGATTGGCGGTTGCGTTGCAGATCATCGAAGATTTCCCAAACGCGCGTATGGCGGCGGAGCTGCGCGAGCGGCTGGAGGCGTTACGCACGCGGGCGGGCATTCCCACCAACGTGGAGGTGACGGCGCGTTCGGAAGCGGCGTCTCCTGCGTCGCCGTGATGGTTTCGGCGAATTCCACATCGCACATTTTTAGCACCCGATAATAAAGGCCGTTCGCGCTAGTTCGCCGGTGGTGGATGACCCGATGGCGGCGCTGGCGACGACGACGCGCGAGGTTATCCAGTCGTCGGAAGCAGCCGCCGATAAGACCGGCGGTGGAAGGCCCGCGCCCGGAGATTATCAGCCGGATGGCAAGGGCCGCCGCCCCGGCAGCGAACCGAATGTCCGTTTCGTACAGCATTTGGCAGAACGCGACCGTCGCGCAGTCGGCGGAATCCGCAACGTGCAGGGAACCCCGCGCGGCGGGCGCCCCGGCCGGTCACGCGAGTGACTGGTTGGGTGCGTTGCGGTCGGCATTCCTGGGGCTGCAATGCAAATCGACGGTTTTGGTGGTTGGGTTGCTGTCGGTGGTAACGGCGGTGCTGTGCGGGTTGACCATCGAGCTCGCGTGGCGGTTGTCGGCGCGGCTGGAGGCGAAGGCGGCGTTGCAGGAGGCGAAGATCGTGGCCAAGTTCGCGGCCGGGTACGTGGGGCGCGGTGCGTCGGCGGGGATGCTGGAGGGACTGGCGGAATTGACGACGGGGGATCCGTTGTGGTTCGTTTACGTGACGGACGCGGAGGGGCACGTTTTGGCGTCGGCGGACCGGACGGGAGGGGCGGTGCGGCCGGGGATGGATGCACGGATACCGCTGACCCGCCTGACCGGGCAGCCGGTGGTGGAACGGATGCCCAACGGGGGCCGGGTGTTGGTCGATGTGACGTATCCGATCGTCGTTCCGTGCCGCGACGGGGACGATGGGGCAGCGGGAACGTCGGCGGTGGCCGGTTACGTGCGGTTGGGGATGAACCCGGAGCGGACGATCGCGGAATTCGACGCATCGGCGGACCTGGTGATCGGGATCGGGATCGCGGTGGTGCTGGCGTCGATACCCGTGGGGTTCATGGTGGTGCGGCGGATCGTGGAGCCGTTGAACGAGATGTCGGAGGTGGCGCACCGGTTTTCGGCCGGTGATCTGACGGCCCGGACGCAGGTGCGGCGGTCGGACGAAATCGGATTGCTGTCGTCGAGCCTGAACGAGATGGCCGACGAGATCGCGCGGAAGCAGGGGGAAGTGACGGCGTTGAACAGCGTGTTGGAACAGCGGGTGATCGAGCGCACGGAGCAGCTACGCGAGCTGGCGTCGCGGGATCCGTTGACGGGTTTGTACAACCGGCGGCATTTCGGGGAGGTGCTGGCGCGGCGGTTCGCGGAGTCCCGCCGATATGGCAACGATCTGTCGGTGATGATGATCGATCTGGACGATTTCAAGTCGGCCAACGATACGTTCGGACACCAGACGGGTGACGAAGTATTGGTGCAGGCGGCGTTGACGATTTCGCGGCAGTTGCGTTCGGCGGACGTGGCGGCGCGATTCGGGGGGGATGAATTCGTGGTGCTGCTGCCGCAGTCGGACGCATCGCAAGCGCGGCAATTGGCCACGCGCATCACCGACCGGTTTGCCGAGGAGTTGGCCTTGCGGTTGCCGGACATGGCGGGGGTGGTCAGCTTGAGCATCGGGGTGGCCGGTCTCGTGGAAACGGACGCGGCCACCGACGAGGCGCTGCTACGGACCGCGGACGATGCGTTGTACCAGGCCAAGGCGATGGGAAAGAACCGCGTGGCGCTGGCTGGAACGGCGTTGCAATAAAACACGTCATCACACCGAATACCACGATGGGGGACAAGCGGCGCCGGCGGACGGATTACGCGCGTGGCGTTGAGGCAACGTGCATGCGCGCGGCGATGGGCGAACGAGAAAGGGTAGGCGTGGGGCTGTTTGTCGCGTGCAGGTTTTCCGGCGATTGAGCGATGGCGAGCCACCAGGTCTGTCGCCCCTATCGGGGCTGGCTCGTTCCATGCCGACGATCCGGGGGCTGGCGCCCCCGGCTATTGACTGCCGCCCCTATCGGGGCTTCCCGAAACGCGAGATGGAACAAACGAGCGCTTCGGGTTCGAGTCGTGAGGAAAGATTGTAAGCGCGGCGGGTGCGGCGGCGCGGTAGAATTGAGACGGCAGGAGCCACCGGGCGGAGCGGCGTCGGAAGATGTGGGCGACGATCGGGAAATACGTGGGTGGGAAGGTATTGACGGCGGTCCTGGTCGTGTCGGTGGGGGCGTCGATGATCTGGTTCTGGCGGCATCCGGAATCGCTGCGGGCGATCTGGGCGACGATGAAGGGGGTTCTGGCGTGGTTGGGGTTTGTGATCGTGCTGCCGTGGTCGTTGTGTTTTGCGACGGCGAAGGTGGTGAAGTTGGAGTCGAATGGTGCGGCCGCGGTATTGTTGAGTGGAATCATGCTGCTGGACGTGCTGGTTGCGTTTTGGCTGGGTGGATGGGGATTCAGCGGAGTGCTGACGTGGGTGGTGGTGGTGCTTGGATTCCTGTCGGCGGGGGTCTATAATTTTCTGGTGTGTGATTTTCTGGCCGAACGGTTCGGCGACGCGACGTGATTGGCCGGTCGGCCGGGGGAGGCATACATGTCCGCGCCACGCGCCGGTGACCGCATCGGCAGTTGGATATTGGAAGAGCCGGTCGGAACGGGAAGTTTCGGACAGGTCTGGCGAGCCCGTCATCACATTTTCGGGGAGCCGGCGGCGATCAAGATTCCGACGGACGTGCAATACGTTCAGAATCTGCGTCGCGAAGGGGTGACGATCCACGGTTTGCGTCACGCGAACATCGTGCGGGCAATCGATCTGGACCCGTACGCGGATCCGCCGTACCTGGTGATGGAATACGTGCCGGGCGACTCGCTGCGGCAATTCATCGACGCGCGGCCGTCGGGCCTGCCGACATCCGCGGCGCGAGCGGTGATGCAGGGGGTGCTGGCGGCGTTGGTCTCGGCGCACGAGGCCGGCGTCATTCATCGCGACATCAAGCCCGCGAACATTCTGCTGACGTGCAGGGCCGATGCGGTGGAGTCGATCGAGCCGGGGTCGGTGAAGGTGGCCGATTTCGGGTTGGGGCACGTCGGGGGGTTGACCAGTCAAACGATCATGCAATCGGGCGAACGTGCGGACGGCGGGGGTTTGTCCGGAACGATCGCGTACATGTCGCCGGAGCAGCGCGAGGGGCGCGAGCTGGACGGGCGGAGCGATTTGTATTCGTGCGGCATCGTGCTGTTTGAAATGCTAACCGGCGAACGACCGCATGGATCGGAATTGCCGAGCGAGCTGCGGTCGGATGTGCCGGCGGACCTGGACGCGGTGTTTCAGCGGTGCTACGCGCGGCGCGAGCGGCGATTTGAGAATGCGGCAGACATGTTGCGGGCGTTGAGCGAGCCGGTGGGAGCGATTCGGGGATCGAAACGCGGGGGATGCCCGTCGTGCGGACGGGCGACGCAGGCGGACGAGCAGTTCTGCATCGAATGCGGGGCGCAGTTGGTGAAGACGATACCGCGTTGCTGGGCGTGTCATGGGTATGTTCAGTTGCAGGATCGGTTTTGCATATTCTGCGGGGCGGATTTGAGGAGGAGTCGGATGGCGTAGGGGAGGAAGGGACAGAGGGACGGAGGGACATGGGGACGAAGCGTCGGACGGGCAGTCGCGGAAGCAGCGCGTGTGTGGTTGGAACGGCGAAGAGGGCGTGACGGGTGAGTGGGATTGTTGAGCCGGTCCTATTGTTATTCGTGGCGGCGTGCTTTGCCGTTTTGATCACGTCGGTGCTGGTAATTGTGTTCGGCACCATCCGGGTGGCGACGAGAATGGCGATGCGCCTGGTGGGTCTGGGCGGAACTCGAATGGTCGGTTTCTCGTGTCCGCCGCGAGTGAGCGAATTACGGACGAGGCGAGCGTGCGGCGAACCGCGATGCGGGAAGATGAATCCGTGGCGGGCGCGGTTTTGTGGGCAATGCGGGCGGCGGCTGTGAAACATGACGGATGCGGCACGGGAAATGGTCAAGCGGGAGTCCGCGTTTCTGGCGGGAGTGGAGGACAAGCTGGTCGGCGCGCGGGGGACGCTGCTGACGGGTTCGAGCTGGCGGACGGCGCGTCACGATCAGGGGGACCGGCTGCGGGCGATCATGGCCGAGCGGCGGTTGTACGACCGGCAGCGATTGCGGGAGTTGCCGCAGAACCGATGGGTGGCGATGCACGGGTATCGCCGGCGATTTTTGTTCGGCAAGAGGCCGACGGGTGTGGCGATTGCATCGGTGTTGTGCCCGATGGAATCGCTGGTGGCGCTGGACGGGAAGGACCCGGGGCCGATCGACGGACGGCGGTTGCAGGCGCACGTTCGCGATTTGGTGGGTGACGCGACGGTGCCCTACGTCATCGGAGTGTGCGCGCCGACGGGATTTACGGAAGAGGCGTCGGGAAGCAAACCCGATCTGCCGAATGTAACGCTGGTGCTGATCGAGCCGAAGCCGGGGG
>JABFSN010000228.1 GCA_013140575.1 Phycisphaerales bacterium | reverse complement strand
CAACGCATCCGAACAACGCCAGCGCTTCGCCACTCCCGTCCCGTGCATCCCTGCACCTGCCTTTCCGGGCCTTCATGCCCGGAACTGTATATCGGCGCGCGACCCGTTTTTGGGATAGGCCCTAAATTGAACAGCGGCGCCAGCGAGTGCATGACGTCCTTGACGATCTCGTGCGGCTTGGTCGAGCCGGACGCTCCCGCCCATTCGACCGCCCGCTCCATTCGTTTCTGCGTCACGGTGTGCTCGGGAATCAGCGCATCGCGCGGCGTCCCTATGGTCACATACACCGTGTGTGGGCCGCTGGTTGCGATCACTATGTCGCAGACCGGACCGGCCACGCGCCATTCAATCATCGGCTCGATCGTCTGAATTTTCGGCTCCAGGACGCCGGTGGAAGTGACCGACTCGATGTTCAGTCCGCCCCCGAGCGACAACACCGTGCCAAACGAAAACCCCGGCGTCGTCGAAGTGCCGACCAGCGCGTAGGATTCGGCGGGCATGTCCTGCGGCATCACCGACAGGAAGACGATCACGTCCACTCCCAGACCCATGGTGTGCGAAATGGGATTATTGCGCGGGGGCGTCGCGATCGGCCCCCACTCGGGCTGCGCGAACAGCGTCCCCGTGGGGTTGAAATCCGTGTTGTTGTCCAGCATCTCCCCGTGGTCGCTGTCGAATTGCAGTGCGAGCAACTCGACCTTGACCGCCGTCGCCTTGACGCGGTCCTGACAGGAATCGCCGGTGACGCCATCGAACTGAAGCAGCAGCTCCACGTCGCGAACCGCGGCACTGGCGTCATTTCCCTCCACGAAGAGCGTGACGGCGAACGTCTTTTGCAACCCCAGCAGTTCCCACGACAACGGCGGCGTCACCGGATTGGAACGATCCGCCCCTTCGTAGAGCCTGATTTTCCCCGTCCCCGAGACGACGCTCAACGTCAGCGTGCCCTCCAGTGACCCGTCGGCGGTGAGGGTCAGTTCGCGGAGGTCGTTCTCGCCAGGGACCGGTCCGGGCTGGTCCTTGTCCGGAGTCTCATTGTTATCGTCGTCATCGTTGTTGACGCAGAGAAATCCACCGGGGTCCAGTTCCTGGTCGTCGGGCAGGTTGGAGAGTTGAAGATCGACGACGACGCACGAGACTTCGATGGCTACGCCGCTGCCGAGCTTGTCGTCGGCGATGTTGGTGGTGCTGCCGCGGACGTCGATCCAGGAGTCGGCATCGAGCGTTTGGGAACCGACATCGACCAACTGATCGAAAACCAGGAGGTTGCCTCCGGGAAAAGCGCCCGACGTGAATTGGTCGTGCAACGGGTTCACCGTGGTGTATCCCGTTGAAATCACACCGTTGGGCGAGGTCACGCCGTAGTTGATGAGGTCGTTGTAGATGGAGCCTTGGCCGGTCCAATAGGTCCACTCGCGGCTGAAGTAGGTGACGCGAACGCGCAGGCAGGCCGTTCCCTGGGGGATGATGATTCGTTTCTTGATGGTATAGGGTTCGCCCTCCGGTACTCCGTGACCGTCGACGACGGCGCCGGCGGGACAGGGCTCCCACGCGCAGAGAGGGTTGGGATCGGAATCACATACGCCGGCGGTGCAACGGTCGTTCAAGGTGCAGGAATCACCGTCGTCACACGTGATCGGTGCATGCATGCATGCACCCGAAACGGGTTCGCAGCTATCCTCGGTGCAACTGTTGACGTCGTCACAGGCGTCGACGTGGGCGCAGCCGCGGAGCGGATCGCAAACGTCATTCGTGCAGGGAAAGCCGTCGTCACAATCGGTGGGTTCCTGGAGGCATCCCGATGCCGGGTCGCAGGTGTCGTCCGTGCAGAAGTCGCCGTCTTCGCAAACGACCGGAGAATTCACGCACCCCAGGATGAGGTGGCAGTTGTCGTCGGTACAAGCGTCGAGGTCGTCACACGAAATCAAAACGTGGACGCAGACGCCGCCCGGTCCGCAGGAGTCCTGCGTGCAGGGATTGGAATCGTCGCAATTGATGGTTGCATGCTGGCACCCAGTCGTCGGCAGACACGCGTCGACGGTGCAGGGATCGGCGTCGGTGCAATTCCGCGGGCCGCCCGATCGACAGAGGCCGCCCTGGCAATAATCCCCGACGGTGCAGGCGTTGCCGTCGTTGCAGGCGCCGCTGGCCGCGGTGTGCGTGCAGGCGCCGCCGGAGCATCCGTCTGTGGTGCAGGGGTTGCCATCGGAACAATTCATGCCGCAGCACCCACCGGAACCGGGGCAGCAGCAGCCGGTGGTGGTCACCACGGCCCGGAGGGTGTCGTCCACGGTCAGACCATGCGGCGGTTTGGGAAGCAAACGCACCTTGCCCAGCGGAATCCACGGGTCCGGGTCGCAGTCGCAATCGACCGCGGGCATGGGGAACTGCCGCAGAGGCGGAGCGTCGATTTCCGGGGTGTCGCGGATGGTGCTTTTCAAGAGATCGGCGGTCACGGGTTGCCAATGGGCACGGGTGATGTTTCGCCGTGCCCGTCGACCGGAATGGTCGGGTGCGTCGATCGCGGCGGGCGAATCGACAACTGCATCGTCGGCTGCGTCCCAAGCGGAGCGGGTGACGTCATGGGCGTCGGCCCATTGTTTGACATTGACGTTGAGGTCGCGCTCCAATGCCCGCAGAGCGTGGCCCATGTCGATCGGGTCGCGCAATAACCGGTCGAAGACGTACAGATGCGGCAGGTCGTAGCCGCGCCAATAGGCCAGATACGCCGGCGAGTCGGCGTCTACTGCTTCCATCCCGCCTGCTTCCGCCCCGCCCATCGGTGCGGCATCGCCGTCCATCGGTTGGGGCGCGCCGTCCACGATCGGTCGATCGTAGACGACAAACACGCCGTCGAACGATTCGACGCGGACCCGCAACGTCACCGCGTCGGGAGCGTCGTCGTCGGTAAGCAACCGTTTGGTCGGCACTTGCGCGTCGCTGGGTGACGCGATGAGGCAGCAAAGGAGGAGAATTAGCCGTCGCGTCGCGGCGGGTAAAACCCGCCCTACAAGGACCGAATAGGACGCTGCGGGAACGGCGATAGACGCGGAGTGCATCGGTCATGCCTCCGCCCGGACAATGGAGAGGAGCAGCAACGACCCGTGAAATGCGTTCCGCCGTCCGAACGAAGTTATTCTACCACACGCCGCCGGCGGCGACAAGACACATACTGCAATTGAGCGGGAATTCGGAGTTAGAGCGAAAATTATCGTCCGGCATGGTGGGTGTTTACACCCACTGCCGGGAGGCGTTCCGGTTGGCGGCTATATGGCAACTGGCGGCGACGAAGTCGTCTTGATCGGTCCCGACCAAGGCGTCGTGGGTGGTGGGG
>JABFSN010000169.1 GCA_013140575.1 Phycisphaerales bacterium | reverse complement strand
TCTCCAGACGGACGGCACCGGCATCTTCCTCTATACCAACCCGGGCGACATCGAGTCCGACTACGCCGAAGCCATCCACCTTCACGGCGCCGACATCGCCAATAACTCCATCGGGACGAACGTGTGCGGCAATCTTCTTGGTTGCGACATTACCGGCGATTACGGCGTCACGTCCATGGTTATTGACGCGATCGTGGCCGGCGCCCTCGGCGATCCTTATCGAATTGTCTGGGCGAACGGAAACGAACGCGGATGCGGCAACTGTTGCCTCGTCAGCCCTGGCGGATACCATTCCACGGCCCCCCCCGCCGGCGCCAAGAATCACATCACAGTGGGGGCCTTGAATTCCAATGACGATTCCGTCACTGCGTTTACGAGTTGGGGACCAACCGACGACGGGCGGTTGAAACCCGACATTTCCGCGCCCGGATGTCAGACCGATGACGACGTCGGCGTTACCTCGTGTTCCTCAACCGGCGGTTATCGTAGATTCTGCGGAACGTCGATGGCCACGCCCACCGTCACCGGCTTGGCCGCGCTTTTGTTGCAGGATTATCGTCTTCACTACCCCGGGCAGCGCGATCCGCGCAACTCGACGCTGAAGGTGCTACTCGCGCACACGGCCGTCGATCTCGGCAATCCCGGCCCCGACTATCAGTCCGGTTTCGGTTCCGTGCGCATCGTGCCGGCCATTGACGCCATGCGAATCGGCGCTTTTCTGGAAGCGGCGGTCGGACAAAATCAGACGCACGTGGTGAATGTGTTCATCAGCAATCAAGATGCCGAACTTCGGGCCACGCTGGCGTGGGACGATCCTTTCGCCGCTCCCAACGTCGATGGATCGCTGGTCAACAATCTCGATATTGTGATTCACGAACCGGGCTCGAACATTCGGCATTATTCCTGGACGCTCGAACCTGCGAGGCCCGAATTGCCGGCCGCTCGAAACCGGGCCGATGACCTCAACAACATCGAGCAGGTGCTCGTGGACGATCCCGTTCCCGGTCTGTGGCGAATCGAGATTCATGGATCGAATGTCCCCATTGGGCCGCAGGTGTTCTCGCTCTGCGTCACGCCGAGCGCGGGCCGCGACTGCAATGGCGACGGCATCCCCGACGCCGACCAGATCGCGGGGGATCCGGGACTGGACTGCGCTGTCGACGGCATCCTGGACGAGTGTGAACCCGATTGCAACGGGAACGCAGCGGCCGACTCCTGCGACCTGCTTGCCGGCACGGCGTTGGATTGCGATGGCAACGGAATTCCGGACAACTGCGACCCCTTCCGTGACTGCAACGGGAACGGCGTGTTCGACGCCTGCGACCTGGCGCAGGGAATGGAGGCGGACTGCAATGGGAACTCTGTTCCCGATCGCTGCGAAGACCCGTCGGGCGATTGCAACGGAAACGTCGTACCTGATTCATGTGAATGGACCGGTGGCTCGGCGGTCGATTGCGATTTCAATGGCATTCTTGACGAATGCGACATCGTTCAACACGGAGCGGCCGATTGCCAATCCAATGGAATCCCCGACATCTGCGAACTGGACCTACGCGACTGCAACAACAACGTCATTCCCGACGACTGCGATCTTGTGGTGGGCGTCAGCGCGGACCTTGACCGAAACGGCGTGCCCGACGAATGCGAGATCGGGCGACTATACGTTCGTTCCGACGCCAATGGCCTGAACCTCGGCACGAACTGGGCCGACGCCTTCGCCGATCTGCAGTCCGCCCTGCGCATCGCCGCACGTGCGGAAAACGCGGTCACCGAAATCTGGGTCGCGACCGGCCGCTACTCACCCGCGCCGCCCGGCGGAAGTCGCGGCGCCACGTTTCGTCTTGCCGCCGGCGTCTCTCTGTACGGCGGGTTCGCCGGAAACGAAACGACTATCGACCAGCGCGATCCCGTCGCATTCCCGACCATTCTGTCGGGCGACCTGCTGGGTGATGACGACAGTGACGATGACTCTGATCACGACGGCGACAACGTCTATCGCGTTGTCACCGCCGTGGAAATCGACGCGCCGGTGACCTTTGACGGATTCGTCGTGTCCGGCGGCCGGACCGCCGAAGATCTCTGCGCACCCTTCGCCGGGGGCGGAATGTACGTATCGCAGGGGTCCATGCGAATCGCCCATTGCACGTTTGTGCACAATTTTGCCGTCTTCGGCGGCGCCCTCTACATCGAAGTGGGAAGTCCCACAGTCGAGGCATGCACATTCGTGGAGAATGAAGCCTCTCAACACGGCGGCGCGGTGGCCAGCGCCAACCTGGGTTCGTTGCTTGGCAACCCCCTGGTGAATGGCGACGACGGTTTTCTGCTCGGCGGCGGACCCATTTTTGACGATGGCGGTGACCCGGTGTTTCACAATTGCACATTCACGAACAACTCGGCCCACAATGGCGGCGCCGCGTGGTTCGGCGGTGGAAAACCCGCAATTCGCAATTGCGTGTTTCAGGCCAACCGCGTCACCGGCGCCGGCGGCGCGGTCAACAACTGGGGCGCGGATCTACAAATCACCGCGGCCTCCTTTGTCGCCAATTCGTCGGCCGCCAATGGCGGCGCCATGGCCCACCTGTTTTCGGCACATGCAACGTTGGTCAATTGCGTCTTCTTCGGAAACCGTGCCGAACGCGGCGGCGCCATGCACAACGGCGACGACCTGACCGGCGCCCAAACACCCGTCTCCCTTTCGAATTGCGCGTTCGGGTCGAATCGCGCGATCCTGGATGGCGGCGCCATTCTGCATGCGGCGAACGCCCCGGCCGAGCTGGTGAACTGCACGATCGCCTTCAACGTCGCGGGGCGCAATGGAGGCGGCGTCCGTACTCTTGGCGGCGTGCAGGACGAGATTCATAATTCCATTCTCTGGGCCAACCGTGACATGACCGGAATTACTTACGCCTCGCAGTGGAATTCCAACGCCGGGCCCGCACATCTCTCTAACTCCTGCGTTGATGCGCTGCCCGTCGAGTGGGGGCTTGACGGTAACTTCGCTTCCAATCCGCTCTTGGTCAATCCCCGCGGCGTTGACGGCGCATTCGGCACGCCGGACGACAATCTCCGCCTTTCCGGCGAATCGCCGTGCATCGACGCGGCGGATTCGAGTTTCCTGCCTGCCGACGGAACCGACGTCGATGCGGACGGCGACTCTTCCGAACGTCTGCCCTGGGACGCCGACGGTTTCGCCAGGTTTCTCGACGACCCCTTCATCGGCGACGCCCGCGACCCGCAATCGCCGGTCGTCGATATCGGCGCCTACGAGGCGGGGGATTGTGACCGCGACGGTGTTTCCGATGCCGTCGCCATCGCCTTCGGAGACGCCGGCGATTGCGACGACAGCCGCACGCCGGACGCGTGCGATCTTGCCGACGGAAGCGCCCTGGACTGCAATGCGAACGCCATTCCGGACGTGTGCGACCATGACTGCAATTGCAATGGCATCGACGATAGCGTGGATATTGCGACGGGTCGGTCGGTGGACTGCGGCGGCAACGGCATTCCCGACGAATGCGAGCCCGATTGCAATGACGACGGCCTTGCCGACAGTTGCAACATCTTCAACAACGACGCCGTTGACTGCAACGCCGACGGCGTACCCGATTCTTGCGCGCTCGCCGATGGAACCGGTGCTGACTGTAATCTGAACGGCACTCCCGATGAATGCGATCTGGAATCGGGTCACAGCGGCGACTGCGACGCCGACGGCGTACTCGACGACTGCCAGGACTCCGACTGCAATTCCAACGGCCTGCGCGACGCCTGCGATCTTGCCTCCGGATTCAGCGCCGACTGCAACGCGAACGCCGTTCCGGACGAATGCGACATCATTCGCAGCGCCGCGCTTCCGGGCGACACATGCGCCGCCGCTCGTTCCGTTTGTCCCGGATTCGTCTATCGCGCGTCCACGGAGGGCGCCGCCGTCGACGGGTGTGCCGAATGCAGTTGCGAAGCGCCGGACGTCTGGTACGTCTATACCCCCTCACGCAGCGGCGTCCTGACCGTCGATCTCTGCGGCTCAACCTTCGATACGGCACTTTCGTTTCACGCGTCGTGCGGGCTCATCGGCGCCGTCGAGCTCACGTGCAACGACAATGCCTGTGGCCTGCAGTCCGTCGCCACCATCGACGTGCTCGCCCGCCGGAAATACTTCGTCCGCGTGTCCGGCGCCGCGGCGGATGACTACGGCGCGTTCCGCATGACCCTTACCGGCCCGCCATGTTCCGACGGCGATTGCGACGCCAATGGTGTTCCCGATTTTTGCGACATACAGTCCGGGCGATCGACCGACGTCTTCCCCGCGGGTGGGGACGGCGTGCCCGACCAATGCCAATCCGACTGCAACGCCAATGGAACCCCCGATCTGCTCGACGCCACCGCGCCTGGCGGACGCGATTGCAACCGAAACGGTCTTCCCGACGGATGCGATCTCGCCGCTGCTTCCAGTGACGATTGTGATGGTGACGCCGTTCCGGACGAATGCCGAACGGCGCTGGTCGTCCTGGCCGGCGGCGACATTAATGCCGGCTTTGCCGACGCTGTGGAGAGCGCCGGGCATACGCTGGTGCGCGTCTCCGCCGATGCGATTCCGGCCAGCTTGTCGGCATACGACGTCGTCGTGCTGGAGCGCGTCGGCGTGAGCGCCGGGGCCGATCTGATGCGCCGCGTCGATTCGTTCGTCGCCGCCGGGGGCGGTCTCGTCTTAATCAACTCGTTTCCGGGCTACCTGCAGTTCCACGGGCGAGCCTCTCCATTGCGGCATCTCGGTCCCGCCACCGTGCGCACTGGAACTGAAGTCGTTGACCCGACGTCCCCCCTCGCGATCGGCCTCCCGACGCATTCGGCGCTCACGGGTCGAGGCACCATGCTGGAACTGAAGCCCCGCGCCTCGGTCGCGCTGGCCTGGACCGCGGACGACGCTCCACTCGTTGTCACGTATCCCTATCACTTCGGTCGCGTCGTCTACGTGAACGACTCCGGGGCGACCCAGGCCGAAAAGACCTGGTCCGGCGATGTGCCCTACGGGCGACAACTGCTCGCCAACATTCTCAACTACGTCGGCACTCCGCGCCGCGATTGCAATCGCAACGGCGCCCTCGACGTATGCGAAACCGCCGCCGGCCGGACCGCCGACACACTGCCGGCGGGCGGCGACGGCATCCCCGATGAATGCCAAACGGACTGCAATCTGAACGGCTTTCCGGATCGCAGTGAAGCCGCCGCCGACTGCGACCGCAATTACGTTCTCGACGATTGCGAGATTCAGATGGACCCCACGCGCGACTGCAATCAAGACGGACGTCTTGATGATTGCGACACGCCACTGCGCATTCTCGTCGCCGGCCGCGTCAATCCGGGATTCGTCGCCGGCCTGGAAGACTTGCCCGCCCGGGTCAGCGTTACGGTGTTCGATGCGTTTCTGCCGGGGCACTCCCTGACCGATTACGACGTGCTGATCATGGCGCTGAACGACCGCCAGCAGCCGATGTTCTGTTACGACACGATAGATGAATTCGTTCAGAATGGCGGCGGACTGGTCTTATTTCAATCGCGTCCCTGGTTCGCGAGCGCCCTCTGCGACGCCGACCCGGCCGCCGATGTCGTGGGCTTCGTCGAACGGTCCGGCCTCGAGCTGGTCTCATTCGACAGTCCTCTCGCCCGCGATCTGCCGCCGTCCTCGCCAATTAGCAGTCTGACCGTGGCGGCCGGCCTGAACCCCGGCGCGAGAATCGTCATCAAATGGTCTCAGGACGGCGCCCCCATGGCGGCGACGTACGATTACGGCCTCGGACGAGTCGTATACGTGAACGCCGCAGTGGAAGTTCTGGAAGACTGGGACGATGATGTCCGCTTCGGCCGGATACTGATGCGGAACGCCGTTCAACTCGTCGCGTCATCGCCCTTTGACTGCAACGGTAACCTCGTCCTCGACGACTGCGACATTCAGTCCGGCGCGTCGTTCGACGTGCTTCCCTCCGGCGGAAACCTCCTGCCCGATGAATGCGAGTCCGACTGCAATGCCAATCTCGTCTACGATGTTCAGGACATCGCCGCGGGCCGAAGCGCGGACTGCAACGCGGATGGCGTCCCGGACGAGTGTCAAGCGGACTGCGACGGCAATGGAATCGCCGATGAATGCGACTTGTCCGCCGGATTGCACGTGGACGAAAACGGCAACGGCATTCCCGACGCGTGTGATGCGTGTGTGTCGGCCGCCGACTGCCGCGACGGAGACGTCTGCACGCTCGATCATTGCTACAGCGGCCATTGCGACAACCGCCGCGTGGAGTACGGCGATGTCGACGGAAACGGGAGCAACGACGTCTTCGACATCCTGTGCGTACTGGACGGCTTTGCGGGCGTCTGCCCTACGACCGGCGGTTGCGATTGCGACGTCCTCGACCTCGCCCCTTGTCGCACGGGCGACGGTCTCATTGACGTGTTCGATATCCTCGGCGTACTGGAGGCCTTCGGCGGCGTCGCCGCGTGCGATTGCCCGTCGGCGGCGGGATCGTGATGTCCGAACACGGGTTGAAACACGATTCCGCGCGATCAGGGCCGGACGGGCGCTGATGCATCGCCCGCGTCTGCGCGGATGCTGCGCCATCCGGTAATCCGTCGCGGTGTGTAGACCACCAGGGTGTCCGGCCCAAGAACGGCTCCCCGAACGTCGCCGAGGTCCGTCAGGGCAACGCGCGCAACCGCGGCCCCGCCATCCCTCGTCTCCGGGTCGTATCCGACGAAATAGGCGGCGTATTCCCGGCGACCCTCCGTCTCCGACGATGATACAACGACCACGTCGGTCGACGACACCAGCACTTCGTCCAATGCCCCCTCCACAAACGGCCCCGACTCCCACAGCACGCGTCCGTCGTTTTCATGAATCGCATTCACGCCCTGCTCGGTCACCAGAAGCAACGCGCCGCACACCGGCTCGGCGCGCACGGACTGGGGGCCGAAACGAAACAGCGGCGAAGTCCGCCATTCGACCCGCCCGTCGTGCAATCGAACCCTCTTCATCCGTGAATCTTCATCATTCAGATAGACACCGTCCAGACCGATAACCACGGTCGCGTCCACGATCATCTCCTCTTGACGCAGATGCCACAGCCACTGCCCCGTCGTCACGTCGTATGCGTCGATGGTCTTCGATCCGAGAACGATTAACCGGTCGTCCCACGTCAGATGCGAACGGAAGACCGGAAACGTCTGCGCGCGTTCGATGGTCCGCAGTAGTCTGCCGGTCTCGGCATCCAGCACGCAGTACGGATTCGACGAGGCGCTCTGACCGGGATAAACCAGTCGCCGGCCATTCACCGCGAATGGACCCGCGATGCGATGCTCAAGGAATCGTTCCCATTCGACACGCCCGTCGTCGAAACGAACGCAGGATGCCCGCCCGTCGCTGCGCATGGTGAAGAGGCGATCGCCATGCCACGCGTGCGAATGAAACGAAGGAAACCGCTCGGGATCGGTGGACGGGTCGTCCAGTCCCGCCGGCCGTTCGCCGTACGTCCACCGCACCGAGCCGTCAGCGCCGCTAAGAGCGATCACTTCATGCGGGCTGCTCAACACCACACTGTCGAGCGTGGTCAGCAGCAATTCCGGACGAGTCTTAAATGTGGACACCTCCCACGCCGTCGCGCCGGACACCACGTCAATGGCCATCAACCGGCCTTCCGTGTATGCCAGAACGTGCGAATCGTCGCCGCCGGGACGCGGCGGAAGAATCGGTTTGAGCACCGTCATCGGGTCACTGAAAAACACGTCGTAGCGCATCGCCAGCGGCGGACGCACACGCGTGCGCCGGACGTCGCCCGCATACCCGGCGCCCAGACGGGCATCACGATACTTCCATACGCTGACCGCCTCTCCGTCCAGCATCACCGTCGCCTTCGGGAATTCCGTCCCCGCCTGGGTCAGCCGGCGCCACGCATTCTCACGGTCTCCACCATCCAGATGGCAGTCCGCGATCAGCCGCATGGTGTCCGCCGAACGGAATTGCCGTGGATCGGTCAACATGGACTGCGTATAGGCCCGCGCCGCCTCCCCGGGTGACCCGCGGCGCCGCAAAATCTCGGCCTGCAGGCGCAGCGCAGACGGCACGGCCTCGGCCAGCGGCCGCGTGGTGATGATTCGCTCCGCCAATTCCAGCTCGCCCGACGCCCGCGCGGCCTCCAGCCAATCCCGCGCCTCTTGATCGAACGGTGCGTAGACGACACGTCCCGCTTCCGCGATCAACGCAGCGATCCGGTCTTCGGCCACCCGCCCGGCCAGGTTGTCCACGTCCGCCGTGGTGACCGGTTGCTCGCGCAGCGAACGATCCTGAATGATCTCCTGGTAGAGCTTCACCGCGCCGCTCGCGTCGCTCCGGTGCTCGAGAAACAAGGCATGTTGCAGACGGCATTCGACGTGCGACTGCGCATCGGGCGCGAATCGCGCCGCCCACCCGTAATACTGCCCGACCCGCGCCGCGTCCGGCGCCGGCTTGCCCGAAATGCCCCGTGCAAACCACAAACTGTCCTGATACAACCGCTTCCGCACCCCCGGGTCGGCGACTATCGCCGCATCGCCCGCCCGTTCCACCGCGGTCGCCAGCACCGCCGCGGCTTCCGCGAAATCGCCCGACCGGAACGCCGCCTCCGCCAGGTCCAGCGCCGGAGCCGGATCGTCGGGCAGCGCGGCCATCAACTGCCGCAGCCGTTTCCAAACGTCGGACTTGCGCCCATAGGCCGACACGAAATCCGGTCCCGCGACCACCAACTGCTCGGACAACGGCAGCAGGTTACCCGCTCCGCCGGCCGAATCCCACGCAATGTCCGATCGCGCACCGTCCGATGAATCAAACCGGACCAGCGCTTCATGAGTCGGAACCAGCACGCCGTTCTCCACAAGCATGCCCCGCCCGTAGACCCGCTCCTCTTGTTTGAGAACGGATGTCCAGGCCATCTGCAAGCTTCGCAGATCAAACGCAAAGACAAGATCGCCCAGACCGAAGAGCCGGCCGTTCGCAATCCCCAGAAGCGTCGTGGCGTTCGCCACCACTTCGGCATCGACGCTCTTCAACAGGGAACCGTCTTGCCGATTCAGAATGAACAACGATTGTGTGTCACCAGGGAGGTAGACAAGCCGCTCTCCGTCGCAGAAAGCCGGGTTGTAATGCCACGGCAGCGCTTCCCGTCCCGTCGCACGCACCGCGTTGCGCCAGTTCGATTCCGATTCGCGCTCGTACGTAAACAGCCATTCCAATTGCCCCGTGTGGGCACAGACCGCCGCGACCGATCCCAAATGCGTACCGACATAAATGGAATCATCGACGCGGCTCAATATCGAAAGCGCCGGCCGCTCATAGCCGAATCCTCCGGTCGAGCCGCTTCCCAGATGTGTCCGCCGGACAACAGCCCCGTCGGACGCCCGCAGTTGATACAAATAACAGTCTTCGAAGCCGAACGTGCGCCGTCGCCGTCCGACGGCGTAGACGTGCCCGCCCACCACGATCGGCGACGAATCATAGCTGAATCGGCCGTATGCTTCGCCTTGCGGCGCCTCCCGCGATCTCCATAGAATCTGACCGCGCCGCGCGTCAAGACAATAGACGCCACCGGCGGGCTCGGAACCGTCGCTCACTAAATAGGGCGACGGTTCGCTGCCCACGCTTACATACAGACGGTCCCCGTCCAGCGTGGGCGACAGCCAGGCCGCCACGCCGCCCTCCGATGGGGGCAGGCCCGCACCGCTCACGCCCAGCGGAACATGCCACGCCGGCGCCCCGCTGCGCTTGTTTAATCCCCAGACCCCGTCATGCGACTGCACGTAGACGAGCTCGTCGTCCGCCACGGGATGCATGCACAGTTGTCTCGCCAGATCATCGGTCGGGGCCGACACTCCCGGATCTTCCGTCGGTTGCCATTTCGGCATCGCCGATCCCGTCAGATCAACCCGCCACAGCATGGCCAGTTCATCCAGCGGGCATCGCCCGATCCGATCCCGGCTGTAATTCCCGCCAAACGTCGGCCACGCCCCGCTTTCCGCCGTCTCTTGTCCGGCGGCCGCCTCCGACAACAACTGCGTCACCAATGCCGCGGTCTGCTCCGGCCGACCCATCCATCGCACCGTCGAATCGCCCGTATCGATCCCGGTTTCCGAAAGCACCTCATGGGCCTCCGCCTCCCGGCCCGCCATCGCCGCCGCGATCGCCAGCCGCGGATGGAACATTCTCGCGGTCACTTCCTTCTCCGGGTGTTTCGCAATCATCTCCCGGCATAGCCATCGCGCCCGTTCGAATTCACCGCGTTCCAACGAGATTTCGTACAGATCCTCGGCCGCCAAAACCGACGCGGACGTGCACCAATAACGATTCAATACCTCCATAGCGCCGTTCGAATCGCGGCGTGTTTTCGCGTCCACTCGCGCCGCCGCCGCGCCGGTCTCAAATAGCTCCCGGTAGACCGACAAACCCCGACCCGGCCAGCCGGACACGCGCCGATTCAACCCCGCCCCCAACCGCTCGTAACGCGATTCGTCCACCGGCACCGGCCTGTCCCCCTCGGTGGATTGCAACCGGTCGACCAGCAGCGACGCCTCGACCCAGCGCTCGTCGCGCTCAAAATCCGCCAGCTGCCGCAATAACTCGTTGACTTCGAAACTGTCGTCGACGTACGTTTCCCCACCCCTACCGACCGCAATATCGCCCAGCCCGTCCGCCTGCGGACGCGGCGCCTCTTGCGACCATGCCGCTCCCGCCGCATTAAGCCCGCCCAAAATCACAAGGACGATTCGCCGTTGCATCACCGTCAACCCCCGCCGCCTCCGATACTCAACGCTTCACCCCCACCCGGCCACGTTCATTCATCGGCGAAATACCGCCCTATCAGCGGACGCAATCGCTCCACCGCCGCTCGCGGAACTTTCTTCCGGTCCGACCAGATCGCCAATTCCAACGCTCGCGGACACCCGCACGTCGCCGCGCTCATGCCCGACACCCGCCGTAGAAATTCACGAATCAACGCCAGCGCCGCGTCGCTCGCCCGATTCATGTTCGCCATGATCTCGGCCAACAGGGCGCCCTTGTCCTGGCCGCCCGCGTGCGGCCTCCAGCAATCGTAGTCCGTGGGCAGCGCCACCAACGCGTAACACAGCTCCGCCTCCCGCGCCAGCTTCGCCTCCGGCATCACCGTCATCCCGATCAAATCCCCGCCCCCCGCGCGGTGCATCATCGACTCCGCCCGCGTCGAAAACTGCGGCCCCTCCATGCACACGTAGGTCCCCCGCGCATGCACCGTCGTTTCCACCGCGTCCGCGGCTTGAATCAACGCCCGACGCATACTCTCGCAAAACGGCTCGCCCATCTCCACGTGGGCCACCACGTCGCGATCGAAAAACGTCCGCGCCCGATCCGTCGTCCGATCGATCACCTGATCGCAAATCACCAGGTGCCCGGGCGCGATCTCTTCCCGCAAACTTCCCGTCGCTCCCGTGGCCACCACCGCCGTCGCTCCCAATGCCTTCAGCGCGTAGATGTTCGCGCGATACGGAACCACGGACGGATTCAGCAAGTGCCCGTCGCCGTGCCGGCTCAATACCAAGCACGTCACCCCGTGAATCCGCGTCTTCAAGATCTCGCCGCTCGGCCGGCCGAACGGCGTGTCCATCGCGATTCGCTCGCCGCCCTCGACGCCGGCCAACCGCTCACCGATCCCAGTCCCGCCGATGATCCCGATCACCTGTTCCGACATCTGCATCTCCACACCCGCAGCGACGCCCCGCCGTAGGGTGGGCACTGCCCACCGCTCCCGCTCCGCCCGGCGGGCACGGTCGTGCCGCTCGTCCGGCGAAACGCCGCGCCGCGCGACGGATTCTACCCGTTCAAACCATGCTCCCGGTCACCACCGACCACATCCGACAATCGCCGGACAAGGCCCGCCCCCATCTTCGACGTGCCCACGGAATCCCCTTCAATTATACGCCCGAATCTCGGGAGTCGAACCGACGCCATTCGGCGTTTCCGGCGTTTCGCCCGGTCCCTCCGGCGAATCAACCCCCTCCAACCCGAAACGCTTGACCGCCGCCGCTCGTTCGCGCACCCTTCGCCATCATGCGGCACAAAACTACGGATTCTCCCACGACCGCGCGCCCCTTCGCCTCCACCTGCGTCGCCATTCTGACCATAGCCCTCCCCTTCCTCTCCGCGTGCGGCGGCGACGACTTTGGCGAAAACGTCCGCGTCCCGCAAAGCAAGCACCAGAACGTCGTCGGCCCCCTCGAAACCGGAACCACCCTGACGCTTCCCGGCGACAAGCCCTTTAACCTCACCGACGCCCAGCGCAACTCCCGCGGCGCCGCGGCCGCCAGTTCTTCCGCTGATCCCGCCGGCACGGCCTCCTGCGTCGCAGATGCCTTTCGCGGCGGATCGGCCGACGCTGCCTTCCAGGTCGGACACGTCCTGAATTACGACGCCTCGTCCCCGTTCGCCGCCCGCGTCACCTTCCACGTCACCTACGAATGCTCCCTCACCAACGCCTACGCCGACTCCGGCAAGCTCGAACTCGGCCTCAAGGCCTACGTCATGGATTCCGACCACCGCGTCATCGGCCGTGTCCTCCTCGCCTCCGCCGACCTCGATCGCACGCCCTCGCGATGGACCGGCAGCGAGTCGCCGTCCTTCGACGTCACCCTGCAACCCAAAACCGCCTACCATCTCGTCGTGGCCGCGCAGGTAAAAGCCGAAACCAAGGAGGAACCCGGCCCCACCGCCACCGTCTACGTCAAATCCCTCACCATCGACGTCACCCCCGCGTCCTGACCGGCGTCTCCGCCCCCTCGCCGCCCATCAACCGCCCCCCTAAAATGCCGATAAGCTGGTGGCGTTCCACGTGTCTCGGTTGGCGCAGCCCCGAAGGGGCGGCAGTCAATAGCCGGGGGCGCAAGCCCCCGGAATAGTCATCCCCGGAGAATTAGCCCCGAAGGGGCGGCAGATTCGCGGCGCCGGCCACCCTTCATGGTCCCGCACGGTCGAATCGAACCAACATCACCAACATGCGCTACCACGCTCAAAAACGCTTCAACCCCATCCCCGGCGACATCACCCTCTCCGTCCTGATGCCCGTCTACAACGAATCCGCCACCATCCGCGAGATCGTCGGCCGCGTCCGCACCGCCCCCTACCGAAAACAGATCATCATCGTCGACGACGGCAGCCGCGACGGAACCCGCGACATCCTCCGCGACGAATTCGAAAACACCGACGGCCTCACCGTCCTCTACCACGATCAAAACCGCGGCAAGGGCGCCGCCATCCGCACGGCCATCCCCCACGCCGTCGGCCAGGTCACCATCATTCAGGACGGCGACCTCGAATACGACCCCAACGACTTTCCCCTGCTCGTCGAGATCATCCGCGCCGGCTACAGCGACGTGGTCTACGGCTCCCGCTACCTCAGCGAAAAGAACTCCCTGCCGCTGACCAAGTTCAAGATCGGCGTCGTCACCCTCAACTGCATGGTCCGCATCCTCTTCGGCCAGCCCATGACCGACGAGGCCACCTGTTACAAGGCCTTCCGCACCGAACTGTTGCAGGATTTACATCTGGTCTGCGAGCGTTTCGAATTCTGCCCCGAAGTGACGGCCAAGTGCATCCGCCGCGGCCACCGCATCATTGAGGTGCCCATCCGCTATAACCACCGCACCGTCGAGGAAGGCAAAAAGATCGGCTGGCGCGACGGCCTCGAAGCCGTCTGGACCCTCCTCCGCTGGCGCCTGTTCCCCGAATCCGCCGCTTCCGCTCGACCCCACCGGCTCCCCGTCGCTGAAAACCCATCGCGGTAAGCAGATTGCCTCAGCCATCGCCTGGTTCACCCACTTCAAGCTCCATCAAGCGGACGGCTTCGAAACTCTCCACCGCGCCTTTACCGGCCAACCCCGGACCAAAGCCCCGCTCCCCGCCGGCTTTGCGAGTGTCTCTGCTCGCCCTTGCCCGAATGGCGAGCCAATGATGTTAAGCAACGGGTGCCTACCAACACACCTGCAACCCCCATGACGATCGGCGCCGTCGTCGTTTTGAATGCCAAGACCCTACAACTTCATTTTTTGCTCGAAAAAACTAACGTCGGACGCCCCATAAGCCGAGAATGAGTCCGTCCGGAGGGGGAATTGGCGAATCGGTAGTACACAGACGGATCGGCCGGTCGCGGTCGAACGTGGAGTGAACCCTATGCGAAGAACGGACATCGTCACGGTCGTCGGTCTGGCCGGCTCCATCACTGCCGCGGCAACGGCGGCCCCGGGGATCTTCGATCTCCACGGTGCATTCGGGTCGCAGGACGCCCTGGCCGTGCAGGACGCCGAGCAGCCCACCGCGAGCGACGGATCACACTATTTGCTGAGCGACAACAACGTCTTCGGCGACGACACGGTCTGGTACACCGGTTTTCTCACCGGCATGCGCGCCACCACCAACATCGCCAAACGCTTCGCCGATCCCGTCGGGCACCCTTACTTCTTTGAAAGCCCGTTCATCGAGACAAGCCTGCGCCCCATTTATCTCTGGCATGACTTTCCGACGAGCTCGCAGATCAGCGGCGGACAGGCCAACGTCTGGGCGACGCAGGTGCGGATCGCCCTGACCGACCGACTGGCGCTGATCGCCACCAAGGACGGCTGGACGGAACTCAACGCCGGCATCCTCGAACGCAGTTCCGGCTGGAACGACTTCACCGTGGGCGCCAAATACGCCTTCATCGTCGATGAGGCCGAGGAATTCGTCCTCACCGGCGGCATGCGCTGGGAATGGCACAACGGCAACCGCGACGTCCTGCAGGGCGGCGATTCCGGCGACAACGAGCTTAGCCCCTTCATCTCCTTCGCCAAGGCGTTCGGACGCTGGAACCTGATCGGCACGGTCAACGGGCGACTGCCCATGGACCACAACGACGCCAATTTCATCCTTAACTGGGACCTGCACTTGGACTGCGAAATCGCACCCGAGACCCTTCCCGGCCTGCACCCGCTCATCGAGCTGCACGCGCTCCACTATCTCAGCAACGCCGACCGATTGCCGCTTTCCGTCGGCGGGCTTGATTACGGCAACATCGGCTCGTCCGACGTGGCCGGCAGCAGCGTCTTCTGGGGCGAGCTTGGCTTCCGCTGGAAGCTGACCCCCAACGTCTCGTGGGGCGTCGCCTACGGCTTCCCCATTTCCAATCCCAGCAACGACGTGTTCAATCAGCGGGTGACCACCGACTTCATCTTCTCGTTCTAAAGGGAGAACATCATGAAACGGCAACTTCGACAGGTCGCGTTCTGGTTGGTCGCCTTCGCCCCGGCGATTCTGCCCGTCTCGTGCGAACGAAACATACTGGGCGCGCTGGTCCCGTTCCTGCTCGACGGCAGCAACGGGTTCATGCGCGATTTGATCTTCGCCGCGGCTCCGTTCGTTCTGCCCTAACGACCGATCGCAGGAACCAGGGCATGGGTTACCGATGATTGGCGTGTGCCCCTCGTTTCAGAGCACCGGGCGCAAGCCCGGTGATTCGGGGTGACGTTGGCGCATGCGTTTTCAGCATGCGTGGGCTTGCGCCCGCGGCTCTGATTCGTGATTTCCGACGCTGAACGCGGATGGGCTTTCAGCCCATGTCTTTCGGTGTAGAATGCTCGCCCGCCGGTCGGTCCGGCGATCTTCGTTGGCGGTTGCCGGGCCGCAACCCGTCACGGTAGTCGATTCGCGTCATGACCGATTCAACCCTTACCTCCTCCAATGCCATCACCGGATCGTTCGCGCTCGGGAACCGCACGGAAGCCCCCGCATTGGATCCGACGCGGCGCATGACCGCCATACTCGGCGCCACGATTCTGATGACCATGATCCCGGTCACCATGCTGGTTCCCGTGCTCAAGGAACTGGTGGCCGAGCGTTTCCACGCCGGTCCGTTCGCCACCCATTCGTTCATGTGCATCAATCTGCTGGGCGCGGTGCTGGCCGCGCCGATCGGCGGGGCGCTGGCCGATCGTTGGCAGCGCCGCAAACCGTTGCTGATTCTTGCCCTGGCGGCGGATGCCGTCCTGCTCCTGTCCATGTCCTTCGCGGGCAGCTTGTCGGGGTTGTTGACCCTTCGGTTTTTTGAGGGCGCGGCCCACATCACGGCCCTTACCGGTGTGATGGCCCTCGCCGCCGATTGGGCCGGCACGTCCCGCCGCGGACGCATGATGGGCCTGGTCGGCGGCACACTCATGCTGGGCACCTCGATCGGCGCGCCCCTCGGCGGCCGGCTGGGACAACTGGACGCCACTTTTGTATTGAAGGTGGGGGCCGCGATCAGCGCCCTTGCCGCGTTGCTCGCGACCGTCGGAATTCACGACGCCCCCGTCCGCCGGGCGTCCGCCCGCGTGCGTGACGCCTTGCTGCTGTTGCGCCGCCGGCCGGCGATGCTGGTGCCGTACGCATATTCAGCCATCGACCGCTTCTGCGTCGGTCTGATCGTCTCGACCTTCGTGTTGTTTCTCGCCGATCGGCATCATCTGTCGCCGGCGGAACGGGGCGGCCTGCTGGCGTTTTTCCTGTTTCCCATGGCGTTGTTGTGCTTCCCGGTGGGACGGCTGGCCGACCGCGTCGGACGCGTCGCGCTCATGGCCGGCGGGAGCCTGGGATTCGGCGTGGTCTTCGCTCTGTACGGCTATATGCCGATGTCGTGGATGACCGCCACCATGATCGCGTCCGGCGTGCTGAGCGCGGTCATGTTCGCCCCCAACCTGGCCCTCTGCGCCGACTTCGCCCCGCCCGAGGCCCGCGCCTCCGCGTTCGCCGGATTCAACGTGGCCGGTTCCATTGGGTTCATTGCCGGGCCGATCATCGGGGGAACCATCATCCACGCATTCGCCGCGTCCGACGGCGTGCCCATCGCCGCCTACCGCGCCGTGTTTATCGTGGGCGGCGTGTCGCAGTTCATCTGCGTCGCGGCCACGCTGCCCTATCTATTGAAATTCACCAGACGACCGTCGTCCTGAGCGCATCGCCCCCGAACCACGCCGATGGATCACCGCCACGACGCGGGATCACGGGGGTGGAGGCCGGCCGGCCGATCCCCCGTTCACCGACTTCTTTCTCCGCGCCCTCCGCGCCTCCGCGGTGAATTCTGCGCACGACGAACATACAGGCATGTCGGTGTTGCCGGGGGCGCGATCATTTCCGGCACAGTGTATAATGTGCGAACAAGTCGTTCTCGATGTCCATCCCGTCGTCCTGCCAGCCGATCAGCGTGGCCATCTTCCGGGCGGCCGTCGTGTCGTCGGTGTCGAACGCGACTACCTTGAAACCCGTCGACTCCAGAACTTCGCGGGCGAACGGGCATTCCCCATCCGAATAAGGCAGATAGGGTTTGTCCGGCGGCGCCTGCTTGGGACACAGATTGTAGATCAGGAACATCCCGCCCGGATTCAATGCGGCGTACACGGCCTTCGCAAACGTCGCGTCGTCGACGCCGAGCTTGATCAACATCCGCTCGTCCGCCTCGCGCGCCGGGTGGATGTAGCCGCGCTTAAGTACGTTTTTGGAAATGACCAGATCGTAGCCGCCCCCGACGGCCTCGACCGTCGCCGCCTCCGCCGGGTAGCGCCCGTGGACCAGTTTGATCCGGCCAGGATGCGACCCGGTACCGGCGATATCGCCCTGATCGCCGGGGAATCCGTACAACACGGGCAACAGCGGATCCACGTCCACGCCGGTCACGTCCGCGCCCAGAATCGCCAGCATGCGCAATTGCCCGATCATGCCGTAGCCGAAATCGAGAATGTGCTTCCCGGCCAGATCGGTCAGCCCCGCCTCGGCCGCCAGATCGATCGCCCGGCAGTACGCCGTCGGCGTGCCGTAGCGGCCCAGATAATAGAACGCCTCATCGTACGATTTTTCTTCCAGCCCCGCCCGCTGCTCTTCCGTCAACGCCGCGAATTCGTCCGCCCGGTAATACAACTTGTTCTTGCGATCGATGTGCAGCGTTCGCGGCTTGATCGGCGGCAATTGACCGGCCGCCTCCAGAAACTGCTTGGCCGACGACGATTTCACGAACTCGCGCAGGGCGCGGGCTTCAATGCGGATTTCGGCCACCGGGGTGCCCATTTCGACCCTCACGGATTGCCCGCGGGATGGAGATTCGCCCGACATGAATGCAAGCAGGAACAGTACACCGGAACAGGTCCACCGGTACGATCGCATGGCAGTCTCCTCGCGGCGAACGCGTGATTCGCCCGAACGCCGGTCGCATCCACCCGCTGCGACGCGGCCACTTTGCACGATCCGACCCCCAACCCGCTGGTGCGACGCGCACAGGGCCGGCCCTTGGTCTCCGCCGTCGACGACGAAAGGGCGGCTTGCCGTCGGGTTATCCACCCGGGGGGCGACCGACCGGCGTTGACGGCGGCGGAACCCAATACTAACATCGCCCGCGACCATCGGCCACCGGCGACTGGGATGGGGCGTGTGCCCGAGCGGCCAAAGGGGACGGGCTGTAAACCCGTTGGCGAAAGCCTACCCAGGTTCAAATCCTGGCGCGCCCAGTGCCTTGATATGGCACTGTTTTTGTGGCAATTCGCTTGTACTCGTTCCCAGGGCGCACCCCAGGCCGATCCGGGGCGGACCGCCGACGACGGGGCGTCTGCGAACCCAAGCAAACGGTTCCCGCCACATTTCACATTTTTTTCAGCCCGACCGCCGGCCCGTCCGCTGGAACTGAACCTGATGTGCAAGTCATCGCCGTCGTCCATGATTCCTCCGCGTAACCATCGGCCGCACCTGCACTTAACAAAACTACACTATTGGTTTATTTTCGGGCATTCAGTTCGGAGACGTCGCGCCGTTCATTCCCGGAAGTTTCTATGCAGTATTGTGTGGACTTGGCGGTCGGTTATCGGTATCTTGAACCGGAAGTCGATGCGGCGGTGCGGCGTGGCAGGGCGCGGCACCGGTGTGGTATTCGAACAGGATGACGGCGAATCGAGGCGGAGGGGCACGGCACTTTCTTGGTGACGACCGAACTTCATCGGTTGCACTTCCTTCCTCCCGGGTGCGCATGATGCCGGTTTGAATGGTTCATCGCGTTTGCGACCGCAGTTTTCGGAGGTTGGCGCAGGTCGTTCGGTTAAGGAGGCAGGAAAAGATGAAACTCGCGATTGCAGCTCTCGCTTTCGTGGTTGCAGGCGCCGGCGCGTTGAACGCCCGGGCGGGAATTCTTATTGACGACTTCACCACCGGGCAAGGCCCGTTGACGCTTACCGCGCCGGGCGGAGTCGGGGGGACCATCGGGTCCGTCGTCTCCGGTGGGGGGATCCTCCTGACGGAACGCGACATCGAGGTGAACATGACCGCGGGGGCCGGTGGGCTGGACATCACCGTCCTGGTGATTGGCGGAACGTTCAACCATAGTCAGGACGTTACTGTTAAGGGAAAATCGCTTCTGGCGTGGGACGGTGTCGACGGTAGTTCGTCGTTAATCGACCACGACGGGCTGGGCGGCATCGACCTGACCAGTCTCGGCTTGGATGACTCATTCCTGCTCAGCATGATCTCGGCCGACTCAGGGACCATCATCGTATTCGAGGTGTTCACCGACGCGTCGAATTCCTCCACCTTGACGCTCAATCTGACCGGTGGCGCGTTCATGGACGACTTCGTTCTGCCGTTCGCCAACTTCGTGACCAACCTCGGCGCCGGGGCCGATTTCACGAACGTCGGGGCCATTACCATCAAAGTGGACGGCACGGCGACATCGGCGATCGACGTCACGTTCGACATGCTGGACGCGCAGGCCGTGGTGACATCGGAAAAGACGGACGCGCTGTTTACGGACGTCGACATGGACGGAAGCGTGGACGTGGGTGACACCATCAAATACACCGTCACCATCACCAATCCCGACGACGACGCGGATTACGCGTCCGCCGCCATCCTGTTCACGGACGCGCCCGGCGCGAACACGGCGCTGGTCGTGGGATCGGTGACCAGCTCGCAGGGGTCGGTCACCACCGGCAACACCGGCGGGGATACAACCGTCGCGGTGAATGTCGGACCCATCGCGGACAACACCAGCGTCACCATCATGTTCACCGTCGTGGTGACCGGGCCGCCCGTTTCGCTGGAAGTGTGTAATCAGGGATTCGTGAACGGGACCCAGCCGACCGACGACCCGGGTACGGGTACGCCGGACGATCCGACCTGCACACCAGTGACGTTCTGCGGTGACGGCATCGTCAACGACATCACCGAGCAGTGCGACGACGGCAACGTCAACAACAACGACGCCTGCCTGGATACCTGCCTGAACGCGACGTGCGGCGACGGCTTCGTGTGGAATCAAGGCGGCGGAACCGAAGAGTGCGACGACGCCGACGCCAACAACAATGATTCGTGCATCGACACGTGTCTGAACGCGACTTGCGGCGATAGTTACGTGTGGAATCAGGATGGCGGAACCGAAGAGTGCGACGACGCCGACGCCAACAACAATGATTCGTGCATCGACACGTGCGAGCTCGCGACCTGCGGCGACACTTACGTGTGGAACCAAGATGGCGGGACCGAGCAGTGCGACGACGCCAACGCCAACAACAACGACGCCTGCCTGACCACCTGCTTGAACGCCACCTGCGGTGACAGTTTTGTGTGGAACCAGGGCGGCGGGACCGAGCAGTGCGACGACGCCAACGCCAACAACAACGACGCCTGCCTGACCACCTGCCTGAACGCCACCTGCGGCGACGGTTTCGTGTTCAACCAGGGCGGCGGCACCGAGCAGTGCGACGACGACAACGCCAACAACAACGACGCCTGCCTGACCACCTGCCTGAATGCCACCTGCGGCGACGGTTTCGTGTTCAACCAGGGCGGCGGCACCGAGCAATGCGACGACGACAACGCCAACAACAACGACGCCTGCCTGACCACCTGCGTTAATGCGACTTGCGGCGACGGTGTCGTCTTCAATCAGGGAGGGGGAACCGAGCAATGCGACACCTCCGGCGCTTCAGCCACCTGCGACGCCAATTGCACCAACGCGACCTGCGGTGACGGTACGTTCAACCCCGCGGCCGGCGAGCAGTGCGATTCCGGCGGCGTCGCGACGCCCACGTGCGATCCGAATTGCACGCTTGCCGAGTGCGGTGACGGGTTCCGCAACGCGGCCGCCGGGGAGGAGTGCGACGGCGCCGATGCCGTGTTCTGTCCCGGTGAGTGCCTCATTGATTGCAGTTGCCCGGAATCGGCGGTACCGCCCGTTCCAACGGTCACCCAGTGGGGCTTGTTTGTGATGACCCTGTTGGGGATGTGCGTGGGCACCATCGAGTTCGGCAGGAGGCGGAAGCCCGGCGTCGCCTAGCGCGGCGTCGCGAACGGTAAACGACCAGGCAGAACTTGCGGGTTCTCGAGCCGTGGGCCGGTGTCCACGGCTCTTTTTTTGCGCGCCCCGGCGCGCCGACCAACGCGGCATCGCTGCATCGAAACGGGATCGCGCGGAGTCCGTGTGATTGTCTATCTGCGCGAGCCATCAGCCCGGGACGGAAAGCACGTCGGCGTTCGCGTCCCGCCGTTGCGGTTCGAGTGCCGGCCGGACGTTCAAATAGAGCGCGTCGCCCCAGTTGTGGGGCTGATCGGAAGGGTAGACGGCCAATCGGCGGAAGCCGCACCCCTGCAAGAACCGGTCGATTTCTTCGAACAGCGGCAGGTCTTTGTAGATCGTTTCGAAGCAAACCTCGAGATAGACCAGCCGGACCGCGCGAAGCAAACGGGGGGCACCGCGGAGGGCCGCCAGCTCCGCCCCCTGGACGTCGAGCTTGAGCAGGTCGACGCGGCTAACGTCGATTCCTTCGTCATTGCACCAATCATCCAACCGGCGGACGCGGATCCGTTCCCGGCCTATTTCGCGCGTCCAGCGGGCGCAGGGGTTGCCCGGTTCGTATTCAAGCATCGAGTTGGACTGGTCGCCGGCGGTCAGGTTGATCCACGCGCTTCCGTTCTCGTCGCCCACGGCGCAGGGAACGGCCCGCACACCGATCGGCTGGCATGTCTCGCACAATCGCGCGTAGGTGTCAGAAACCGGCTCGAAACTGTAAATCGTCGCGCCGGGGAAAAGCTTGCGCAACTGGACGGCCGTCGAGCCCGCGTGGGCGCCGCAGTCCAGCAGGACGTCGGGGTCGTGAAGGTGCGTTCGGATGTCGTCCCAGGCATCGGTCGCGGCGAAGGTGAACGAATGCTTGCGGGGCTGAAGACACCGAACCAGCGCCTTGAGCCGATGGACGTCGAGATGGTCGAGCGATACCCGCTTTCGGCCGGCGGCGGCGATCGCCATCCGCTCATCGGGGTGGTTCAGATAGTATTCAATCTTACGAAGGAGATCGGCCTCGGTGCGGAAGACGGCGCACTCCCGTTCCACGTCAAACAGCTCGGGCAGTTCGGGATGATCGCGGCAGAGCATGAAACCGCCGGCGGCCGCGATCTCGAAATGGGCGGCGTTAAGCCCCGTCTCCGCGGAGCCGTCGGGCAGGACGAGATTGATGGCGTTCTGTCGATAATGCCGCGCCCGCGCGGGTCCGGCGTCGGGCGAAACGTGTTCCTTCAGGCCGTAGGCGGCGTTCCATCCCGCGCCGAACAACCGAAACGCCTGCGGCAGGGCTTTGGAAAGGAACAGGACGTAACGGTCGCGCGAACGGATGGAACATGCGTACTGATATTGGAGCTTGGTCTTGAAATACTCGGTCACGATGCCCAGCCGGCGGGCCGCGTCGTGTTCGGCCGAGACGGGTTGTCCGAGCCGGTAGAGGTTGAAAAAAATGTCGTGGAATGACGCCTGCGGACTGTCGCACTGAACGGCCTGGGCGAGGACCGCCGGAATCATCGAACCGGCCGGCGGCGGTGATTGGGCGGCGAACGTCGGCCCGGCCGGGTCACCCACGAACGAGATGGTCGGTTGCTGGTTCGGTAGGTGACAGTCTATGGCATCGCCGCTGATCTCCGAAACGCTCAACGGCAGGTGAACGACGTTGGGGCAGCCGAACCGCACCAGCTCGAGGGCATGGGCCTTGTCCGGGATCATCTTCACCCAGCCCGCCGATTGCAGGCACTGCCACACCACGTGCCACGGCAGTGTGCCGAACGCATGGGTGACGGGCAGCGTGAACCTCGAACAGAGCGGTATCCCGTGCAGCTCGTGCACCAGCCGGAAGTTTTGCGATGCGCCGCCCCCGGACCGTGCGAATGCCACGCCCCGGCCGTTCAGGTCCACGACCATGTCAGGACGCACGCGTTGGATTGCATCGGCGAGGATTCCGCCGGCGGCGATTCGCCCGGCAAGTGTGTCGGGTCGATCGGCCGTGGCGTGATCCGGCACGGACACGTTCTCGTGGCCTGCCGATTCGCACGCCCCGGCCCAGGTGTCGCTTCCAAGAAAGCCGATTCGCAACCGATGCACCTCCTTGGGATTCGTGATCCGTGTGCGACTGGTGTATCGGAAGGCGTGCGCGATTCGCCGGTGAAAAACGGGCGTGTGGTTTTCGCCATCGCGCACGGCGATGTGGCAGCGTCCGATAAAACGATGATGCGACGACCGGGCAAATCATTTGGAGCCGACCGGGTTCGAACCGGCGACCTCCTGGTTGCAAACCAGGCGCTCTCCCAATTGAGCTACGGCCCCGTCCAACGAGATCGGGCGGGCTGACCCGCCCCTTGCGACGGTTCGTCATTGTAGGGATTCGCCCGGAATCACGACAGGGTGGCGCGGCCGATTCGCAGCAGACATGCGTGCGGGGTGGTTCGCAACCGGCCGGGCGCCATCAAGGGGTCGTCACCGATGTGGTCGGCTAGTGGAGCGATCCGTGCGATTCTGCGGGTGGCACTGGCAAGCGTACCCGCTTGCCACCGTCGTCGGACCATGGGTGATTCCGGCCATTCGCGCGCCAGCCCCGCCAAAACACGGACAACGGCGTACCGTTGTCCGTGCCACCCGACCTTTCGAGTGGATCGTCCGACTATCGATCGCGGTCGGAACCGAGACGCGGGCCTTCCTGGGGGGACGCGGCCATTCGTTGACGCAGGCCGCGAGCCCCGCCGGCGGTCAGACCGACGGCGGTGTCGTGCATCATGTACCGCAAACATTCGCGGACGTGATTCTGGAAGCGCTCCACGGCCACGTAGGCGGGGTCAATGTGCCGGCGATCGACGTCGGCGCGCCCCGGCGGCGGCGCCGTTTTGGCGTTGACGGGTGGAGCGTCGGCCTGGGCCTGAATGCGGGCCAGCAATTGTCCGTCGGCCGTGCGATACAACAACCCCTGCACGTCGGCGAACGCGTCGCCGTGAACCGTTGCCTGATACACCAGGCATAGTCCGGCGCCTTCCGTGCGTGCCTTGTTCAGCAATTCCGGCACGGTGAGCGTGCGGCCGTATTGGTTCGGAACGGTCGCGGGGAACACTTCAATGACCGGGGCGGAATCGTCGAACAGTTCCAGCCAGGCCACCGACTCGCTCGACGGCCGGGATACCAATTCGACCATCGGGCGGGCGTCGAGGGTGTCTGAAGTTTCCGCGACCGAAGCGACGGCCAGCGCGCAAGGGAACATGCCGGCCGGCGCCGCGGCTATGATTTCATAACCGTTGCGTCCCGCCGGACGCGGTCGATCAAGCGGTTGCTGCGTGGCGGTGTTGACCCTTTTCGGCTTGGTTGTGCAGCCCGTCCCCGGACCCACGGTGAAGACCACGGCGGCCGACAGGGCGATGATTCCTGAACTACGGACTCGGCGCCGAATGACGCCCAGCGGCGCCCGCCGATCAACGCATGAAACGCCGGGGATCTTGTTTCGCGACGAAATGGAACCCCATCGTTGCATATCAGCGCAGCTCCCGGGCGATGATTCCGGTTCTGTGCGGAGTCTGAACCAAACAATGATCGCGTCGCCTTTTGACTTATCGGGTGGCGATGCGTGCGACTGTCCGAAAATCGACCGCGCCGTTACCGGCGGGGTTCGGCCGGAACGGATCGGTCGTCGTCGGCCGTTTCCGGCGGCGGTTTTATCGGGCGGACGGCGCTGGGGACCGGCGCATGGGTCATGAAGCCGAGCGCGTCCGCTATTCACGTCGCCGGGTCCGTCTTCCGATGGGACCATGGAACGCGCTGATAATGATTCTCCGGGGGTACGTTATGGGGTCGCAGGCCGTCCTCGGTCCGTCTGCATCGCTCGGAACCCGCTTCGGCGGGAGGCCGCCGATCGCCGCCGCCGCGGTCCGTCCGCTGTCCGAACTCGCCTCGCCCGCGCGGCTGCTGCGGCACGTCGGCGGCATGATACAGACCCTGCCCGTGGGAACGTGGGTGTTTCTGGACCTGGTTGCTCTTCTCGGTGGTCTGTACGCCGGTTTCCAGATATTCGTCATTAACCGCATTCTGCCCTACATGCACGTGCCGCTTTGGGAGGCGTGGGGGTTGCTGGCGGCCGCATTTGTCTTCGGCAGCCTGGTTTTCGGCTTCTACGAACGCGAAACGCTCTTCGCGCGGTCGCGCATCCTGACCCGTCTGATGCTGACTACACTGACGGCGCTCTGCATCACGTATGCCGTCGTCTATGCGCTGCTCTACACGACGCTCAGCCGCCGCGTCGCCGGTCTGTCCGTCGGCACTTTGGTCATCTGGGCGACCGGTTCGCGCCTCTTCGCGTGTTGGGCTCTTCATTCCTTTCAACGCCGCCTGCTGATCGTGGGTCCGGGCGATGTGTCCGGACCGCTGATCCGCGCATTTGAAGACGGCTTCGTCCGTGAATACCGGCTGATCGGATACGTGGACGACCGACCGCAGACGACCGCGGCTGTCCAGCGCACGCCGCACCTGGGTGAACTCGACGACCTGTCGGATATCTGCCGGCGGTTCGGCGTTCTGGAAATCGTCGTCGGGGCCGAAGCCGCCCTGAATCATCGCGTCATGGACGCCGTCATTCCCTGTCTGGGTCGCGGGTGCCGCGTTACCAACGAGGCCACCTTCTATGAAAAGGCCACCGGGCAGATTCCGGTTGACGACATCACCCCGCACTGGTTTCTGTTCGCCGATTTGCAGGTCCATTGTCAGCGGCGGCAGGCGCTCAAACGGGCGTTTGACATCGTGACCTCGATCATCGCGTCGATCGCGGCGGCGCCGTTGCTGCCGTTGATCGCCTTGTTGATCAAACTGGACGACGGCGGACCGGTGGTCTACGCACAGACCCGCGTGGGTCAGAACGGACGCCCCTTCACGCTCTACAAGTTCCGAACGATGAAGGTCGGCGCGGAACTCCGCGACGCCGTTTGGGCGGTGCCCAACGACCCGCGGGTCACGCGCGTCGGGCGGCTGTTGCGGCGCACCCGTCTGGACGAACTGCCCCAGCTCTTCAACGTGTTGGCGGGGCGCATGTCGCTCGTCGGTCCGCGGCCGGAACGCCCCGATTTCGTCGTGCCACTGGCCGACGCCATCCCCTACTACAACGAACGCCACCTGGTCAAACCCGGGCTCACCGGGTGGGCTCAGATCGGATTCCGCTACGGCTCCACGGTCGAGGATGCGCGTCGCAAGCTGCAATTCGACCTCTATTATGTCAAGAATGCGTCGATGGAACTGGACTTGATCATTCTGCTGCGCACACTCGGCGTCTTCGTTCGCGGCGCTTGTTGACACGACGTGTCATCTAATGGCCCATCCATTTCGTGTTGAGCCGGTGGTCCGACCGACACTCGGGTATTCGCGGCGGACGTCTTGATCAGAACCCGCCACGCAAGTGGCGGGCCGGACGGAACCGACGTCGGACAGCGGAGCGCACGCGAGCCCGTTCCCACTCGGCCCCGGATTTGCGTCCGGGGTTCTGAAGTTGGTCCCGCGACTCGAAAACTCATCCATGCCCGGACCTCGGCCGCGTCGGCGCTTCGCGCCGCCACCGACTCGTCGGGCCGGCGGCTGATCGGGCGGAATTCATTCACTCCGCGTCACCGGCCGCGATCGCTCCGCCGAACAACACCGTATCGTCAATCTCCATGATCCCCGGCTCTCCCCATTGCCGGCGTGCGTCGCCGATCCATCGCGCAGCGGCCAGCATCCCCGCGTATTCACAGGAACAGACGGTGAGTGCCGCGTCGTCGGCCTCGTCCATTGATTTTCCAAAAACCGGCACGCGAATCTCCCGGGACGCCGCTCGCGCGCGGGCGAAATCGGGCGATCGGCTGAACGCCGCGTCGGACCGCAACCGTTGTTCGAACCGCAGCCGCCACAGCGAACCGACGAGCTCCGCGGTCTTCAGTTCCACCGCCTCGGGACAGCGCAGATCAAATGAACCGCCGCCGGCGAATGGGGGTGGACGCTGCGCATCCTCGACCTGCAACGACCAGCACATCAGGCAAAACTGTCCCCAGATTTCGTGCAGCCGCAGATGCAATTCGACGGGGTTGTACGCCTTGATGCGAAGATGATCGACCAACGCCTCGCGGTAGCGCGTGACCGCGCCCGGCGGCGGCACGCGGATATCGTGCGTGGCCGCGCTGCCGCCGACGCGCTTCAACTCCGCCGTGCGCAACTGCACGACATTGGCCTGCGCCACCATTGCCATCGCGGAAACGTCCGCCGGCGCGCGCATCACGACGGCGTGGTTCATGGCGCCTGTCCCGGTCGCGTTGTTCATTCGCCCATGCCCCGGCCGTCCGGTGTAATTCCGTTACCGTGCCGGTATCATACCGTCCCCACGGAACAGGTGACACCGATGAAGCGGTACGATCAGCATTTACACTCGCGGCACTCGTTCGATTGCCGGTCCGACCCGGCCGACGTCGTTCGCCACGCGATCGAACGGGGTCTGGACGGCATCACCTTTACCGAACATTACGACACCCACCCGGACGAGGCCCCGACCTGCATTTACGACGACGCGGCCTATTCCGACACCATTTCCCGGCTGCGCGATCAATTCAGCGACCGCATTCGCGTCGGCAAGGGCATCGAGGTCGATTATCAGAAATCCCACATGCCGGCCATCGTCGAATTCATCGATTGCCACGCCTTCGACGTCGTACTCCTCAGCGTTCATTGGTGCTACGAACTGCCCATTCACGTCCGCGGAAGCTGGGACGGCGCGGACCCGGCCGCCGTCACCCGCCGTTATTTTTACGCCGTCCGGGATGCGCTCGAGCACGTTCGGGAATTGCACGCGGGCCGCCCTCGCGTGTTTGACGCGTTGTCGCATCTGGATTTCGTCAAACGCTACTCTTTACGCTTCACCGGCACCCAGCACGTCGCCGGACAGTCCGATCTCATCGATGACATCCTGCGGCACTGCCTGGCGGCGGACGTCGTCCCGGAAGTCAATACGTCGACGCTGCGTCAGGGCGTGGGCGAGGCCATGCCCGGTCCGGCCACGGTGCAACGCTACGCCGCGCTCGGCGGGACCATGCTGTCCATCGGCTCGGACGCCCACAAACCGGAAGACGTCGGCGCCGATTTCACGACGGCGATCGACATGCTCCGCGCCGCCGGAATCGACGCCACGGCCGTCTACGTCAACCGCGACCGCCGCCGCGAACTCATCGACGCATGATGGGGCGCAACGCATTCGGACTGGGCGTGGTGATCAACCTGTCGCGTAGCGCTTCCTGGGCGGGCCGTGTGTGCGTCATTCCCCGCGGCCCGACGAATGGGTTCGACAACATCGCGCCCCATTCCCGCGCCGCTAACACTTCCCCATGTATTTCCAGTTTCTGGGTTTGCCCTCGGCCATCCATTCGACGGCCGTCGCGATGCGCTTGCGGCGCGTGACCTCCTGTTTCGCCTCGGTGACCCACTCGACGTATTCCTTACGACAGCTGTAGCTGAACGCCTCGAACGTGGCCAGCGCCTTCTTGCTCTTCTTGAGCGCTGCCAGCAGGTCGTCCGGCGCCTTGATGGCGTTCTTGTTCTTCCTGGATGTCTTGGGCCGTTCGAGCTTGACGCCGTCTTCGTTGAGTTGAACCGCCTCCTTGATGTAGGCGATCAACACCGTGTCCGGCGGCAGATTGGCGAGCGAGGTCACCTTGCTTCCGAACATCGCGCTTTTTGATTCGGTCGCCAGAATGCCGGCGGGATCCTTCATCAGCGGCGCTTTCCAGAATCCATAGGTCAAATGCTTCTTGAAAGCCGCCATTCCCCCGACCATCCCCTTGTATTCGAAGCTCGGCACGCCCCATTTGAGCTTTTCTTCGATCTTCGGGCACGCTTTGTGGAATAGTTGGCGCAGCCTCGTCAAAACCGGGCGGGCGAAATCCGGCGACTTCTTGATGTACGCGTCCACTTCCGGCGTCATGTTCGGCATGACATTGGTTCCTTACTGATGACCACCGCCGCGTCGCCATCGCGATTCCGACCCGGCGCAGCGTCCTCGTACGGGCTACGGTTTCAGGCTCTTATAGGTCAGTTCCAGCCATTGGTCGGTCTTGATGAAACCCGTTCCCCAACTGTCCCATTGCGCCGGCAGACCGGCCGTCTTGACCTCGTCCAGCGACTTGCCGGCCTGGATGCGCTCGCGGACCATGGCCGACGTCTCGACCAGCATGCCCTGGAATCGTTTCAAGTCGTCAATGGACCCGATCGGTCCGTGTCCGGGGATGATCTTCGCGTCCTTCGGCGTTTTTTCGATCAGCATGGCCACGTTTCGGGCCACGCCCTCGACGTTGCCGCCGTGGTCCAGATCGACGAACGGAAACATTCCGTTGAAGAACAGATCGCCGGTGTGCAGAACATTGGACGAGGTGAAATAGACGACGATGTCGCCGTCGGTGTGACCGCCGGGCAGATGCCAGGCTCTTATTTCCTCACCGTTGAAGTGAACGGAAAGCGACGCGTCGAACGTGATGACCGGAAGACCAACTTCGGGCAGCGGTTCGACCGTTCGCCCGAACAGCTCCTGCGGCGTGGACAGGCGCTTGCGGACGTTGGTGTGGGCGATGATGGGCGCTTCGGGACCGAATTCGACGTTGCCTCCGGTGTGGTCGCCGTGCCAGTGCGTGTTTAGAATGAACTTCAGCTCGCCGGGGTTCAACTCCCTGAGCGCGGCGCGGATGCGGCCGGCCAGCGGAGCGAATTGATCGTCGATGATCAGCAGGCCGTCGTTGCCGACGGACACGCCGATGTTCCCGCCGCGGCCCTCCAGCATGTGGATGTTGCCCGCGACGTGATGCTTGACGATCTTGACGTCGGTTAAGTCCTGAGCGCGGACCAATGCCGACGCGGACAGGAACATCAGAAGGGCGATTGGCTTTCGAGTCATGATGCGCTCCGTTGACATCCCGCGTGATCGGTGGACGATCCACGCATCGCGCGGGCGATTCGACACCGGTCATCTTCTCATCCGCCGGCGGTTTGTCTATAGTGGCGGCAGCGCGGCCCGGTCGCGGAAGAACCGCATGGGCCGGTGCGGCGCACGCCCGAGCGGAGACCGTCCCATGTTGAGACCGATTGGTCGATTCGAGGTTCTCGTGATGATCGCATGGGCCGCGACCGGCGGCGCGGCCAACGCCGATCGACCGTCGCCGGGGATGTGGCGTGCCTGGCTGGACAGCCCGGGGGGGGAGCTGCCCTTTTATCTGCTATTGGATTCGCGCGCCGATGGGCAATGGAACGCGCAACTAATCAATGGACCGGAGCGCATCGCCGTGCCGCACACCGCGGTGTCGGGCGATACGGTTACATTGGACATTGATTACTACGACGCGAAACTGTCGGGCGCGGTTTCGCACGAAGGGAAGCACCTGGATGGAGAATGGGTCAGGACCGGATCGGGCGGGACGCCGGTAACGATGGCATTTCATGCGCGGCGCGGCGCGTTTCCGCGGTTCGATCCCTTGCCGACCGGGGCCGCACCAGTTCCCAAGGAACAACACGATATTTCGGGCCGTTGGCGGATGCGGTTCTCGAAATCGGAAGATCCGGCCATCGGCGTGTTCGAACAGGGCGCGGACCGAAGCGTGGCAGGGACGGTTCTGACGACGACGGGGGATTATCGTTTCCTGGCGGGCAGCTTCGAAAACGGGCGGTTGCGGCTGTCGTGTTTCGATGGTGCCCACGCGTTTCTATTCGACGCCCGGATGCAAGCGGACGGGGCGTTGGCCGGGGATTTCTGGTCGCGCGACGCATGGCACGAAACGTGGACGGCCGATCGCGATGCGGATGCCGCGTTGCCCGACGCGTTCGGACGGACAACGTGGACGGGATCGGTGCCGCTCGATGCGCTGGTGTTTCCCGACGTGAACGGCGACCGGGTGGCGTTGTCCGACGAGCGCTTCGCGGGCAAGGCGCGGATTATCGAAGTGTTCGGCACGTGGTGCCCGAATTGCCACGATGCCAGCGAGTATCTTGTCGAATTGCACCGGCGATACGCCGATCGCGGTTTGTCCATCGTCGGACTGGCGTTCGAACTAACCGGCGATTTCTCGCGCGACGCGCGGCAGGTGCGGAAGTACGTCGAGCGGCTCGGCATTCCGTACACCGTGCTGGTCGCGGGAGTATCGGACAAGGACAAGGCCGCGGCCGCGTTCCCGGCGATCGACCGGATTCGCGCTTATCCGACGACGATTTTTCTGAATGGAGCGGGGCGGGTACGCGCGGTTCATACGGGCTTTTCCGGTCCGGCGACCGGTGACGCGAACCAGGCGCTGCGCCGCGATTTCGAACGCATCATCGAGGAAATGCTGGTCGATTCGTCGGGCGGTGGGTAGCGCCACGGCACCGGCGGGATATTGGTGTCGCGGTTCAGACATCAAGACGCCGCACGAGAACTGTGTTTCGCGTGTGCCTGTCGTTTCAGAGCACCGGGCGCAAGCCCGGTGATTGGAGCATCGACGGCTCCCCGCGTTCCAAGAAACCGCGGGCTTGCGCCCGCGGCTCTGATTCGCGATTTCCAACGCGAAACACACATTGCGTGGCGGGTTCTGATCGCGGCGGCCGAGACGACGATTCGAAACTGAATCCGGACACGAGGCCGCCGCGCGGCGGGGCCGACGAGCAGGGGTGGGAATCGTGGGAGCAAGGGGCAGGCGCATCGTGGCCGTCGCGTTGATCGGTGTGGCCGTCGGCGTGCACGCCTACGTCTGTGATTGGCGAGTGGAACCGATGTCACGGGAACGGGCGGCGATCGGTTTTCAGCGGACGCCCGCGCACGCCGCCCGGCAACTGCTGACGCTGGTCGGGCTACGCGACCGCGAGCCGACGCGAATCGGCGGCGCTCCGACGGGTCGGTTCGCATGGGGCATCGAGGCCGGGCGCGGACTGGACGTACGCACGGCGCGGGTCATCGGCCTGCTGTTGCCGCTGGGGCTGCTGATGGTGGCCGCCGACGTCCTGATCGGCCTAGCCCCCAAATCGCCCGGCTGGCGGCGGCGGGGATGCGCCGTCGAGCCGTACTCCTGAATCCGCCCGCGTCGCCCGCTGGCATTGCCGATCAGATTTATGTAGGCTGCGGGTCGCGGCCGGGGGCACGACGGCGCCCATCCCGACCGGCGCAGTGAACGCGGATCAATTGCCGGCGTGGAACGCACCGGCCGACCCATCACTCGAGGAGGCACGGCGAACAGCATGAACCAAAACGGCAATGGCACGATTCTGGGGCATCCGAAGGGGCTCTTTGTATTGTTCTTCGCGGAGCTCTGGGAACGGTTCTGCTACTATGGCATGCGGGCGCTGCTGGCCCTCCACATCGCTCAGCAGTTCTTCGGAAGCTTGGATGACAAGGCGCAGGCGGCGGCTTCGGCAAGCTACGGAGGATTCACCGCCCTTGTTTATGCACTTGGGATTTTCGGCGGTTCGATCGCCGACCGATTGCTCGGCTATCGGCGCTCGATCGTGCTGGGCGGCCTGTTCATGGCGGCGGGCGAATTCACACTCATGGTCCCCCAGAAAAATGCCTTTTACTTCGGCCTGGCGCTGCTAATCGTCGGCAACGGGTTGTTCAAGCCGAACATCTCAACTCTGGTTGGAAAACTCTACCAGCCAGGTGATCCGCGGCGCGATGGCGGGTTCACCATCTTCTATATGGGGATCAACATCGGGGCGGCGATCGCTCCGGTTGTCTGCCAGGCCATCTCCGCGTGGATGGGTGAGCCCGGCAAGCCCGATTACCGGTACGGATTCATGGCCGCAGGCGCGGGGATGCTCCTCGGTTTGGTCTGCTTTGGTTTATTCACTCGGCACCTGCACGGACACGGGTTGGCGCCGACGGGAAAAGAGGGATTGGGTCCGATCATCAAAGTTGTGGTTGGGGGTCTGCTCGTAGCGCCGGCAATCTACCTCTTGCTGAGTTTGCAGGAAGACGTTGTCGGGTACATCCTGTACGCCTGTTTCGGAGCCATCGGGTTGTACCTCTTGTTCCTGGCCTCGCGCGAGGAGCGGGTGGGGCGGCAACAAATGTACGTGCTGGTCATACTCCTAGCCCTCAACTGCGTGTTCTGGATGGGGTTTGAACAGGCAGGGAATTCCCTGAACTTTTTCGCCAAGAAGCAACTTGCTCCATTTGCGGTTGGAGATTGGTGTATGCCGGCGGAATGGTGGCAATCCGTCAACGCTGTGCTGATTGTCCTGTTTGGTCCCATCTTCTCGTGGTTGTGGGTCTTTCTGGATAAGAAGGGCTTGAACCCTTCGATACCCGCAAAGTTCGGGTTGGGGTTTTTGGGAATGGGATTGGGGTTCGTGGTCATCAATATGGGAATCGGTGCCGCGGACTCGGCAGGATTGGTGATGTGGTACTTCCTGCTCGGCCTTTACATTGTGCATACGCTCGGCGAGCTATGTTTGTCGCCGGTGGGGCTCTCGATGGTAACCAAGCTTGCCCCGAGCCGCATGACCGGAATGGTCATGGGCTCGTGGTTTATCTCCATCGCAACCGGCAACTTCCTGGC
Source organism: Phycisphaerales bacterium (assembly GCA_013140575.1). Taxonomy (GTDB): domain Bacteria; phylum Planctomycetota; class Phycisphaerae; order UBA1845; family UBA1845; genus JABFSN01. The sequence goes on along the minus strand of JABFSN010000169.1, from coordinate 15,164 downwards.
CGGCAAGATTTCTAGCCTCGCCGCAAACCGGGCGGCAGTGGCTGCCGACGTTCTCGGTAAGGTCCACGCTTATGCTGATGTCTTCCGCTACATGGTGTACATAGGCTGTGGAGTTGGCATTACCGTTTTCATTCTCTCGCGATTCTTGAATCGATGGATGCACGGGGTGAAGTAGCGGCGGGCAAGCCGCTCGTGTGAGAATCCCTTCCCGCTCGTTACCTCGCCCGAGTCCTTTCCGGCGCGGGCTAGTCGCGGCCCTCGGACGGCGCCAACCTCGCGTCAGCGTGACGTCCATTGGCACTGGCGATCTGCCGTGCCAGTTCCGCGCGGAGGGCGTCGTGGGGGTCCTTCCATTCCGGCGGCTTGCGGACCTTGCCGTCCGGCCCGAACCGCGGCCGGCCGTCGGACCACAGCTTGCCCATGTTGGCCTCGTGTACGATGCGGAACAGCGCCGCCCCGTCGACCCCCATCTCCACCAGCGTGCCGAACGCGAAGTACATCAAATCGATAATGGCGTCGGCCTGCCCGTCGAGCGTGCCCGCGTCGAGGAACTCGACGATCTCATCCCGCAGCCACTTGGCCCGCGCGGCCGCCCGTGCCGAATCGAGCATCCCCGGCGCACCGCCCACGGGATGCTCAAACGCCTCATGAAACCGCCGCACCATCCCCTGCTCATCACGCACGCCGGACCTCCTGTTACAATCAATCATCTTGGCATGGGCCACCGTGGCATGGGCGCCTCGGCCATATCTTCACGGGCAGAATGCCCGCGCCACGGCCCGCCGTCCGACCTCCACCACGCGCCGCCGCAACTCGCGGTCATGCTAATGCCCGCGGGAAGGAGTTTCCAGACGCGATTTCACGATTCCGAATCGGCCGCGAGTCACGTTTCCGTGACGAGCCCACGGCGCCTTGAACCGGCTGAACCGCCTGATTCATGCCTTGGCTTGGCCACCCGGCCGCCCCGCGAAGAGGACGACGAAGCGGAGTTCGGGGATGGCGACCATCCTATCAAACGGCCTCGCACGCGATATTGGAGACCAGTCGGCATCGGCGGCAACGAAAGTCATACTTCCCATGCCACCGTCGCTTCAACAGCCACGCGCCCCCGCACGACGGACACGGGCGCTTTCTCTCCGCGGCGACGAAGCGACCGTGGAACCGCAACAGATAGTAGTACACCGGCCGGCGTGTGTGTTTCTCAATCGCCCCGCAAACTTCCAAACCGTCCTTGGTTAGCTCGCTGTCATGCCGTGTCAGTTCGCGATAAGCGAGTTTCTCTCCGCCGCGGCTGGCGATCCATATGGAATCGAAGGCACGATATTGATACATCCAGAATATGATGTCCTCGTAGGTCGCGCACTCCGACGTAGGGTCGAAACGATAAAACGGTACAATTCCGCGACATTGTCCGCATGTCAGCGGGAGTTCACCGCTGAGAAAGTCGGTGCGCAGAATCAGCGACGTGGAACGCATGCACGCACACACCGGATCGGAATCTGGGGCGCGCCCGAGCACGCGGATCGCCGGCGGATCGATGCCGCAGTCCTCCAGCCGTTGTAGAACTTCATGCACATGCCGGTCGAAACGGGAACGACGCAGCGACGTCGACTCGGGAATCAACGCAAATACACGGCATCCGTTGCGAGTCTCGACGTCGATTCGCGTGGTGTCGGGAACAAGTTGTCCATTGCGCTCTAATGACCAGAGGAAATCGTGAATTGCCCTCGTCGGTTCTTCCGTAGGCTTGGCGCGGGGCTTTAGACGAAAACACAATTCCGCGGCATGCACAGTGACACTCCTGTTTGGCGGCTCGTCGCCGGGTGGTTTGTCCCCTGGTCGTCGCTCACACGAAACCTCGTGTCAGAATCCGCAAAGCCCGCGCCCATGGTAGTGATCGCGGGAAGCTTGTTCAACGCGGACGTCGCCCCACGAGCGCAGAACAGGCGTTCTTGTGGGAATCGGATACGTGCGGCGTGATGCTCAACGAAGCTGGCGGGCGACGGAATCGGCGGGTGAAACCCGCCCTACGGAATCTGTGACCATGTGTGCAATCTGTGGATGATGTTCCACCGAACCCACGAGGGCGTAGTTGGCTTCCGCAAGCGACGCTGGCGATTTTCGCGCGTTCGGAGTATCTTCAACGGAATCGGCAGGCGGGAGAATCGCCGGGGGAAGGATGGGCGTGGGCGGGTTTGAGGTGGTTAGTGCGTATGAGCCGCGGGGGGATCAGCCGGCGGCGATTGAGAAGCTGGCCGCCGGGTTGCGCGACGGGCGGCGGTTTCAGTGTTTGATGGGCGTCACCGGGTCGGGCAAGACGTTCACCATGGCCAACGTCATCGCCCGGCACGGTCGCCCCACGCTGGTCCTCGGAGCCGATGGGCTGCGCCCGGGAGCGGATGACCAACTCCTCGGAGTGGACCGCCCCCGCCTGGGAGGGGACCGTCCCCGCCTGGGAGCGGACGCTCCGCGCTCGGAGCGGGCCGACCATTCCTCGGACCGAATGGTTCCCGCCCCGGAACCGATGGGCCGTTTCGCGGAGCGGGCGACTTGTTCCGGGAATGGATGATCCGCTTCTTGGAACGGAAGAATCATTTCGAAGCCGGGACACCCCATTCCCACCAGCGGATGGCGCGTCCGGTCAGGGCTGGGCGGGTTTGAGGCCGAGTTGATCGCGGAGCTTTTCGGCGATCTCGCGGGCGCGGTCGGCCAGGCGGTTGACGTCGTTGCCCGTCTCCCGGCTGAGCTTTTCGCGGACGCGGCGGGCGTCATCGACCGATGTTTCTTCCATATGCCGTCGCGCTGGTTTGACCTCGCTCATTCGTCGGCCTCCATCAACAGGTCGGGCGTCACGATCTGCGGCGGAATCAGGCCCAGCCGCAGGCAGACCGTGGCCAGATGCGTTCGCTTGTTGGGGTTCGCCAGGTGCCGCACGTTCCACGTTAGGATGTACTCCATCCCGTGTATTGTAGCCGCGGCGACATGAATCGCGTCGCCCGAAACGGACGGAACCGGCATCAGCTTTTCGCGGACGAGAATCGCGGCCAACCCGCGCACGTCGGCATTGAGTTCCAACAGGTGCAGGCCGCGAAGCATGGCCAGGGCGGTCGGGCCTTGGTCGAAATCGGGATCGGAAAGCTCCGCGACCACTTCATCGGATACATAGAGCACATGCCGGGTGGCCTGCGTTTCCCACCATTCGTTGCTCGTTTCGCGCCAGCCAACGCTCCTCGGGCTTGTCCGTTTGCTGACGCAGGTGCTGAAGAAACTCGTATCCAGGTAGACGCGGGCCATGACTTGTGGATTCTATACGTCGCGACGCGGGATCGGTCAATCCGAGACCCTGATTTCCGATCGTCAACCTGACTGATTTGAAGCCTGGCGACAAGTTCCCCCTTATGGAAACCCCGCTCGGACTCGGTTATGCTCAACGGAATCGGCGGGCGGTGGAATCGCCGGGGGAGGTTGCGCGTGGGCGGGTTCGAGGTGGTTAGTGCGTACGAGCCGCGGGGGGATCAGCCGGCGGCGATTGAGAAGCTGGCGCGCGGGTTGCGTGACGGGCGGCGGTTTCAGTGTTTGATGGGCGTCACCGGCTCGGGCAAGACGTTCACCATGGCCAACGTCATCGCCCGGCACGGTCGCCCCACGCTGGTCCTCTCGCACAACAAGACGCTGGCGGCCCAGCTCTACGAGGAATTCCGCGAGCTGTTTCCGAACAACGCGGTCGGGTATTTCGTCAGCTATTACGACTATTACCAGCCCGAGGCCTACATTCCCCAGCGGGACATCTACATCGAAAAGGACGCTTCGCGGAACGACGACCTCGACCGGCTGCGGCTGGCGGCCACCAGCAACCTGGTCTCGCGGCGCGACGTCATCATCGTGGCCAGCGTGTCGTGCATCTTCGGTCTGGGGTCGCCCGAGGATTACAAGTCCAGCACGGTGACGGTCGCGGTCGGCGATCGCGTGGACCGCGACGAGGTGCTGAAACGCTTTGTCGATCTGCAATACACACGGAACGATCTGGACCTGTCGCGCGGGAAGTTCCGCGTGCGCGGCGACGTGGTTGAAATCCGCCCGGCCTACGAAGAGTTCGCCTACCGCATCGAAATGTTCGGCGACGACATCGAGAAAATCGACATCTTCGACCCCACGACGGGCCAGACGTTGACAGCCGAACAGCGGATGACGCTCTATCCGGCTGTGCATTACGTGATGCCGGAATCGCGGATCGCGGCGGCCACCGGGTCAATTATGGCGGAACTGGATCAACGGGTAATGGAACTGCGCCGGCATGGGAAGTTATTGGAGGCGCAGCGTCTATTGGCCCGTACGAAATACGACGTGGAGATGCTGCGGGAGGTGGGTTATTGTTCGGGAATCGAGAATTATACGCGGCATTTGAACGGCACCGAACCCGGGGCCCGACCGTACACGTTGATCGATTATTTCGGCGACGATTTTCTGATGGTGCTCGATGAATCGCACGCGACCATGCCGCAGTTGCGGGCCATGTACGCGGGCGATCGCAGCCGGAAGGAGGTATTGGTCGAACATGGGTTCCGTCTGCCGTCGTGTCTGGACAATCGGCCGCTGCGATTTGAGGAATTCGAGGGGTTGTGGAAGCAGGTGGTGTTCATGTCGGCCACGCCGGGGCCTTATGAATTGAAACAGTGCGGCGGGGCAGTGGTTCAGCAGGTGGTGCGTCCGACGGGTCTGGTGGACCCGGTGATTCACGTTAAACCGGCTCGCGGACAGGTGCCGGACATTCTGCAACGCATTCAAGAGCGTGCAGCCGCGGGCGAACGCGTGCTGGTGACGACGCTGACCAAGCGATTGGCCGAGGATTTGTCGCGGTACATTCAAGAGGAGGGTCTGCGTTGCCAATACCTGCACAGCGAGGTGGACACGCTGGAGCGGGTGAAGATTCTGAATTCGCTGCGGGCCGGCGAATTCGACGTGCTGGTGGGGGTCAATCTGTTGCGCGAGGGGCTGGACCTGCCCGAAGTGTCACTGGTGTGCATTCTCGACGCGGACAAGGAGGGATTTCTGCGCAGCGAGACGTCCTTAATTCAGACCATCGGCCGGACGGCGCGGCACGTGCGGGCCGAGGTCGTGCTGTACGGCGACAAGGTGACGCCGAGCATGAAGCGGGCCATCGACGAGACCGAGCGGCGTCGGGCGCTGCAACTGGAATACAACAAAAAGAACGGCATCACGCCGGAGTCGATCAAGAAGGCCATCCGCAGCGGGTTGGAATCGGAACTGGGCGCGCGGCAGGTGGCGGTCAAGGCGTTGAACGCCTCGCGCGAGCAATACGACCGTACCGAGTTGATGGCTATGGTGGAGAAGGAGATGCTGGCCGCCGCCGACGAGCTGGATTTCGAACGGGCGGCCAAACTGCACGAGCAGTTGAAGAGGCTGCAGAAGTCGCCCGACGAAGTGTCACTGGATGACATCGACGACGCCCGCGAACCCAAACGCACCAAACGCGGCGATGGCAAGCGAACGGGCGTCACACCGATCGGCCGGCGTAAATCGTAGAATGGGTCCAACGTTGTTCGGAGTCAGAACCTCGGACGCACACCTGGGACGGGACGCGGGCCGCGCCGCGACCGCTGCATGGGCTGGCGCCGCTTCACTGGGGCCCGCGGGTCACGCATTGAAGAACAGAATCAGGCTGCTGGTGAATCCGTGCACGAAGGTCTTGCCGCCGACGGGGCCGATCTCGCCGCCGGCGAAGAATCCGCCCACCGGGCACGCGGGAAACACGTTGTTGATCAGCCCGATGTCGTGGTCCTTCTCCTGGAACAGATTCTCGCCCCGGCCATTGCAATTGAACAACAGCCCGCCGACCGGCGGATCGAGCATTTGTCCGACCTTGCGGTTCAAAATGGTCCGCATTTCGGCGTCGGCCGACGCACTGTCGCGGACGTGAAACTGAATGGTCTGCCCGGCGCGGAGAAAATCGGTGACGGCCAGTCCGCGATTCTCCACTACGCCGGCCACGTTGCGGATCAGGAAATCGCCCGGCCCGAACGGCTCGTGATGCTCGTCGATGACCCGTCCGACGTGCAGCGCGGAGCGGATCAACGCCTGATCGGTCGCCGACGCGCGATCGTGTACGTCTTTTAGGACCGCGTACGCATCACGCCCGCCCAACTCGTAGATGACGTTGGATTCCGCTTTGGTGATCACGAACGACGCGCCGACCGCCCGGCACCCCTGCGACACGAGCGTGCTGACGCGGAACGGGCCGGTTAACGCCACACCCACCATTCCCTGGCGCAGTATTTGGTCATTCAGGAACAGTCGGTTTTCACCGGGACTGCGCGCCCCGCTGGCCACTCCGCCGACAATGACGGAGCCAGGGAAGACTTCGTCCATGACCCGCAGACAGACGTCAAACTGAACCGAAAACGGATCGGGCAGAATGATAAACGTGGGAATATCATCGGGGTTCACGCCCAAACGATCCTGCCAGTCGGCCGCCGTCTTCATCGTCCGCAGATCATTCTGGTCAACGACAAACGGAAAAACACGCACGCCGGTGGTCTCCGCGACCCACAGAACGGCGCCGGGCGCATCCTCGATCTCGCGTTGCGGTCCGATGACCCCGGCGCAGGTGCAGCCGATCATGTTCTTGGGCGCCAGACGCTCGTGCAGCTTTTCGACGAGGTTTTCGTACGTGGGACCGTGATGGCGGGTCAACCACAACGCCGCGAAATCCGGCCGCACATCGCCCACGCCTTCGCACAGTTCCGCGACGACGCGATCCATCTCGCCGGCCGTGCTCAGCGTCGATGCAATCTTCATCCCCTTCTCCCTTCGGTCCCCGACTGCCCGCCTTCGTCGTCGCGTGCGCCGGATCAACGCCCCACCGAACGCGCGACCGAACGTGACACGGCGAAATCCCATCGCCCTGCGAGCGTGTTCGTTCGCCGATTAGCCCAGAAGCGCGAGGTTTTGATCCAACGCCGCCCGCTGCTGGCGCAACGATTCAAGCCGATCTCGTTCCGCCTCCACCACCTCCGGCTTGGCGTTGCGCACGAAACCGTCATTGGCCAGTTTCGATTCCTTCGTCGCGATCTGCCGCTCCACGTCGCCGCGCTCTTTCGACATCCGCGCGCGTTCGGCCGCATCATCGCTGACGCCGTGAACGAATATCTGCAAGTCGCCCAGCACGACGGTGCCGGCGTTGGCCGGGCGGGCCGCGCCGGTTTCGATATTCAGGCGCCCGACGCCCGCCATTCGACAGACAATCGACGCCTGTTGGCGCAATGCCGATACGCGGTCGCCCGGTGCGTTAATGGTCACTTCCACGGCGTCGGCGGGCGACACCCGGCTCTTGTTGCGAATGTCGCGTATGCCGCGGGTCGCGTCCTGCAATGCCTCGAACACGGACACGACCGCCGCATCGTCCAGTTTCGGCCAGCCGTCCGCGGGCGGAAACGCCGCGTGAATCAACAGTTCGCTCATCGCCGGCTCGGCCAAACCCGGCAGACCTCGCCGCGGCGCCGTCGCATTCAATTGCTGCCATAGCCGTTCCGTAATAAACGGAATGAATGGATGCAGCATCCGCAAGACCTGGTCAAGACAGAATGCGAGGATCTGTTTCGCGGCCGCGCCGTCGCTTCCGTCGCGCATGCGGGCCTTGGTCAATTCGACATACCAGTCGCACAGCGACTCCCAGAACAAATCCCGCAGCAGCTTGATCGATGCCGAAAACCGATATTGCCGCAGTTCCGCGTTAATGGATCGGCACACCTGCGACGTTCGAGCGAGCATCCAGCGGTCTTCCACCGGTAATGCCGCCAGCGTCAGTGGATCGAATCCGACGCCGTCGAGATTCATGAACGCGAACCGCGCCGCGTTCCATAGTTTATTGCAGAAATTACGGCCGATCTCGAACTTGTCGGACACCATTCCGGCAAGGCCGTGGGCGGACACGTCGGATTCGTCCGCCCAGCGCGTCGCAAACGTCTTCTTGCATTCCTTGCATTCAATTGTCTTGGCTTGCATGTTGCGTTCAGTCTGCGGTGTCAATGCCCGGCAATGCGGACAGCGGTACTCGACGGGCATGCGCACGTCCTGCGTCTCCGTGGTCATGTCGGCCAATGCGTAGCGCATCGCGTCCGTGCCGTAGGCGTCGATAATGTCCAGCGGATCGACGCCGTTGCCCCTGGACTTGCTCATCGTCTCGCCGCGTCCATCGAGAATCTTGGGATGTATGTAGACTTCGCGGAACGGCACCTCGCCGAGGTTGTACAGCCCGCTCAATACCATCCGCGCCACCCACAACGTGATAATGTCGCGACTAGTGATCAGCACCGTGCCGGGATAGAAGTAATCCAGATCGGGCGTCTTTTCCGGCCAGCCCAGCGTCGCATAGGGCCACAACTGGGAGCTGAACCAGGTGTCGAGTACATCGGGATCGCGAGTGAAGCCCATGTCCGCAAGCAACTTCTCGTCGCGCGCCGTCGGTTCCGATCGAAGACAGACGTAAATCAACTGTGGTGCCGATGGATCGAAATGTTCCGCCGGGTCAATTCCCTGGCGAACGGCCTGCATATAGTCGGGGCAATAATACTCTGTATCAAGGTCTTTCAACGATTCCAACGATACATGCGACTTCACAAAAGTCGGCACGCCAGGCCATTGCATAGACCAAACCGGTATCCGATGTCCCCACCACAACTGCCGGCTGATGCACCAGTCGCGCTTCTCGCTCAGCCAGTCTAAATAGGTCTTCCCGTATCGTTCGGGAATGACGCGGACGCGGCCGTCTTTTACCGCATCCATCGCCGCCTGTGCCAGGCCGTCCGCCTTCGACCCGTCGCCCAGCGTAATGCCGCCATCGACATCGCCCATGCGCACAAACCACTGCGGCGACAGGAACGGCTCGATCGGTGTCTTGCTGCGATCGCTGTGCGGCAGATCGACGGTAATCGTCTCGACTTTATCCAATTGTCCGAGCGCTTCCAGTGTCTCGACGATCCGCTTGCGGGCCTCTTCGAACGACAGACCGGCATACGCACCGCCGCGGTCGCTCACCCGCCGGTCCGGCGTCATGATGTTGATCATTTCCAGACCGTGACGCAGTCCCACCTGATAGTCGTTTGGATCGTGCGCCGGCGTGATCTTGACGCATCCCGTCCCTTTTCCCGGATCGGCCCAGACGTCGGCGATGATCGGTATCCGCCGCGGCGGATCGAACAGCGGCACCAGCGCCGTCCGGCCGATCAATGCCCGGTAGCGATCGTCTTCGGGGTGCACGGCCAGCGCCACGTCGCCCAGCATGGTCTCCGGCCGCGTCGTCGCGAACGCCAGATGTGTCGGCCCACCCGGCGGCGGGTTTTCAATCGCGTATTTGAAATGCCAGAACTGCCCCTTGACCGTCTGGTGATAGACCTCGTCGTCGGACACGGCCGTCCGCAGATGGCAATCCCAGTTGACCAGCCGCTCGCCGCGGTAGATCAGACCGGCTGAAAACCAGCGGAAAAACGTCTCCTGAACAGACTGGCTGTAGCGCCCGTCCAGCGTGAACCGAACGCGCTCCCAGTCGCAGGAACAACCCATGGTCTTCAATTGTTCGAGGATCCGCCGTTCGTATTGATCCTTCCACGCCCAGATGCGCCGCACCAGCTCTTCGCGCCCCAAATCGTGCCGCGTCTTGCCTTCCTCCTCGAACAACCGGCGCTCGACGACGGCCTGCGTTCCGATGCCCGCGTGATCGGTGCCCGGCTGATACAGGCTGGTGAACCCGCGCATGCGATGCCAGCGGGTGACGATGTCCTGCAGGGTGTTGTTGATCGCGTGCCCCAGGTGCAACATGCCCGTCACGTTGGGCAGCGGCATCATCACCGTGAAGCGCTGCCCCGGCGCCTTCCGGTCCGGAAGCGCGCGGAACGCCCCGTGCCGCTCCCACAGTTCGAGCATCGACCGCTGAACCGCGTTCGGCTCGTAGACCTTGTCCAGTTCGACCGGGTAACTCATCCTGCGAATCCACCCCGTCGGGCCGGCAACCGTGACCGACCGCGACACCGCAAGCTAACTTGCCCGACGCAATTTGCCAACGGACTTCATTCGGCCCCACCCGGAACCCGTGACGTCGCTTTTCACAGCCCGGCCGACTGCCTATGATGGTGACGAATCGCGTCCGGCGGCGACGGACCGGACGAACGCCTATGTCCCACGACGATTTTTACCAAGTTCTGGGCGTCTCGCGGACCGCCTCCGCCGACGAGATCAAGCGCGCCTATCGCCGCGCCGCCAAGGAGCATCACCCCGACCGCAACCCCGGCGACAAGCAGGCCGAATCCCGCTTCAATCGCATCCAGGAGGCTTACGAAGTCCTCAGCGACCGGCAGAAACGCGATCAGTACGACAAATACGGCAAGGTGGGAGTAGGACGGGTCGTCGAGGACGGCGGTCAGCCCTTCTACACGTGGGGCGACGGTTCACGCGTTCAGGTCGACGACCTCGAAGATTTTTTCAGCACGTTCGGCGGAGATCGAGGCCCTGGCGGCGGTGGCGGCAACGTCTTCGAGCAGATTTTTGGGCAGCGCGGGCCCCGCGGCCGGGGGCGACCACGTACCCGCGCGGAACCGGCGCCGGCGAAGGGTAGGGACGTCGAAAAACACGTCTCCCTCTCGTTCGAACAAGCCGTCCACGGCGGCAAGGTCAACCTGACCCTGGTGCAGGCCGACGGCCGTCGCGAATCGGTCACCGTCACCGTGCCGCCGGGGGTCGACGATGGCCAGCGCATCCGCCTCCGCGGCAAGGGTACGCCCGGGCCGTCCGCCGCTCCGCCGGGCGATCTGTACATCATCTGCGACGTCACGGCCCATGCCTGGTTCCGCCGCGACGGGCGCGACATCCATCTGGATTTGCCCATCACCGTCACCGAAGCCACGCTGGGCGCCCGGATCGACGTTCCCACCCTCCACGGAAGCGTAACCGTTACCGTGCCGCCCGGCACTTCGAGCGGGTCGAAACTGAAACTTCGCGGTCGCGGACTGCCCGAATCCGCGAAACAGCCGGCCGGCGACCAGTACGTCCTCGTACAGATCGTCCCGCCGCGAAATCTCGACGACGCCCAGCGGGCCGCGGTCGAGGACTTGGCCCGCCAATTGCGTTATGATCCGCGTGTCGAACTCGGCTGGTAGCCGGGGGGGTCCAACGATGAATTCGGAAACCGGGGCGTCCCACTACGAACGGCGGCGGTCGGGATACGCCGCACTCGCCGTCGGCCTGTTCATTCTGCTGAGCGCCTGGGTCATCGCCGTGAATCGCGCGCCCCCGGGCGCGTCCGTCGTCGCCCAATCACGCGACGGTGCCGCCACCGGCCAAAAACTCGACCCACCCGATCGAAACCGCATCCTCCCGGCCATGGGCACCGGAATGCTGATCTGGGGCGCGGTGCTGCTTTTCATTTTCGTCGTCAGCACGTTCGCATTCATTCGCGTCAGCCGCCACTATCGTAGACTGCTGTTGCACAAGCCCGCGGACCCCACGCCGACCGCCGACGTGTGGAAAATGCACAAGACGCCCCCACTGGATACGGACCCGGATGGTGGCGGACCATCAGCCTCCGAAGAATCGTAAGAGGAGCGTGTGCGATGCTTGAAGGCGCCGCCGCGCTGGTCACCGGTGCCGCGAAGCGCATCGGTCGGGCCATCGCACTGGACCTGGCCGCGCACGGTTGCGATGTCGCCGTCCATTACCACACGTCGTCCGAAGATGCCGCTTCCCTACGCGACCAAATCCGTTCCACGGGTCGCCGATGTGAAGCGCTGCGCGCCGACCTGTCGGACCCGGCGCTGTGGCCGCGCCTGATCGACGACGTGGTCGGCGCGCTGGGTCGGCTGGACATCCTGATCAACAACGCTTCCGCGTTCGAAAAAACGCCGCAACAGCCATTCGACGCCGCACACTGGGAACGCACGTTTCGACTGAACGTGACCGCCCCGGCCGCGCTCGTTCACCACGCCGTTCCATTCCTGCGCCGCGGCGGTCGGGGCAAGATCGTCAATCTGACCGACATCTCCGCCGAACGACCGTGGAGGCGACATGCCGCGTATTGCGCATCGAAGGCGGCGCTGGTCAACGTGACCCGGTCGCTGGCCAAATTGCTGGCCCCGGACATCCAGGTCAACGCCGTCTCGCCCGGCATCGCGGTATTCCCCGACCATTACGACGAAACAACGCGTCAAAAGCTGATCGCCGCCGTGCCGCTGTGCCGTGCAGGCACGCCGGAAGAAGTGGCCGCCGTCGTCCGGTTTCTTTGCGACGAGGGTCACTACATCACCGGACAGACCATTACCGTCGACGGTGGCAGGTCGATCTGCTGACTCGCATTACTCGCCGCCGAACCGGCGCCGGCTTCTGAGGCGACGCCCGTGGACGCTTGGGTCGCCGGAGCCGGCGGCGCTACCCTTCCGCAGACCCCGCCGCCGGTGACCATAACTGTCACGGGTGCAAATAGGTCATTGAATCGTGACGGAAATCGTCGTATCCATCGGACCCGTCCGTCATCGTTCGGGATACGGCGAAATGACTGCCACACAACTGCCATCCATGTCCGCGGCGTGCCGGCTGGCGTTTGTCGGTCACCGCGACTGGCGGCGCCTTCCCCAGCTCGATGCCCTGCGGCGGCACCATCGAACCCGGTCGGTCGTGGAAATCGACATCGACTGCGACATGCCCGAGACCATGCATGAATCCCTCGACGCGGCGCTCGTGCAGGCGCTCGATCCCCCATCGTCCGCCATTCGCTGGGTCGAGCGCCTGGCGTCCGAACCTCACCGAACGCGTTGCGTCGTCGTCACCCCCCGTTTGGAGGAACCACTCCTCGCCCTGTGCGTCTCCGCCGGCGCGTGGGGAATCCTTCCAGAAGAATCACCCGCCGGGGGATACGTGTCCACCGTCGCCAACGTGCTGGCCGGCAGGCTGGTGTTCCCCGACGACGTGCTCGACCGCATCGTTTCGCACGGCGGCGTGCTGTCACTGCGGAAGTCCGACACCGCCCGCGCGGCCGAACTTCCCCGCGACGAACGATTGATGTTGCAACTGCTGGCCGATGGCTTGACCGCCGGGCATGTCGCCGCCCGGCTGGGTATCGCACCGCAACGCGCCCGTCGCTGCCGGAAACGGCTGATGGATCGGCTGAAACTGCCCAACGACGCGGCCCTGATCCGATTCGCCATCCGCGCCGGGATAATCAATCCCTAGTGGACTGATCCGCATGAATCTGCGGGTGGCACGGGCAAGCGTACCCGCTTGCCCGTGTCGTCGGCCCACGGGAGGTTCCTGCCATGGGCGCGTCGGCCTCGCCAAAACACCGACAACGACGTGCCGTTGTCCGTGCCGCCCGAGCCGCGATTTCAAGTGAATCGGTCCACGAGCGCTCGAACCCCGAACAGTATTTGAATCACCGCGCCGACGTCAGAACCCCGGACGCCAGTCCGGGGCTGAACGACACCCGGGTTGCATTCACTCAATCTGCCGACCATTACGTGTGGCCGCCGGGACGGATTGTGTTCACGGGCCAGGCTATGCACCCCGCTTCGGTCCCGCGGGAGCCCACGGGGAGTCCTTTTGACGAAAAAGGCGCCCGACGCGCGCCAGAGGCGGCAATATGGAATTGTACAGCGGCGATTCAGTGCGGGAGTTCGTCCCCACGGTAATATCGCCGGGGAGTAGTGCCGAAGGCGCGTCGAAAGGCCGCAATGAATGCGCTTGTGCCGGCGTACCCGACGTCGAGTCCGACAACCGTAACGCTTTTCCCGGCCGCTAACAGCTCGAGGCTTTTTAGCATGCGAACGTGTTGCCGCCAATGGCGAAAAGAGAGATTCGTTTGCAAGATAAAAAGCCGTTCAACGGTCCGCTTGCTGAGACCTGCGCTTCGGGCAAAATCGCCCAAACCCACGGACTCGCCCGGATGCGCAACAAGGGCTTCCGCGCTGCGCCGCAAGCGCGGATCGGTAGGCCACGGAACGTGCAGCGGCACGACGGAAAGCTCCCGAAGCTGATCGAGCAGAAAGTCGAGGAACAGCCGGCTCCGCGGCGTGCGCCGCGTCAACGGACCGTACCCAACGATGTGCACGATCAACTCGCGGAGCAGAGGAGCGACGGCGAGCACCGAACACGACCGTGGGAGCGTTTTCACCAAGCCCGCTCGGAGATACAGTGTTCGCATCTCGACCCGCCCGTACATCTGCAATTGGTGTTTGATCCTGGCGGGAACCCAGACGGCCCGGGTTGGAGGAACAACCCACGCGCCCATGGCCGTGGTGACGGTCATGACGCCGCTGCTGGCGTAGATTAGTTGGTCGCGATGGTGCTCGTGCTCGACGATGTGATGGCGATGCGAAAGATCGAATGCAAACGGCACGAGTTCGAAGCGTGGATCCCAGTATGCCTTCTCGTGGGCGTTGCGCTTATTCGACATTAATTGACATTATAACGATAGAGCGCAACCTCAACAAGTGATCCAATGAGCGCCGGCACTTGAAAGGAGAAGCCCATGAATCGTCGAATCGCCAATCTGGTTGTTCTTCCAATTGTCGGGTGGGCCCTGGCCGGTGCGCCGGGGGCATCGTCGCGCGACGGCGCGACCAACGAAAAGGAGGCTGGCAACGTGGGACACTTCGTCATTGTGTGCTTTCGTCCGAAGGTGGGGAAAGAGGTCGCCCTGGTCGAACTCGTTCGCGAGCACGTGCCCATCCTGCGCGGGCAAGGCCTGGTCACGGATCGCCCCGCCTGCGCCATGCGCGCTAAAGACGGCACGATCGTGGAGGTCTTCGAGTGGAAATCCGTGAAAGCGACGGACGACGCTCACGCGAATCCCGCGGTCCAGGCGTTGTGGACGAGATTTGGCGAAGTGTGCGATTACGACGCCATCGGGAACCTCCCCGAGGCCAAGCAGCTCTTTTCAGGTTTCGAAGCGATCGATCTTCGAAACCAAATCAGAACCACAGAATAGGGAAACCGATTCCATCATGACGCGTTTTTCTTCGCCCGGAGGGCACACGATCTTAGGGCCTATCCCAAAAACGGGTCGCGCGCCGATATACAGTTCCGGGCATGAAGGCCCGGAAAGGCAGGTGCAGGGATGCACGGGACGGGAGTGGCGAAGCGCTGGCGTTGTTCGGATGCGTTGT
>JABFSN010000020.1 GCA_013140575.1 Phycisphaerales bacterium | reverse complement strand
CTCCACCGGCATCCCATACGGGATCGCGTCCCGATCAAAACCTCGACCCCCCGCCGCCATCGGCCGACGCGGCGACTGCCCCTCGTCCTGATGCGCATCCGCCGAAGGCCCCGCTGCCGCCCCCCCGGCCACAACCGCCGCCTGCCGCCGCAAAAACCACGCCACCGCCTGATGCACCAGCGACAGCGTCCCTCCCGCCAACGCCCCCATCGCCAAGTAATCTTCTTCATCCCCCGCATCAAACATGCCGGCCAGCACCACGTTCACCATCCCGCACCACAACCCCAGCGAAAACGCCCGCCCGAACGACATCTCCCCGTGTTCGCCCGCGATCCGCCGCTGCGTCCAATCCACCGTCAGCAGAACGATCAGCATCGCGATCAGCGATCCCAGCCCTTGTGATTCTCCCCCTCGATGCAGACTGAACAGCGGCAGATTCGCCAACCCCAGCATCGGCCCCACCACCACCAGCAAAATCAACTTCTGCACCCACGCAGGCTCGCCTCCGGAACTCAACCAACTCGCGATCCGCGGCGCCAACCGCACACCCAGCGTCATCACCAGCACGAAAGCGCCCGCCGCAAACCCAAATTCCACGCTCTCGTTACTGTCGGCCACGGCGCCCATCAGCAGCCCCAAACCCCCCGATGCCGCGAACGTCAGCGTCGACGCGACCACCAACCCCTTCAACCGACCGCCAAACGTCGTCGCCCCCCCCGGATTCGCGATCGGATACGCCGCCCCGGTGTCGTTGACCGGCACTCCCCCAACCTTTCCGCCCTTCACCGGCCGGCCATGCTGCGCCGCCGCCGCCCCGCCCGCCTTCCCCGCCAACCGGCTCATCCGCTCCAAAACCCGCGCCCGTACCTTCGACACCTTCCGTTCCAGCGACGGCGGCAACGGCAATCCGCTTCCGAAATCCGCCGCCTGAAACGGCGGCCTCGGACGCACCGGATTCGGCGACGGAACCGGTGACGCATAACCGCCCCCCGCATCCTCCCGACGCGGAACGGCCGTAATCGTCGACGGATTAAACTCGGCCAAACTGTCCCGCACCGTCCCCACCTCCAGCATCGCGTCCATCATCTCGTCGACCGTCTGGTACCGGTCCTTCGGATCCTTCGCCAACGCCTTGCGGATCACCGTCCCGTACGGATGCGGCAGCCCCTGCACCTCCGGCTGCTCGGTCAGGTGCTTCATCAGGATCTCGCCCATGCTCGACCCCTCGAACGGCACCTTCCCCAGCAGCATCTCGTACAAAACCACGCCCAGCGCGTAGATGTCGATCCCCCGGTGGTAATTCCCGCTCCCCACCTCCGGGGCCATGTAATGCACCGTCCCCACGCTCGCCGTCTGCGCGCTGTGCCGCGACACGGATATGAATTTGCTCAATCCGTAGTCGCCGATCTTGACGTGCCCCTCTTCATAGAAAATGTTCGCCGGCTTCAGGTCCCGGTGTACGATCCCCCCGTTGTGCAGATACGCCAGCCCCTTCCCGATCTCCCGCAGGAAAAATGCCGACTTCGCCGCCCCCAATCCCTTCGGCTCCGCCATCAGCAGTTCCCGCAACGACGGCCCCGACACGTGCTCCATGATGATGAAATACTCGCCGTCGTCATTCTTCTTCACGTCGAAAATCGTGACCAGGTGCGGACTCTTCAGGTTCATGCAGTGCGACACGCCCCGCAGCTCGATCTCCGCGTTGTCCCGCAGATACTTCAACGCCACCTCGCGCCCGCCGTCGCTGATCGCGAAATACACCTCGCCGAATCCGCCCCGGCCGATCCCGCGCTGAATCGTGTACCCTTCCAACGGGCGATCGCCATGTTTGAACGCGTATGCCATCGCTCAACCCCTATGCGTCTCGTCGATCCGCATCGTGGCATGGCCGTCTCGGCCATGTCCCGTGCGGCGGGCGTCTCGCCCCTGTTCCGTTGCACGCCCTGCCAGCCCGTGATCTCCCGGGCCAGCCTCCAACCCGTGCATTTGTCCGCAAAACCGACGTCAATCGCCCGTTCTTTCCGAGCCGCGACCATCAGGGAGCGGTCTTCGCGGTCTTGATTATGACCCGTACCCGAAATCTTCGGCAGCCCCGCAGGGGCGGCAGTCAATAGCCGGGGGCATCAGCCCCCGGATTGTCCGACCACATATTCACAAGCCCCAGCGGGGCGACGGATTCCGCGATCACGCGACGATGCGCCCCCTCCAATCCCATTCCACCCCATTCTTCGACCGCCACGACTGCGCCAGCTTCTACATTCACCCGTCTGCCTCTCAAGGAATGAACCGCGCCTACACGCTCTCTTCCAATCTTGTAAATCTTGTAAATCCTGTCCATTCTCGTCTGCACCGTCTCCAGGTCGTGGAATCCCGCTCTCGCTCGCCGCTCCTCGTCGGACGATTACCGCCTTGTCCTTATCACGAATCCGTCGCCTGTCCCCTACGCCAACGCC
Organism: Phycisphaerales bacterium; assembly: GCA_013140575.1. Taxonomy (GTDB): domain Bacteria; phylum Planctomycetota; class Phycisphaerae; order UBA1845; family UBA1845; genus JABFSN01. The sequence goes on along the minus strand of JABFSN010000020.1, from coordinate 887 downwards.
CCGCCGACCAACGTCCACGGCTGAACCACGAAACTCACGTTGAACAACTCCATCGGCTGACCGATCTCGATCGACCGCGCTTCCGTGTCGATCCGCCCGTTCGGCTGCGGCCGGATCCACAACCGCCCCGCCCGCTCGAACAGCACCAGATCGTGAACCGCCGAACCGCACGACACGTGTACGTGCTTGCCGAACCCCATCATCGCCGTCTGCCGGAACAGCACCACCCGCCGCACGTCGTTCGGCATCTTGGTATCGCTGCGCATCTCCAGCACCGCGCTCGCGCTCTGCCGATGCGGCACGCGGAACACGAACCGTGCGTTCGGCCCCAGCGAAACCCGGCTCCCGTTCCGCAGCAGTTCGTGTTTCGTCGGCCGCCCGTCTATGTCCACCCCGTGTCCGCTGAACAGGAAATAATCATCCTCGACCCGCGCAATCTCCGCGTGCCGCTCCGCCAGGTTTGCCCGCAACGGAATCTCCGCCGGCTTCGCCGTCGCCGCCCGACCGATCCCCACTCGATCATTCCGCAGCAGCAGGTAGCTCCCGCCCCCGTCCACCAGCAATAACAACCGCGACGGCAGCGCGTCCGCCGCCCGATCCTTCAATATCACCGTCTCATCCAGCGCCCGCGCCGCCCGCCGCGGCCCCACGGCCGCCACCGCCGCGCCCGCGTCCATCCGCGTCAACTCGCCCAACGGCCCCCCGTGCAGACCCGTCACCAGTTCATCGACGCGTTCCAATTGCTCCCCGGCCTCCGCCACCCACTTCACCTTCGTCGCCAGCCCCTTCAGACGCAGCACCTGCCGCCGCGCCGTCTCGAAATCATGATGCCCCAGCGCCCGCCCCGCCTGCCGCGCCGCCTCGATCAGTTCCTCCACGTCCCGCCG
>JABFSN010000192.1 GCA_013140575.1 Phycisphaerales bacterium | reverse complement strand
CCCCGGCGCCCCTCCCCCTCCACCCTCGAGGGTCGCTCGATCCACCGCTTCGAGCGCGGTCGTTGTCGCAACGCCGGGAACGTGCTATCTTCTTTCAGAAGATTCTGAAACCACTGGACTTTTCTGAAGGCGACCAACCCATGCTCGAACAATCCCTTCAACAGGCCCGGTCCCTTTTCATCCGCCGCTGGGGCGAAATGGCCTCCGGCTGGGGCATCAGCCGCACCATGGCCGAAATCCACGCCGCGCTCTTCATCACCTCCCAACCGCTCTGCACCGACGACCTCATGGAACGGCTCCAGGCCTCGCGCGGAAACATCAGCATGAACCTGCGGCAACTGCTCAACTGGGGGCTGATTCACCGCGTCCACCATCAGGGCGACCGCAAGGAATACTTCGTGGCCGAGGCCGACATCTGGCAGATGTTCGAGATCATCACCCGCGAGCGGCGGCGACGGGAAGTTGAACCGATCGTCGAGACCATCGAACGCTGCCGGGCGATGCTGGCCGAGTCCAAGAGCGGGGGCGGCGAGGCGTTGCGGAGCGAGCTGACCACCTGCGACCGCCGTTTGGCCGACATGCAGTCGTTCTTCACCACCATGAACGGGCTGTTCAACGTCATGCTCAAGGTGGGCGCCGGCGGCGTGGGTGAAATCGTCCGGCGATTGCGCGGGGATGGCAAGTAGAGACCGATGCATGGGGCCCGCGCGTATTCAAGCCGCGTGGGCCGTTCCGGCATCGCCCGCGAATGGACGCGGAAACCGCGGCCCTTATGATGACCGCCATACGGTGCCAACGTACCGACAAGGAGGCCACGATGAATGCCCATCCCGCAAACCAGCCGGCGGTAGCAACCGAACGCATCCGGAAGCCGGCCGTCGAGCCGCTGCCCGCGTCGCGAAAAGTATACGCCACGGGCGAGATTCACCCCGCCATTCGCGTGCCCATGCGCGAGATCACGCTGACGCAGACGCCGGTGGCCCATCACGGAACGGGCGGCGGTCATGGCCGCCACGGACACGGTGGCAACGGCGCGGGCGCGGACCGGCCGACGGCGATCGCCAATCCCTCGATCGTGGTTTATGACACGTCCGGTCCCTACACCGATCCCGCCGCGAACATCGACCTCGACGCGGGCTTACCCGCGATTCGATTGCCGTGGATCGAGGCCCGCCGCGACGCGGAAGCGTATTCCGGCCGGCCGATGACGTCGCGCGACGACGGTTTTCGAAACCGTGGGCCGCGAACGAACGGCACAGCGCATCCGGGCGGTGTGGACCGAACGCCGTCACGGGCAAAAGCGGGCCGCAACGTCAGCCAGATGCACTACGCGCGGCGCGGGATCATCACCCCGGAAATGGAATTCGTCGCCATCCGCGAGAACCAACGCGTCGAGCGCTACGACGAGTTGGCCGCGTCGCAACACGCCGGGCATTCGTTCGGGGCGGCCATTCCGAGGCAGATCACGCCGGAGTTTGTCCGCGACGAGGTGGCCCGCGGGCGGGCGATCATCCCGGCCAACATCAACCATCCCGAACTTGAGCCGATGATCATCGGGCGGAATTTTTTGGTGAAGATCAACGCCAACATCGGAAATTCCGCGGTCACGTCGTCGATCGAGGAGGAGGTTGAAAAACTGGTGTGGGCCACGCGCTGGGGCGCGGACACGGTGATGGACCTGTCCACCGGCAAAAACATCCACGAAACCCGCGAGTGGATTCTGCGGAATTCCCCGGTCCCCATCGGAACCGTGCCGATCTACCAGGCGTTGGAGAAGGTCGACGGAAAGGCCGAGGAACTGACCTGGGAAATCTTCCGCGACACGCTAATCGAACAGGCCGAACAGGGCGTGGACTATTTCACGATTCACGCGGGTGTCTTGCTTCGCTATGTGCCGCTGACGGCCAAACGGGTCACCGGCATCGTGTCCCGCGGCGGGGCGATATTGGCCAAGTGGTGCCTGTCGCATCATCGCGAGAATTTCCTGTACACCCATTTTGAGGAAATCTGCGCGATCATGAAGGCCTACGACGTGTCGTTTTCCCTCGGCGACGGGTTGCGGCCCGGTTCCATCGCCGACGCGAACGACGCGGCCCAGTTCGCGGAACTGGATACGCTCGGGGAATTGACGCAAGTCGCCTGGAAGCACGACGTGCAGACCATGATCGAGGGGCCCGGGCATATTCCGATGCACATGATTCACGAAAACATGACGCGGCAGTTGGCCGTCTGCGGCGAGGCCCCGTTCTACACGCTCGGTCCGCTGACCACGGACATCGCCCCGGGGTACGACCACATCACCAGCGCCATCGGCGCCGCGATGATCGGCTGGTACGGCTGCGCCATGCTGTGCTACGTGACGCCAAAGGAACATCTGGGTCTGCCCGACCGCGACGATGTCAAACAGGGGGTCATTGCGTATAAAATCGCCGCCCACGCGGCCGATCTGGCCAAGGGCCACCCCGGGGCACAGTTGCGCGACGACGTGCTGTCGAAAGCGCGGTTCGAATTCCGCTGGGAAGACCAGTTCAATCTATCGCTGGACCCGGTAACGGCCCGGGCGTTCCACGACGAGACGCTTCCGCAGTCGTCAGCCAAATCGGCCCATTTCTGCTCCATGTGCGGACCGAACTTCTGCTCGATGAAAATAACCGAAGACGTCCGCGCCTACGCGGCCAAAATGGGCGTGAACGAATCGGATGCCGTTCAACTGGGATTGGATCAAAAATCCGCGGAATTCCGAAAAACCGGCGGGGAGGTCTATCAGGCGGTCTAATGGCTTGAATCCATTCAGCAAGAAGGCACGACCGGGGTGTTCGACGGCCGACACCTGAACCGTAGAGTGGCCTACCGGAAAGGTGCGTATGAGCGAAGCAATGATTCGACTGGAACTGGAGCCGCTCGCGGAAGGCGGTTATGTCGCAACGAGCCCGGACGTACCCGGCCTGGTGGCCGAGGGTCGTACCATCGCCGAGGCCGTCGAAATCGCCCAGGGGTTGGCACGGAAGATCATCGAGTCGTGCCTCGATCACGGCGATCCATTGCCACCCGCGTTTGAAAATGCGAGTTGCGGCGGCCCGATCAATGCCGTCGTTCCGGTCGGAATCCGTTGATGGGACGACTGGGCGGGTTCAAATACCGCGAGGTGGCTCGCAGGCTTCGCACATTCGGTTTCGCCTTCGATCGTCCGGGCCCGGAAGCCACGAGGTGTGGAGGCAAGCGGAGACCGGGAAAAAAGTGACGCTTCCGCATCATTCACGCGACATGGCCGAAGGAACACTGCGAGCGATTCTGCGGGAAGCATCGATCGGCGCGGACGATTTTCTTCAGGCGTAGAGGTTCAGAGAAAGGCGAGCCGCGGAATGCTCCCCAGCCCCGGCGGGGCGACGGTCAATAGCCGGGGGCGTCAGCCCCCGGTACGATGCCCGTGGAGACGAAAGCCCCAACGGGGCGACAGATGCCCGGACCTCGATCATGCCCGCGTCGTACACGTGCCTTCATTACCACGTCGTTTTCAGCACGAAGGACCGCCGACCGGCGATCACCGTGGACTTGCAATTACGTCTCTTTGATTACATGGGAGGCATTTTCGCAAGCGAAGCCGGGCGATTGCTTGCGGCCGGCGGAACGGACGATCACGTGCATCTGCTCGTTTCGCTTGCGGCACAGAAGGGTTTGTCCGACGTCATGCGGGTGGTCAAGACGAATTCGTCGAGGTGGTTGCATCAGACATTTCCGGATCATGCGGGGTTCGGGTGGCAAGACGGGTACGGCGCCTTCACGGTGAGTTTTTCGGGTCTCGCGCGAGTGAAGGAGTACATTGCCGGGCAGGCAGAACATCATCGACGCGTTTCCTTTCAAGAGGAACTTGTCGCGTTGCTCAACCGACACCGCGTCCCTTACGATGGGCGGTACATTTGGAAATAGACTGATGGGGATTTACGGTCGACATCTTCCGCCCCCGCTGGGGCTTGATATCCACCTCATTCGATTCCGGGGGCTGACGCCCCCGGCTATTGACCGCCGCCCCGCTGGGGCTGAATCGCTGTGGCAACGAATTCCGGGGGCTCGCGCCCCCGGCTATTGACCGCCGCCCCGCCGAGGCTACCCGAAAACGAGAAGGTAACGGAGCATTCGCTTGCCGCCCTGAACTATCACCGCGGGGTCGGCGCTATCCGCCGCACGATCGGCCGCGGCGTCGCCGCGCCTGTCTTCACCGAGCTCGTCCCCGGCGTTTGAATGTTGATCTCGAACGTCGACGCGAACGTCAGCCCCGTTCGATTCTGATTGGTGATTAGCACTACGGGGTCCAGCACCGTCGGATACCCGCCGAACGCCTCGCCCTCGTCGCCCAGAAACGAATCGTTGTCCAGATCGGTGCCCGCGAACAGGAAATAATTCCCCGGAGCGACGTCGGCCATTTCAAACGCATACCCGCCTGCGGCCGTGAGGTTGGCCTGCGCCGCGGATTCGAACGTGGTCTCCTCCACCAGCAAAACGTACAGCGTCCCCACGTCCCCGGCCGACGTCGTCCGGTCGCCCACCGTCACCTGCACCGTGACGGCCGCATCGCCGCCATTCGACGCGAACGTCAACCGCCCGGAATAAACCCCGTCGGCCAAACCCGTCCGGTTGACCGTCGCCATGAACGCCCCCGCGCCGCCCGACGTCGGCGTCACCGTCAGCCACGGCTCGTCACTGCTGACGCCGGTGATGTTCAGCGAACCCACGCCACCGTTCGTCGCCGCGATCGTCGCCGACGTCGCGCTCGATCCGAAATCGACGCTCCGCGGAACAATCGCCAATACCGGCGTGTCCACCGTGGCCATCCCGATGATGTCCTCGGCCGCACGAACCGCGCTCAATGCGTTAATCAGACCATGCCCGAACGAGTTATCGCGCCCCGCCGGTGCCAGATCATCGGTGATGCGCACCGTCGTCCCCGGATGCGTGCCGGCCAGCAACTGATCGAACGCGTCCGGGGTCAGACCGGGATTGACCGCCTTCATCAACGCCACCACGCCGGCCACGTGCGGCGACGCCATCGACGTCCCCTGTTGCAGGCTGAACAACCCGCCGCCGTCATCGCCCACGCTGCTCAACACCCCGTCCGGAAAACTGTCGCTGTTCAGATCCACCGACAAATCCCCGCCCGGAGCGGCCACCTCAATCGTCTCCCCAAAATTCGAGTACGGCGCCAGCGCTCGACTCGGTCCGACGGCCGACACCGTCACCACGCCATCCAGACCGGCTGGGCTGAAAAACTGGGCGTTCGATTGCTCGTTGCCGGCCGCGACCACGACGATCACCCCGGCCTGTCGCGCCGTGGTGATGGCCGCCTGTTCAATGGTCGAGATGCCCTGCCCGCCGAGGCTCATGTTGATCACGTCCGCTCGTTGCGGCGGCAACGTGCCCGAACTGTTCGTCAGACCGGCCGCGAACCGGATGCCCTGCGCGATATCCGTGTCGATGCCGCCCAGGCGACCCAGCACGCGAATGGGCATGATCCGCGCATCCCACGCCACCCCCGCGCCGCCGGTCGTGTTATTCGTCCTCGCGGCCACCGTGCCCGAAACATGCGTCCCGTGAAACGTGCTCCGCCCGCCGGGCAACGCGGTATCGCCGGGATCGTTCGCATCCGCATCGATTCCATTCCCGTCCAGCGCATTGGACGCTTCGGAAATGAAATCGAAACCCGCCACCGTCTGCCCCAGCATGTCGGGATGATTCAACACCACGCCCGTATCCACGACGGCCACGATGACGTCATTGCTCCCCGTAGTGACGTCCCACGCCGCGGGCAGGCTGATCAACGGATAATGCCATTGAAACGCGAAAAACTCGTCGTTCGGCTCCCGTGTGACGTGCCGAATGTAGTTCGGGTCGGCATTCTCGACGCCTTCGGCCCGGCGTAACGACTTGATCGCGTTCAACGTCGGCGACGTCGGCCGCCGCAGCCCGCCGCGATCCACCATGGCCGCGCCGCCGATTTTCGCGTGACGGTCGATCGACCGGATGCGCATCCGCTCGAACCCGCCGCTGTTCGAACCGTCCTCGATCGTCTCCAGACCATGATCCCCAACGAGCTTCGCCCGTCGCGTCGCATCGCCCGCGTCGCGCCGTTTCAGCACCACCTCGCCCTCCACGTAATCGTGCAGGCTCGACAGTTTCTCCCGCGCCGCCTGCGCTGCACCCGCGCCCAGCGCGTTCTCCCCGATCAACAGCGTATACAATCCGCCCGGATCGCCGTTGTTCGACACGCTGTACCCGAACACCTCCACCAGATACGTCCCGTTGGACGGCGACATCACCACCTCGGCCTTGCCCGTCCCTTCCGACGAATCCAGCGGTTCACCGTCCGCGTCGTACAGAAACAGATCGAAATCGTTCGCGATGGGATCGGCCAGAAACAGCGTCGCGGTCTGTCCGTCGGCCATCTGCACGCGGTACACGTCGCTGGAATCCACCTTCTCGAACGTGGTCCCCAGAAACCCGCCCACCACGGCCGGGTTGGGCAGCGATTGCCCGGTGCCAACCCCGTCGTTGTCCACCACCGCCGCCGTGGGGTCGTTCGTGTCGCCGTCCACCAGCGAACTCGCCCCCACCAGAATAGTGCCGCTGACCGTCACATTTCCGCCGGGCGTGGTGATCGGCGGCGTCTCCGTTCCCGGCGGCGTGTTGGGATTGTTGTCGCAGAACCCCGGGAAATTGGTTTCGTCGAAATCGGAACAGCCGTCCGCGTCCGCGTCTTTCACGTTGTCCGGATTGTCCTCCGGGTCGAGCGGGTCCGTCCCCGGTGTACTGTTGATTTCCAAATCGTCGCAAAACCCGTCGTCGTCGCGATCGGAACACCCCGGATCGCCGATGCCGTTGTCGTTTGTATTGCTGTTGGAATTCGAATTGGCGTTGTCATTGCCGTTCGTGTTGGCGTTGCCATTGTCGTTGCCCCCGGTCATCCCGTCCGTCGGACATCCGGTCAGCAAACCCATCGCCATCAGCACCGCCGCCGCGGCCGCGGGCCACCCGCGCCCGACCGCACGCCAACGCCCAATCACCGAGCACGAACCACCCGCCCTTCGCCGTACCATCCGCCATTCCTCCATTCGCGTGAACTTCCCGTACAAAAACCGCGCCGACCGTCCACGCCGCGCACCCTACCCCTCGAACCGAGGCATCGCAAGCGATTCTCCGTCGACCGGCATGCACGACCGGGCGTGTCCAACGCGGCGCCGGCGCCGGGGAACGGGTGGCGGCCAACGGGATGGCGATGATGACGCGGTCCCACGAAGTGTTTCGCCAAACGTAACTGTTCAGCCCTCTGCAGTGCGTGCGTCACACGATTGACCGTCGAACTCAACCGTAGGGCGGGTTTCACCCGCCTCTTCCAACCGGAGGACGGGTTTCGCCCGCCTCTTCCAACCGGGGGACGGGTTTCGCCCGCCGTCTCTTCGCCCGTGGGGCGCACGATCGTAGCCAGGGACTTCAGTCCCTGGACGACGACCCCCGTACCTTACTCGCCCGGAGGGCGCGCGATCTTAGCCAGGGACTTCAGTCCCTGGATGACGACCCCCGTACCTTCCCCGCCCGGAGGGCGCGCGAAATCAGTTTCTAACTTGCGTGTTCCTATTTGGCCACACGACGTGTGCTTCAAGAGACTGAGCGCCGCTCGATTCAGACCGTCGCATTCGCCGCGTCGAGCACGGTCACCCCCGTGAGATGATCGAGAATCATCGAAGTGATCTCGCCGTCGTCCTTCTGGAGTTCGATGCGCAGCAGCCAGTAGCGGTCGTTCTTGCCATGCGCGAACCACGACCCCGTCGCCCGCGGCTCGATCGAGCGGATGACCCCCTCGATCTCCGTGGTCCAGTCGCCCGCGCGGCGATCGATCCGCTGCGTAATCCGCACACGTTGACCGGGTCGGACGCTGCATAACGACATCAAGCATCATCCCTTCATCCGCGCCATGCGCCGCGCGGCGTTCGGCGTGATTATACCGATCGGACGGGTGACGCCTAGCCGTAGCGCGGGTTTCGCCCGCCGTCATTCCTCGCGAACAGCGTGCCGCGCCATCAATCGTCCCGACTTCGCTGGTCCCAATCGTGACCGGCCGTACGCCCATTACAGGCTGCGTTTGAGTTGGCTAATGCGCGCCAGATGATAATCGTCGTGCTCGCTGTCGAAATAGGCGATGTCCACGATCCGCATCGGCTGATTCAACCGCGGATGAATCCCCGACTTGCCCCAGTCCGACGGGTCCAGCGATTCCAGCTTTGAAACCAACGCCCCCCGGTCGGCGCGAAACTCGTCCAGCAGTTCGCGAATGTCCCGGCCATTGTGATCCGTCTTGTGCGTCGCCTTGTTGTCCATGTCCGCGGCGATCAAAACCTTTTCGCCCGCGAGAATCTGATCGATCCGCCGCTCCGGCAGATAGCCGAGGTCAATCAGGTGGCCGATATTCTGTTGAATCGACCACCCCGGCCCATCGGCCCGGGTCAACACGTCGCGCGAAAGCCCGCGCACCAAATCCTCAACCCGCGCCGGCGTGCCCCGCACGCGTTCCAGCAGATCGGGAAACTTCTCCGGCGGAAAATCAAACCGAAACGTCCGTTCAATCCAACGCCAACGGGTCACGGCGTATCCTCCCGATCGCGGGCGTGTCGGCCGGCTCGCCCGCTCAACGCACCGACCGGCGAACCTGCCACGACACTTCCAGTCCCGGCGTACCGCCGGCAATCCGAAACTTCCCATCGCGAACCCGTTCGGCCACGTAGAGCGCTGCGGCCCCTCCGACGGGTGTAAGCTGATAACCATACGCCGCCGCATCGACCGCCGACGTCGCGGGCAACGTCACCCACACCGACCCGTTCTCGTCCAGCACATCGGTGCCTTCAAAAACCTCGACCGACGGTGAAGTCGCCTCGACGCCCGGCGACGACGGCCCCGCGGGTTCGTGCCAACCCGGCTGAACGAGCACCATCACGCTGCCCCTCGACGCGTCCGCCCAATCCTCCAGCGCGATGCCGATGGACTGCCCGGCCCGCGTCTGCACCATCGCGTGCCCCGGTGTGGCACTGGACGTCAGACGGTCGCCGGCACGAATGCGACCGCGCGCCCCGTCCACCTTGCACGGAACCCGCCCGGTGAGCGCGATAGGCCGATGCGCCGCCGCCATCCGGGCACCCATCTCCATCGTGATACGTTTGGCCTCGACACTATCGTGCCGGGCGAACGCGTCATTCCGTGTGGCCGTCAACGCGGGGTCGATCGCCTCCTCGGCATCGAAGCTCATCCCGCACACGAACCCGGGACGCTCCGATACCACCCCCAACAACTGCGCATCGTAACCCGTCACGGTCCGGCGGCAGTATTCCCATTGCCCGACCGCGAGGCTGACCACGTCGCCGGCCTCCAAATCACCCTCCCCATCCAGCACCTTGAACGCCTCCGCGTAATCCAGACCGTTGCTGACGAAACTGCCATCGCCCAAAATGCTCGCCTCGTCACCGTCCACGATGCGTAGTTGCTCAACCGCGAAATTATTGGTCCCCACGCGGAACCACGCATCGGTGCTGTCGTTGTCCGTGTCCAGGATGAACTGCAGGTCGTAGGCGTTGCCGATGCTTCGCCCGAAATCCGAGGTGTTCTCAAACTGCAAGTCGCCCCCGACAATCTGAAGCCGGCGAGTCGGTGCGATCGTACCAATCCCCACGTTGCCGCCGAACGACGGGGCGAACAGCACACCGTTGTTGATGGTGATGGCGTCTGCGACCGTCGAATCACCATGCGTGTGACTGTCATCGCCCACGACCGTGGCATTGTAAACCCCGCTGACGTCTCCGCTGAACACCGTCCCCGTCGTCACGTCGTTCGCCGCCACCGTGTCCCACGCCCCGAATCCCACTCCGGTTACAGGTCCGGCCACGTCCAACCCCGCCGGCACCTTCACATCGCCAGTACCGGCCACCACCACTGCCCCGGTATTCGTCCCCGGAATGTTCACCGATCCGCTCACCGCGGCGTACTGAGAAAAGGGCACCGTGACCACAGGCAGATCGGGCGCCAGCACGCGCACCCCGTGGCCGCGCAGGTCGTCAAACCAAACCCGCAATACCACCCGGTCGTTGGCGTTAAACAGGCTGAGCGGAATGCCCGTCATGTTCGGGACTGCGTTGTCGCCCAACCGCACGTTGTACGCCCCGTTCACCACCGTAAGCGACACCGCGTTGGTCGGCGCCACCGGATGAACCACCACGCTGCCGTCGTTCACCCACAGGTACGCGTTGGTGTCCGCGTGCACCAGCGCGAAACGAAACGCCCCCGGCCCGGTGAATCGCGCGCCGCCGACCGCGACGACCCCCTGATGCGTCAACACCGCCGGAACAGCAGCCGCCCCTCCGGCCCCGCCAAGCATCACCACCACCGCCAGCAAGCTCAAAGAAACTCCACGATTGGCCGACATGCTTCACCCTCCCGTTAATCGACTGAACATCCCCCGCCACTCACCCCGGCGTGACCGAACCGGCCAACGATACCGCTTCCCCGGCACGAATTCAACGACGACGGACCCCATAACGAACACTCGGTACTGGTAAAGTTTGATTGCTGTCATTCTGAGCCCGCCCCAAGGGGGCGAAGAATCTCGCCCGCCCGGCGAGATTCTTCGGTCGCTGCGCTTCCTCAGAATGACAGGCGATGGCGGATTCTCAAACTTTAGCAGTACCGAACACTCGATGCCCGACTCACCCTCCCCGCGCGTTTCACCCCTTCTCACCCTTTCACCCTTCTCACCTTCTCACCCTTTCACCCTTTTCACCCTTCTCACCTTTTCACCCTTCTCACCTTTTCACTCCGCTGGTGCGAGAATCCTTTCTCGCACCCACCTCTGCGGGAATCCCTTCCCGCGAATTCCACCTCCGCGCCTTCGTCTTCCGCCTTTCCCTCCGTGCCTTCGTGCCTTCCTCCCTTCGCCTTTCGCCTTTACCATCCCCCCATGCCCCCCGACCTCAACCAACCCCTCAACCATCGCGGTCGACGTGACGGCCCCCTGAAAGGGGGCCCCTATGTCAGCCCAGGGCAACGCCCTGGGTACGGATGGTTCACGGAAACCCAAGCCCTGAAAGGGCGACGTAAAGAGGACTCGTCATGGCCCAATCGCTCGCGCAGATATTCGTGCACATCATCTTCAGCACGAAGGGACGCTATCCATACCTCACACCCGGGGTCCAACCGGAACTGCACGCCTACGCCGCAACCGTCCTCAAGACGGCGGGTTCGCCCGCCGTGATCATCAACTCGGTCGCCGACCACGTACACATCCTGTGCGTTCTGTCGAAGAATTCTTCCGCCGCGGACCTGGTGCAAGAGGTCAAGACGAGCAGCTCGAAGTGGATCAAGACCAAAGGAGGGAACCTGAAGAAGTTTCAATGGCAGGCGGGTTATGGAATATTTTCCGTGAGCCCCTCACAGGTTCCCGCAGTCCGGCGTTACATCGCAGACCAGGAAAAACACCACCGCCGCATGACGTTCGAAGACGAGTTCCGAAGGGTGCTCGTGAAGTGCGGCGTCGAATATGACGAGCGCTACGTGTTCGACTGATTCACAACGCCCTCTCCGAGCTTGCGCATGACGCGAAACCGTCACCCACGGCCTGCCCCCTGAAAGGGGGCCTCTATGTCAGCCCAGGGCAACGCCCTGGGTCGGAGTTGTCCACAGAAATCCAAGCCCTGAAAGGGCGACATACAGAGGCCGCGCGTTAGCCCAGTCACCGCACCGAATCCAGATCGCCCTTTCAGGGCTTGTGCGTGACGCGGATCAGGCACCCAGGGCGTGGCCCTGGGCTATCCTGGCGCGCCCCTTCAGGGCTCGCGCGTGACGCGAATCGGTCAGCCACCGCCTGGCCCCCGAAAGGGGGCCTCTATGTCAGCCCAGGGCCTGGCCCCTGAAAGGGGGCCTCTATGTCAGCCCAGGGCCTGGCCCCTGAAAGGGGCATCTATGTCAGCCCAGGGCAACGCCCTGGGTCGGAGTTGTCCACAGAAATCCAAGCCCTGAAAGGGCGACATACAGAGGCCGCGCGTTAGCCCAGTCACCGCACCGAATCTAGATCGCCCTTTCAGGG
>JABFSN010000004.1 GCA_013140575.1 Phycisphaerales bacterium | reverse complement strand
CCCCCACAGACACCTCGTCTCGCGGCGGCGCGAAATACGCCAGCACCTTGTTCATGGCCGCGTCCGGATCGTCCACCCGGATCACCGTCCGCTCTCGCGGCCCTGCGTCGCCGATGCTCCCGGGCGCCACCGGCGGCATGGCGACACCGCGTGGCACCACCAACACGCCCGCCTTCGATTCCGCCGCCCGCGGCATCAGCTCCGCACCGCCCGCCCACGAAACATCCCCCTCCCCGGCCGCTTCCAGCGTCGCCACGCCGCGAACCAGATGCGCTCCGTCGCCCTCAACGTCGCCCGAAATGGTCCGCGCCAGATCGTGAACCCTGATCGATCGAATCCCGTTCATCATGCCACCGTGAACGACCGTGCTCGCCGTCTGCATCGCAAGCGGCCGGAAATTGCCCGCCGACGATTCCGCACGACCGGCCGCCGCCGTTCAGACTATCCCAATCCGCCGTCGATGTCTGCGCAACCGCCTGTCCGCTGTCACCGTTCTTTGCAGAGCCGATTATCACGTGTACCGAATCCCCGTTCGACGATACCATTGGCTTCGCGGTCGATCACCACCACCGGGCACGATTAGCGCGCTGCGATCGCTCCGCCCGCCGCGGGCGATCGGTGGCGCGGGAGGCTCGCCCGCAAAACGCGAGGTCCGGCGTATGTCCGTTCACGTGCTCATCGTCGAAGACGAAAACCTCATCCGCTGGTCTCTCGTCCAAAAGTTCAAGCACATGGAATACGCCGTCACCGAGGCCGTCGACGGCAAGTCCGCCCTCGAACGCCTCGACCAATCCGCGTTCGATCTCGTCATGCTCGATTTCCGCCTGCCGGACATGACCGGTCTCGACGTCCTCCGCGAAATGCGCCGTCGGGGGCACGACGCCGTGGTCATTCTGATGACCGCCTTCAGCAACATCGAAAACGCCGTCGAAGCCGTCAAGCTCGGCGCCTTCGACTACATCTCCAAACCGTTCCAGATGGACTTCCTCGTGGCCACCGTGCGCAAGGCCCTCGAAACCACCAAGCTCAAACGCGAATTGCGCGATCTGCGGGCCCGCTTGCGGCACAATTTCGCCTTCGAGCGGGTCATCGCCCGGCACGAATCCATGACCAGTGTGCTCGACGTCGTGCGCCAAGTCGCCCGCGGGGACGCCACCACCGTCTTCCTCCGCGGTGAAACCGGCACCGGAAAGGACCTCATCGCCGGCGTCATTCACTACAACTCCGACCGCGCCCCTCGACCATTCATGAACATCACCTGCACGGCCATCGCCGAGCAACTGCTGGAGAGCGAGCTGTTCGGACACGAGCGCGGCGCCTTCACCGACGCCCGCACCCAGAAAAAAGGGCTCTTCGAACTCGCCGACGGCGGAACCGTCTTTCTCGATGAAGTGGGCGACATGGTCCCCCGGCTGCAAACCAAGCTGCTCCGCTTCCTGGAGGATCGCGAATTCCGCCGCGTCGGCGGAAACACCGAAATCAACGTCGACGTGCGCGTCATCACCGCCACCAACCGCGACATCGAGCAGGCCGTCAAGGACGGTTCCTTCCGCCAGGACCTCCTTTTCCGGCTCAACGTCATCCCCATTGAGTTACCCCCGTTGCGCGACCGCGGCGCCGACATCATCCTGCTGGCCGATCATTTCATCGCCCGTTTCGCGACCGACTTCCGCAAACCCGTGACCGGCATGACCGCCCCCGCCGCGGACAAACTCTCGCAGCACTCCTGGCCGGGGAACGTCCGCGAACTGCGCAACGTGTGCGAACGGGCCGTGCTCCTGTGCAGGGGAAACCTGCTCGACGCCGATGATTTTCTCGTTGGACGCGACGCCGCCGCCCACGACGCCGTGATCGAGTCATTCGATTTGCCCGAGGAAGGCCTTGATCTCGATGAGCTCGAACACGATCTTATGGAGCAAGCCATGAAGCTCGCCGGCGGCAACCAGTCTCATGCCGCCAAGCTCCTCAATCTGTCTCGATACACCTTCCGGTATCGCCTGGCGCGGCACGGTCTGGCCTGAAGCGAAGCGGCAGCCGGAACTCAAGACCGGTTCGGCGCGTTGTGCCATTTCACCCACCGCTGGGGCATTTGACACACTTCGTCAATCATCGACACTGAATTCCAATCAATTGCGACATATTTTATAGGACCTTGCCCATTCGCGTGCGGCACACCGTTTGCCATATACCCAAGCGGTAGGGCATCGAAAAGCGGAGCCGACGACGATTCGATACGCTCGAATCGGTTTCTGTCTGACCCGGACTCAAAACGGGTGTGGTCGGCGCTGCGGCGATGCGACTTTTCACGAACGCGGAGTTGGCGGCGGACTAATCCCTTCCAAACCAACCCCTCCTCTCCGGCCCGAACGCGGAAGGGGACGCCGCCAACTTCCGCTTTTTTTATCCCGTTTGAACCGTTCGGTTTCCGCGTATCGGCAAGCACTGCCACGGATTCTCTCACCGCAGAGGCGCAGAGCGCGCTGAGGAAGAACGGGCAACCGCTTTATTCAATCCCGTCAATTCAGTTTCTTGGGCAAGTCCACAAAACGAACTACTTCAGAATTGGACGCCCGTTCCCCGTACCTTCCCCCTGCCTCTTTCCCCTCTTCTCTCTGCGCCCTCCGCGCCTCTGCGGTGAATGAACTAATGGAAGTGGGCGTCAGGCCGATGCCGACGTGCAACTGACCGCCAGGATGCTGCCCGAACCCGATCGAATGCGTTCGATGGTGTCGGCCCGCGGCTTCGCGTCGAGGCGAATGTGGGCACACGCCCCGGTCTCGCCGGCCATGATCACGTTTTCCATTTCCTCGACGTTGATGCCGTCGAGGCTCAGCTCGCGCAGCACGTGGGCCAGCACGCCCGGCTTGTTCTCGTGCCGCACGCGGAGCGTCCATCCGTCGGCGCCGGGCTGACGCACGTTGACGCAATTTAGCACCCGGCCCGTCTTCGCGAACGTGACGATGATCCGCACGGTTTCGGCCGCGATGGCGTCCTGCGCCTGCTCCGTCGACGCCCCGATGTGATGCGTGCCGTAAACGACGCCTTCGCACTTCACGATCGCGTCGGCAAACGTACCTGTTCCGGCCGACGGCTCATCCGGATAGACATCCAATCCCACCCGCAGTTGCCGCGATTTCATCGCGTCGGCCAGTGCGCGATAATCCACAACCTCCGCCCGCGCCGTGTTGATGACGAACGATCCCGGTTTCAGCCGGTTCAGCACGTCGGCGTTGATGACGTGTTTCGTCTCCGCGGTCGCGGCCAAATGGACCGTCAGAATGTCGGACTGGTCGGCGACCTCCGCGACGCTTCCGCATCGTTCCACATCGCACGCTGCGGCCGCTTCGTCGGTCAACGACCGGCTCCAGGCCACCACGCGCATCTCGAACGCCCGGGCCCGAGCCGCGACCGCGTGGCCGATGTCGCCCATGCCCACGATGCCCAGCGTGCGCCCCTTCAATCCCCCGGCCTTGGAATATTCCTTCTTGTTCCACACCCCGCGGCGCAGATCGACGGCGTTGTCCACCACGCGGCGGTCGAGCGCCAGGATGAGCGCGAAGGTCAGTTCGGCCACCGCGATCGAATTCTTCCCCGGACAATTGGCCACCGGGATACTTCTGGCCGACGCGGCCCCCACGTCGATGGTGTTGTATCCCGCCCCGGCGCGCACCACGAGGCTCAACAGCGGGGACGCGGCCAGCACCGGCCCGGTCACCTTGGTGCTGCGAACCACCAGCACTTCGCAACCCGATTCGGCCACGCCCGCGGCCAGCGCCGCATCTTCCAGCCCGGGTTCGACGCGGACCCGCATGCCCGCGGCGCGCAGGGCATCGATACCGGTTTGCTCAAACTTGTCGGCGATAAGCACAATCACTGCGGTGATTCCGGCCGATTACACGCCCGCCCGCGCCGCCCGCGCGAGTGAAGATATGGTTGCCTGCAGTCCGGGTTCCGTCAACCGGCCTTCGTTCATCGGATTCCCCGCGACTGCGTCATGCCATCGCCGGCGTCACCGGGTTGACCCAGTTCAGCACGCGGTGCTCGGTCGCGAAGGTGTGAATGATGCGAACCGTTTCGGCCGCTACCGCTGATTGGGCCTGATCCGTCGACGCGCCGATGTGATGCGTGCCGTAAACGTGCGGCGCCCGCGGAATGGGGTCCCGAAAATCGTGTTCGCCGGCCGTCGGCTCGATCTCGAATACGTCCAGCGCCGCCCCGCCGAGATGATTGGCCTGCAGGGCGTGGGCCAACGCTGACTCGTCCACGATACCCCCGCGGCTGCAATTGATCAGAAACGCCGTGGGTTTCATCATGGCCAGTTGCCGCGCGCCGATCATGTGGTGCGTGCCCGGGCCGCCCGGCACGTGTACCGTGACGAAATCGGATTGGGTCAGCACCTGCTCCAGGTTCATGTGCCGCGCGCCAAAAAGCCGTTCGGCCTCGGCGTGATGCACCACGTCGGTGTAGATGATCCGCATATCGAACGCCGCGGCGCGCTTGGCCACTTCAAACCCGATGCGGCCCATGCCGACGATGCCCAGCGTTCGACCCTTCAGTCCCCGGGCCTTGCTGTACTCCTTTTTGTTCCAGACGCCGCGACGCAGGTCGTCGGTATTGTCGACGATGCGGCGGTCCAGGGCGATCATCATGCCCACGGTCAGTTCGGCCACCGCCACGGAGTTCTGCCCCGGGCAATTCGAAACGGCAATGCCGTGTTCGGTCGCGGCGGCGACATCGATGGTGTCATAGCCCGATCCGGCACGGACGATCAACTTCAGGTTTCGGGCGGCCTCGATGATGGGTTTGGTGACCCGCTTGCTGCGGACCACGAGCACGTCAACGTCCCGATCCGCGATGAAATCGAGCAGCCCCTCGGCGTCCAATTGGGGTTCATAGGTGACGGCACAACCAGTCTTCTGCAGGTCGGCCAATCCGGATGGTTCAAATGTGTCGGCAATCAGGACGTTCATGGGACCTCTCCTTTCGTAACGGTTCAGCTATCTACAGTGCCCTGTTCAACCGATTGACCGTCGGACCCAGCTGCAGGGCGGGTTTTACCCGCCTCTTCCGACCGTAGGGCGGGTTTCACCCGCCTCTTCCAAACTCCGCTCTCGCCCGCGGAACCGATGACCGCTAGGATGCGCCGCAGGCCCTTCACCGGCGGGGACGCGTCGATGATTTATCTGGACTACAACGCCACCGCGCCGATCGACCCCGCCGTCCGTCAGGCCATGCTCCCCTTCCTGAGCGAGCTCCACGGCAACGCATCCAGCAGCCATGCGCTGGGCAGGGCGGCCGGGCGGGCCGTTGACGCGGCCCGGGAACAGGTGGCGTCCCTTATCGGCGCTTTTCCGGACGAAATCGTATTCACCTCCGGCGGCAGCGAATCCAATAACCACGTGATCAAGGGCGTCGCGGACACGCTCCGCGGGCGCGGCGATCACATCATCACCTCCGCCGTGGAACACCCTGCAATCCGTATGCCATGCGCCTACCTGGAAAAACGTGGATTCCGCGTAACCCGCGTCCCGGTCGACGGAACGGGGATGGTCAATCCGGACGACGTAAAAAAAGCCGTTCAACCCTCGACCGTCCTCATTTCCGTGATGCACGCCAACAACGAGGTGGGCACGATCCAACCCATCGCCGAAATCAGCCGAATCGCCCGCGAAGCAAGCGTGTGGATGCACACCGACGCGGCGCAAAGCATCGGAAAGATGCCGGTAATCGTCGGCGACTTGGGCGTCGAATTTCTGTCGCTAGCCGGCCACAAGTTCTACGCCCCAGCCGGTATCGGCGCGCTCTTCATTCGTCGCGGCATCCAGATCGAACCATTGATCCTGGGAGCGGGGCACGAAGCCGGCCGCCGCGCCGGTACGTCCGCCGTAGTGAACATCGTCGGCTTGGGCGCTGCCGCACACCTGGTGCAGGTCGATCCACGAAGTGCCGAAATGCGGCAGCGGTGCCACCAACTTCAACGGCTGCTGGAGGTTGGATTGGGAGATCGCGTCCGGGTCAACAGCCGCGCCGAGAAGCGATTGCCGAACACGCTGAACGCATCGTTCGTTGGCGAGAACAGCATCGAATTACTGTCGCGGATGCCGGAACTGTGCGCCAGCCCGGGGGCGGCCTGCCGGCACGACGCGATGGAACCGTCCGCGGTCTTGACGGCCATGGGCGTACCTCGGGATCTCGCGCTGGGCGCCATTCGGTTCAGCCTCGGGAGACCGACGACGGACGACGAAATCAAGGCCGCCGCGGAGATGATCATTCGTGCGGTTACCGTGCGACATTGAAAAGCGGCGCGAATGCGATCGTGTCATCGACGGTTGATTTGAATTCCGCGATTAGAACTTGCAGTCGCAGCGGACGAACTGATAAACTTCGTTGCTGGAACACGACGCGATCGTCCCGATCGGTTAGTATGTTATTCGTTCGGAGGGCACTGGGCCGTCAAACGGCGGGCCATTTTTCCTGATGAAGCGGGGTTTGGTTTGGACGTGCGAACCATGTTGCCGGGGAGGCACACGATGCGAACAAGTAGACGAACGGCCGGCGCAATGTCGGCGATGGTGGTGCTGGTTGCCGTGCGGTTTGCGGCCGGGGGCGGGACGCCGCTGACGGTTGAGCTTGTGGTGCAGGGTATAAGCGATCCGGTTTTTGTGACCCACGCGCCGGGGGTGTTCGACCGCATTTTCGTCGTGGAACAGATCGGGCGGATTCGGTTGTTCAACTTGCAGACCGAGACGCTGACGACCTATCTGGATATTACGGATCGGGTCGGCGCGGGCGGCGAGAAAGGTCTATTGGGGCTGGCGTTCCATCCCGACTACATCAACAACGGGTTGTTGTACGTCAACTACACGCGACCCGGGGCGTCGCCGTTCGACACGCGCATCTCGCGTTTCGCGGCCGTCGGAACCCCGGCGACGGCGCTGACGGCCAGTGCGGCCAGCGAGTTGATCATGATGACGATTTCGCAGCCGTTCAGCAACCACAACGGAGGGTGGATCGGGTTCGGTCCCAACGACGGCGCCCTGGGCTACCTGTACATCGCGACCGGCGACGGAGGCAGCGGCGGAGACCCGGGGGACCGGGCGCAGGACATCACCGGCCAACGGCTGGGCAAGATGTTGCGGATCGACGTGGATTCCGGCGAGCCGTTTACGATGCCGCCGACGAATCCGTTTGCGGGGGTTATTACGGGCGACGACGAAATCTGGGCGTACGGCTTGCGAAACCCGTTCCGCTGTGCCTTCGACAGCGCGACGGGCGATCTGTACATCGGTGACGTCGGACAGAACACGTGGGAGGAGATTGATATTCAGCCGGGGGCCAGCACGGGCGGGGAGAATTACGGTTGGCGGTGCATGGAAGCCAACCATTGCTTCGTCGCCTCGACGGGATGCACCTGCAATTCGGCGCTGGTGGTCGATCCCGTTCACGAGTATTCGCACAGCGGCGGACGGAATTGCATCATCGGCGGCGAGGTCTATCGGGGTTGCGCCCTGCCCGGACTGCCGCAGGGAACGTACTTCTTCGCGGAAAACGGCAGCGAGGAAATCTGGAGTTTTCGCGGAACCGGTCTGTTGGAATTCACCGATCGCACGGCCGAATTGAACCCCGGTCTGATGTTCGGCATTTCATCGTTCGGGACCGATGCGTACGGCGAAATCTACATCTGTGAGCAGGGCAGCGACAGGGTCTATCGGATCGTGTCGGCCGATCCGCCGGTGAACGATTGCAACGAGAACGGCGTGGAGGATGCCTGCGACATTCGGGACGGATCCGAACCCGATGCGAACATGAACGGCGTGCCGGACGCGTGCCAGTGCATGACACCTGTTGATGGGGACGTGAACAACGACGGAATGGTGGATATTTTTGACATTCTGTGCGTCCTCGACGGATTCGCAGGCGTTTTCACGACGTGCCCCTTGGTGGACGTGGACCTGGTGCCGTGTCCGGCCCACGACATGGCGGTTGACATTTTTGACATCCTCGCCGTGCTGGACGCCTTCTCCGGAAGTCCGCCGTGTTGCGGCGCGTGATCGGTACGCGGGCGCGAAGCAGTCGGATATTGAATTGATACGGGTCGCCGATGATCGGCGACCCTTTAATATTGATGGAGGGTTTGCGCGTGGTATTATTGGACCTGAATGGTTCATTGAGTGACACATGACGGCACTAGTGGCGTCGATCGCGGAACGTGACCCACAGCGGGTGGTGGCGGCGGCGTTGGAGGCGCTCGAGCGCGGGGCGGACGCCGTAGAAGTGCGACTGGACGCGCTGCACGCGACGTCCGAGTCGATTCGTGGACTTGCGGACGCGTTGCCGTCCGGGCAATGGATCGTCACTTGCCGACCCGTGGCGCAGGGCGGCACATCGTCGGATACGCCGGCGCAGCGGGCAGCGCTGCTGGCCGCCGCGGGTTCGGTGAGCGACGGGATTATCGATTTCGAATGGGACGATTGGCAGCGGTTGGGCGGATCGCCGTTCGCGGCGGGCGGCGCGGCGATGTCGAGCGCCGGGCGGATGAACGCGTCGAAACGGGAATCGGCGCGAATTCTTTTGTCGCATCACGACTGGCATCGCCGCCCGGCGGAATTGGAACGCATGGTCCGGGCGATGTGCGCGGTTCCGGAGGCGATCGCGGTGAAGGTGGCGTGGCCGGCGGAATCCATTCTGTCGAATTTCGAGGCGTTCGATATCATGCGCGCGTCGCCGAAGGACGCCGTCGCGATCTGCATGGGCGAGGCCGGTTTGATGTCGCGGGCGCTGGCCGGGAAATTCGGAGCGTACGCGACGTATTGCGCCCATCGCGAGGGGATGGAAACGGCGCCGGGGCAGGTGTCGCTGGAGGTTCTGCGCGACCTGTACCGATGGGACGCCATCGACGAATCGACGGCCGTTTATGGGGTTATCGGTTGGCCGGTATCCCATTCGATCAGCCCGGTGGTGATGAACGGAATGTTCGCGGCGATGCGGTTTCCGGCCGTCTATTTGCCGATGCCGGTGGAGCCGAGCTACGACGCATTCGCCGCGTTCATGGACCGGTGCCTGTCGTATCCGGGATTCGATGCCGGCGGATTCAGCGTGACCGCCCCCCACAAGGAACATGCGTTGCGTTATCTCGGCGAACGCGTCGATCCGCCGGCCGACGTGCTGGGGGCGGTCAACACCATTCGGATCGACGACGGCGAGCCGTGGGGATGCAACACCGACTGCACGGCCGCGTTGGATACACTGTTGGAGAGAATGGAGCGCGAGGCGCAGGGACTGGAAGGCGTGGGCGTCGACGTGTTGGGAGCGGGGGGCGTGGCGCGGGCGGTCGTCGCCGGGCTCGTCGATTGCGGCTGCCGGGTCACGGTTTACAATCGCACCGCGGAACGGGCTGCGGCGTTGGCCGACGCGTTCGGGTGCAAACCCGCACCGTGGGACGACCGCAGCCGCGGCGACGGTCAAATCATCGTGAACTGCACCAGCGTGGGCATGTGGCCGGACGTCGAATCGACGCCGATGCCGGCTGCAAGGCTGGCCGCCGGTACGGTGGTGTTTGACACGGTCTACCGACCCGCGGAGACGCGTTTGCTGCGGGATGCGGAAGCCGCGGGATGCAGGACGGTCGATGGATTGACCATGTTTGCGCGTCAGGCGGCAGCGCAATTGTATTACTGGACGGAACAACTGCCGGAGATGGCGCCGCTGTGGGAGCTGGCGACGACCGCGGTCGATGCCGACCGGCAGCCATGACTGTGGCCGACGCAATTCGGCACATCGTCCTGATCGGATGCCGCGGCAGCGGCAAGACGACGGTCGGCCGGCGGCTGGCCGCAATGCTAGACGTGCCGCACGTTGACACCGACGAGGTAATTGAGACCGAAGCAGGGAAGTCCATCGCCGAAATTTTCGCGGCGGAGGGTGAATCGGGTTTTCGCCGACGCGAGTCCATCGCCGTGGAGCGAGCGGCAGATCGCCTGCCATCGGTGATCAGCCTGGGCGGCGGTGCGGTCATGGACGAATCGAACATGCGGCGATTGGCCGGTTCGTCGCGAATCGTCTATTTGTCCGGTTCGGTCGATGTGCTGGCGAAACGGATCGCGGGGGATCCGGCCACGCGAACGGCCCGACCGTCGCTAACTGGCAAGGCGATGATCGACGAAATCGGCGACATTCTCGCGGAGCGCGATCCGGTGTATCGGCGCTGGGCGGAACTGGTGGTGGACACCGATGGGATGTCGCCGGACGAAATCGCCGCGGCGATCCGGACGCGGTTCCGACCGATCCTGGTGCGATGCGGGCGCGGTCCGGAATAGCGTTCACGAGCAATTCGAGAATCGACAGGATTTACAAGATTGACAAGATGGGGGAGGGTGGAAACCGGCCACGTCGCCGCGGGGCGATTACAGTTATCGGGGAGTCTTCAAGATGATGTCGCATTCCGCGAGTCCGGCTTGTTCACGGGCGGCTGGTCAAGTCGATGGCGGCGACGGCGGCGTGAAGGGCACGTCGAAACCGCGGCGATCGCAGATGATTCGGACGATGGGGCGAAAATCGCGGATGGCGTATTCGTCGAGCCGGACCCGCCGGCTCGAACCATTCAAATCGTAGGCGAGAGTGACGATGCCTTTTTTTCGGTAGCGCGCAGCGTCGAGCGAGGTCATCGCGGAATAGGGTATCGCGGGATGCCCGGCGAGTTTCAATCCCGCGTCGTCGAGGCGGACGCGCGTGGTCAGATCGCGCATCAGGCGAAAGACCGCGAAGAGTGCGAACGGCGTCAGTCCGAAACCAAGGATTTTCTGCCAGCGCAATTCGGATTCGTCATGGCCGCCCGATTGGAAGTTCACGGCGCTGACCAGATCGCCGGTCATGGCGACCTTCAGAACCCCCCCGGGGCCGAAATACCACGCATGGGTGGTGCCCTCGACGGTTCCACTCCATGCGGGTTCGCCCAGCCGGCGCAGCAGGTCGCCGCGGGTGAAGCGTCCGGCGGCGTTGAATTCCCCGCGCACCGCGTCGGCGGTCGGCGCGGTGATCCGCGAGTCAATCGCGGGCAACGGGTCGGGAATGGGAAACAACGCTTGAACGGAGGTGGCGAGGTTCTGCCGCGGCCAACCGAGGAACCCGTCGTACACGAACCAGCCGCTGAACCCGGCCAGCACGGCCATCATGGTCACGCTGCGAAGAACGCGTTCCGCGGGCGGCGGCGAGATAATGGTGGACACAAGAGCCTCCGCAAACCGGCGGTCGGGTGCATGGTCGGAACGAGACGGCATTTTCCGCCGGCGGCGATGGATCCCACCGATGGACGGCTCGACGCGGCGTTCGCGCATGTTATATCGGCGATTGGTGCAGGCAAGCGAAGCGACCGAGGGGCGTCGGGCATGGCGATGGCCAGCGTCTCCGCCACCCACTTCAGGTGCAGGCAAGCGAAGCGATCGAGGGGCGTCGGGCATGGGTCCATGACAGTTTAGGCGGCCCGTTTCAGCCCCGGTAGGGGCGAACGTAAATAGCCCACGGCGGAAGCCGTGGGGGCACGACGCCGCGCTCCATTACAAGCCCCGGTAGGGGCGGACGGACCGCGCGCGACGAAATCGTGGAGCAGATGGGAGCCGATCTGCCCGCGCGCGAAAGAGCATCTGGCGCGGCCGGTGCCATCGCATGAGCCTCGGTCGCCCCTGCCGGGGCTGGGGCGCGGGTTCGGGAATCGCTCCCACGGCTTCCGCCGTGGGCTGGCGACGAGCGCTCCTGCCGGAGCTGGGGAATGGGATGGGAGTTCGCTCGCAGGGCGTCGGTCGTGGGTCGGCGACGCCGCGACGTAGCGACGTAGACGTCGCTGCCCTGCCGGGGCCTCGACCACGCCGCCGATTCTGTCACGGACCCGTCGGGCATGGGTCCATGACAGAATCGGCGGCGACCCATGCGCCGCGGACGGGGTGATCGATGGCACGCCCTGTCGCCCGCGTGCGCGCTGACCGCGGTCGCCCCTGCCGGGGCTTCCCGATTCCTACGCTCCACCCCCACGGCTCCGTACGTGTTTAGCGTCTCCGTGGGTTGCCTGCCGCAGGCAGGCCTGAATGTAGCCCCGCGTTTCACAGGATTTCGCATGAAGTTTTCAACTCACAGCCCTCCTGAGTGCCAGCCGGGCATGGTACA